>NZ_JBHVOS010000003.1:0-38768 GCF_042887685.1 Oerskovia sp. NPDC057915 | reverse complement strand
GGGGGGGGGGGGGGGCGGGGGGGGGTGGGCGCTGTGGGGGGGTTCCCGGCGCGCTGCGCCCCCCCCCACCCCCACCCCCCACGACCAGGCCGCGCCCTCCCGCCGCGCGGCGAGGGGCCGAGGTCAGCGCGGGCCGAGGGCAACGCGGGCCCAGGGCGGCGAGGCCCGAGTGCCGAGCGACGGCCCGAGGCCAGCGGCCCTCAGGCCGTCGCGCCGACGGGTGCCGCGCTCACCGACGGCTCGGCGGGCAGCTCGTGCAGCGCCGCGACGAGGGGCGCGAGCTCCTCGACCTGGCAGGCCTCGGTGAGGGCCTGCTCGAGGGCCGCGTCGTGCGTGGGTCGGGCCTGGCGCAGGAGCTGCTCGCCCTGCGGGGTGAGCTCGGTGTAGATGCCGCGACGGTCGTCCTGGCACAGGATGCGCGTGAGGAGACCGCGGTCCTCGAGGCGGTTGACGAGGCGGGTCGTGGCGCTGCTGCTCAGGGCCGCGGCGCGCGCGAGCTGCTGCATGCGCATGTGCCAGCCGTCCTGGCGCGAGAGCGCGTCGAGCACGGTGTACTCGACGACCGAGAGGCCGTGGTCGGCCTGGAGCGCGCGTTCGAGCGCGGTGTCGAGGATGCCGTGCAGCGCGGCGAGGGTGCGCCAGCCCTGCGAGCGGATCTCGACGGCGTCGTCCCCGATGCCCATGCGTGCCTCCTGTGCCTGTCGTGACGTCGCTCTCAACTATACCGCTTGTGTGAACTACCAGCGCGTGCAACTATTTATGAGGCGCCTGCAACTACTGCACGCGCCGGTTGTTGCACACACGCTGATGCGCGGGGTGCCAGACACAGACAAGGAGCAGCGCATGCCGCTGGGTCTTCTCGCCCTCGCCGTCGGGGGCTTCGGGATCGGGCTCACCGAGTTCGTCATCATGGGTCTCCTGCCGGAGATCGCACGAGAGTTCGGCGTGACCGAGGCCGTCGCCGGCTACCTCATCTCGGGCTACGCGCTCGCGGTCGCGGTCGGCGCGATCGGCCTCACGGCCGCCGTGATCCGCCTCGACCGCAAGACGGTCCTCGGCAGCCTCATGATCCTGTTCATCGCGGGGAACCTGCTCTCGGCGCTCGCCCCCACGTACGAGCTGCTGCTCGCCGGACGCATCCTCGCGGCGCTGTGCCACGGCGCGTTCTTCGGGATCGGCGCCGTCGTCGCGGCCGACATGGTCGCCCCCTCCAAGCGGGCGGGTGCCATCGCGACGATGTTCGCGGGCCTCACGACCGCCAACGTCCTGGGCGTGCCGTTCGGCACGTTCCTCGGCCAGCAGTACGGCTGGCGCTCGACGTTCTGGGCCATCACGGTCATCGGCGTCGTCGCGCTCGTCGGGATCGTGCTGCTCGTGCCGTCCACGCGCCGCGCGTCCGGCGTGCACGGCACCGCGGCGGCCCACGGCGGCGAGACCCACGGCGGCGCAGCCCGCTCGACCACCGCGCACGGCGACCCCGCCCTCCCGGCGGGAGCGGCGCCGTCGGGCACGCCGTCCCTGCGGACCGAGCTCGCGGCCTTCCGCCACCCGCAGGTCTGGTGGTCCATCCTCGTGACCGTGCTCGGGTTCGGCGGCATGTTCGGCGCGTTCACCTACATCGCCTTCACGGTCACCGAGGTCGGCGGGTTCGCGACCACGAGCGTGCCGTGGCTGCTCGTGCTGTTCGGGGTGGGGCTGTTCGTCGGCAACTTCCTGGGCGGCAGGGCCGCGGACCGGTACCTGACGACGAGCCTGCTCGTGCTCCTCGGGGCGCTGACCGTGGTCCTCGCGGTCTTCGCGCTCACCGCGACGAGCCAGGTCATGACCCTGGTCTCGCTCTTCCTCATGGGGGCCTTCGGGTTCGCGACCGTGCCGGGCCTCCAGATGCGCATCATGGGCCACGCGCAGGCCGCCCCGACCATGGCGTCGGGCGCCAACATCGCCGCGTTCAACGTGGGCAACGCGCTCGGCGCGTGGATCGGCGGCCTGGCCGTCGCGGCCGGGCTCGGCTTCACCTCACCCCTGTGGGCGGGCGCCGCGCTCACGCTGCTCGCGGTCGTGGCGCTGGGCGTCGCGACGCTCCAGGAACGACGTCCCTCCGACATACCTGTGGCGGCACCGGAGCCCGTCGCAGCGCACTGACCTACCCCTGAAGGAGAAGAACATGACCAGCACCACCACCGTCCCCGCGGTCGCTCTGCGCGGGGGGACGAGCATCCCGCAGCTCGGCTTCGGCGTCTTCCAGGTGCCCGACGGCGAGGCCGCCCAGGCCGTCTCGCTCGCCCTGGACGCGGGCTACCGCAGCATCGACACGGCTGCCGCGTACGGCAACGAGAAGGGGGTCGGTGCGGGTATCGCGGCGTCGGGCCTGCCTCGTGACGAGGTCTTCGTGACGAGCAAGCTGTGGATCGACGCGATGGCGCGCGAGACCGTGCGCCCCGCGTTCGAGCAGAGCCTCGAGCGCCTCGGGCTCGACCGCCTCGACCTGTACCTGATCCACTGGCCCGTGCCTGGGGCGGGTCGGTTCCTCGAGGCGTGGGAAGAGCTCGTCGCGCTGCGCGAGGCGGGGCTCGTCCGGGAGATCGGCGTCTCGAACTTCACGGCCGAGCACCTCGATGCGGTCGTCGCGGCCACCGGCGTGACGCCGGCCGTGAACCAGGTCGAGCTGCACCCGGCGTTCGCGCAGCGGGCGCTGCGGGCGCATCACCGCGAGCTCGGGATCGTGACCGAGGCGTGGAGCCCGCTGGGCCAGGGCACCGTGCTGGGCGACCCGGTCCTGGGCGTGATCGCCGAGGCGCACGGCGTGACCCCGGCGCAGGTCGTGCTCCGGTGGCACCTGCAGGCCGGGACCGTCGCGATCCCCAAGTCGGTCACGCCCGGGCGCATCGCGTCGAACCTCGACGTCCTGGGCTTCGAGCTGTCGGCCGAGCAGGTCGCGGCGATCGACGGGCTCGACCGTGCCGACGGGCGCATCGGGCCGGACCCGCAGGAGTTCGCGGGCTGACCTTTCCGGACGCGCGGGCGGCCCGCGGACCTCGTCGAGTGTGCAGTTCGGGTCGTCGCAGGCCATCGGAGACGACCCGAACTGCACACTCGACGTGAGAGCCGCCCGCCCGCAAGGCCGCTCGCGCGTCATCTCCGGCCTCGAGTCACCTCGCTGCCGTCGGGAAGGCGTGACGCCTCGCCCCGAGCACGATCCCCACGACGGGGACCGCGAGCGCGAGCGTCGCCCACGGCAGCGCGCCGGAACCGCCCGTGCCCAGCACCACGCCGCCCACGATCCCGCCGAGCGCGAGCGCCCCGTTCCACGAGGTCACGAACGCGGACTGCGCGACGTCGGCCGCCGGCCCGGCGGCCCGCGCGAGCGCCGTCTGGAACAGGGTCCCGCTGCCGCCGAACGCGAAACCCAGCGCAGCGACCGCGGCGTAGACCGCGACGGGGGAGCCCGCCGCGACCGCGAGCGTCAGGCCCGCGAGCCCCAGGAGCGTCGCGGCGAGCACCGTCATGACGCGCAGGTGCGTGTCGATCAGGGCCCCGATCACGACGAGGCTCGCGAACGACGTCGCGCCGAGCACGGCCAGCAGGACCCCGGTCTGCGCGCCGAGGCCGACGTCCTCGAGGAACACCGCGACGTACGTCGAGAACACGTTGTAGGCCAGGACGGTCAGGCCCGTCACGAGGACGACGGGCGCGACGCCGGGCAGCGCCAGCGCCCGCCCGATCGGCACCTGCGTGCCGCGCGGCTCGCCCGGGAAGTCCCGCACGCCCCAGCGCACCCACACGAGCAGGCCGAGGCTGAGGATCGTCATGGCGCCGAACGCCCAGCGCCACCCGACGGTCGCGCCCAGCGCGGTCCCGGCGGGGACGCCCAGGGCCAGCGCGAGGGGAGCGCCGCCCATCGCGATGGCGAGCGCCCGCCCGGCCTGCGCGGGTGAGGCGAGCCGCCGCGCGTACCCGGCGAGCAGCGCCCAGGTCAGCCCGGCGACGAGCCCGGCCGCGAAGCGCGCGCCGAGCGTGAGCACGTAGCTCGACGACACGGCCGTCACGGTGTTGGCCACGGCGAACCCGGTGATCGTCGTGAGGAGCAGGCGGCGCCTGGGCCAGCGGGCCGTGGCGCGGCTCAGCGGGATCGCGGCCACGATCGCCCCGATCGCGAAGACGGTGACGGTCTGCCCGGCGGCGCTCGCGGACACGCCGAGGTCCGTGCCGAGCGCGGGCAGCACGCCGGCGGGCAGCACCTCGGTGAGGAGCGTGACGAACCCGGTCGCGGCCAGGGCGAGCAGCGGCAGCAGGGGAAAACGCGTGCCCGACGGCGGAGCGTCCGCGGGTGGGGCGGTCCGGTCGGGGAGCGGGGTCGCCTCGTGGGGTGCGACGGGCGCGGCGGGTGTCGGGGGCGTCTCGGTCGACGGTGCGGTCGGAGTGGTGCAGGTGGTCATGGGGTTAGCATGAATGTCTGACATGGATGTGAAGGTCAAGCCCGACCCGCGAGAGAGGCGCACCGCATGCGTATCGGCGAGCTGTCCCGCCGCACAGGCACGGCCACCCGGCTGCTCCGGTACTACGAGGAGCAGGGCCTCCTGACCCCGCAGCGCGAGGAGAACGGGTACCGCGAGTACGGCGAGCACCTCGTCGACCGGGTGCTCCAGATCCGGGGCCTGCTGGAGGTCGGCTTCCCGACCCGGATCATCGCCGAGCTGCTGCCGTGCCTGAACCAGCCCCGCGAGATCCACCTGCACAACGCCTACCCGGACAAGATCGCGCTGCTCGAGACCGAGCTGGGACGCATGACCGAGCGCATCGACACCCTCACCAGGAACCGCGACGCGATCGCCGACTACCTCGACCGCATCCGGGTCGACGCGGCGCCGGCGGACGTTGTGCACGCGGCGGCGCCCGCACGTCTCACCGCAGAGGGTCGAAGCTCCTGATCTCGGGCGGCACCGTCCCGGTCATGATCTGCTCGGCGAGCAGCCTGCCGGTCGCGGGCCCGAGCACGATGCCCCACATCCCGTGCCCGCCCGCGACGTAGACGCCGGGCGCGCGCGTTGCCCCGACGAGCGGCAGGCCGTCGGGGGTCACAGGCCGGGACCCGACCCACTCGTCGTGCCGGTCGTCGAGGTCGACTCCCTGGAACAGGTCCCGCACGGACGCGAGGATCGCCTCGATGCGCCGTGGCTGGAACGGTTCGTCGGGGCCGCGGAACTCCATGGTCCCGGCGATGCGGAACCGCCCCTGGTAGGGCGTGCACGCGACGCGGCGCGACGGCAGGTAGATCGGCTGCTCGACGGGCACGTCGGTCTTGACGGTGAACGAGTACCCGCGCCCGGCCTGCACGAGCGTGCGCACCCCGAGCGGCTTCGCGAGCCCCGGGAGCCAGGCGCCGGTCGCGAGGACGGCGACGTCGGCGACGACGGGGTCCTGCCCGTCGACGAGAACCTGCACGCCGCGCCCCTCCTGGGCCCGCAGTCCGGTGACGGTCGCACCGGTCACGATGCGCCCGCCGCGCGCGCGGACCGCGTCGCCCAGCGCGCCGACGAACGGTCCGGGTTCGACGAACCGCTGGCCCTCCAGGGCGTAGACGGCGCGCACGCGGTCGGTGAGCTGCGCGGGCCGCCCGACGGCGTCGGTCCCCTCGGGCGCCGGGCCGCCCGGGTGCGTCGAGCGTGAGGCGTGCCCGACGGCGTCGCGCACCTCGACCCGGCCCGCGCCCGGGTGCGACGGACCGGAGGGGCGCGCGGCGTCGTCGGGCCGGTCGATGCGGCGCAGCGGGACCACCTGTCCCGCGGCCTCGACCTGGGCGATCTCGTGGAGGAACGGCGCGGCCTGCTTCTCGTCCTCGAAGCCGATCACGAACGGACCGGGCGTGGAGCGGGCCGCGACGCCGTGCGCGGCGAGCTCGTCGAACGCGTCGAGCGCGAGCCGGTCGATCGGGGTGAGCGCGGCCATGGCGCGGTCCCAGGCGCGCCGGGTCGCGTGCGTCGCGAACCGGGCGAGGAATGACCACAGGCGCGGGTCGAGCCGCGCAGGGATGTGCAGCGGCGCGGCCGGGTCGAGCAGCGCCTTGGGGGCGTAGGTCCAGAGCGTGGGGTCGGCGAGCGGCATCGCCATGCCGGGCGTGAGCCAGCCCGCGTTGCCCCAGGACGAGCCGGCGGCGACGCCCTCGCGGTCGAGGACGGTGACCTCGACGCCGCGGCGCTGCAGGTGCCAGGCGGTCGCGAGGCCCACCATGCCTGCGCCGACGACGACCGCCGTGCGGGGGGCGGGAGAACGGGTGGTCGTGCGTGACGGGGTGGTCATCGGGGGCTCCTTTGCCCTGAGACGTTGTCGACCCGGCCTCGAGGATGCTGAGGCCGGGTCGTGGGAGACGGGTTGCGCCTCGACATCAATGGTGAGGGGATCTTCGGTAGGGTTCAAGCAGGCCGACAGGTTCTTCGGAACACAGGGGTCTGACCGAACGATCTTCTCCAGTGAGACGAGAGATGGGGACCATGCCGAACGATCTTCGGGCCGGGTCGACGCAGGTCCAGGCGGCCGTGCTCGACGAGACCGACCGCCGCATCCTCGCGGTCCTCGACGCCGACGCGCGCGCGACCAACAAGGCCGTCGCGGACGCCGTCGGGATCGCCCCGTCGACGTGCCACGCGCGCATCCGCTCGCTCCAGGAGCGCGGGGTCATCCAGGGTTTCCGCACCGAGATCGACCCGGCGGCCATGGGCCGCAGCCTCCAGGCGCTCATCGCGGTCCGGCTGCACTCGCACGCCCGCTCGGGCCTCACCGCGTTCCGTGACTACCTCGCAGGTCTGCCCAACGTCGAGGGCATCTACTTCGTGACGGGCGACCGCGACTTCATGGTGCACGTCGCGGTGCGCGACTCGACGGCGCTGCGTGACCTGGTCGCGAGCACGCTCAGCGTGCGCCCCGAGGTCGCGGGCACGAGCACGACCCTCATCTTCGACTACCTGCGGCCGTGACCCGGAGGCCCCGACCCGTGTCAGGACGGGCACGACCTCCACGCCACACGGGTTCTGACACGACGCGCGCCGGGATCCCGACCGGGCGCGGGAGCGCCGGATAGGTTGGCACCGGGTCCCGCCGCGCCGGGTCGGACCCGGTGACGATCGGAGCAGCATGTCCGCACGTGTCGAGGTCTCGTCCCCACGCTGGCGCGTCGCCCCCTCGGTGCCCGTCGCCGCGGTCGTGTTCGTCGTCTACTGCGTGATCGTCATCGGTCTCATGCGGATCTCGGGTGTCGGGTACGAGCACTTCTTCGACACCACCGGCGACACGATGCGCGCGGTGGTCCTGCCGCTCGCCGCAGGCGCGGTCTGGCTGGTCGCCTTCCTCGTCTGGGCGCGATGGGACCACGTCTTCCGGGACGCGCGCCGCCTCCCGACGGGGTGGTTCCTGTGGTCGCTGCCGGCCCTCCTGGTCCTGGTCGCGGTGCTGCACCTCGCGGGACTCGACTGGACCCTGTTCGCGCCCGAGCACGTGCTCGCCGTCCTGCTCGCGAGCCTGCTCGTCGGGTTCACCGAGGAGACGCTCTTCCGTGGGGTCGTCCTGCGCGCGATGCGCCAGGGGGACCGCTCCGAGGGCATGGCGATCCTGTGGACGACCCTGTGGTTCGGCGCGTTCCACCTGACCAACCTCCTGCTGAACGAGCCGGGCGCCGTCGTCCAGATCTTCTTCGCGGCGCTCACCGGGACGGCCCTGTACCTGGCCCGCCGCGGGACCGGCACGATCCTCGCCGCGATGACCCTGCACGCGCTGTGGGACTTCTCGACCTTCCTGGCCGGCGTCCACATGTCCGACAGCGCCGCGACGAACGTCGCCAACGTCCTGGTCACGATCGTCTACCCGCTCGCGGCCGTGACCCTCGTCGTGCTCGTCGTGCGTGACCGCAGGCGGCCCGCCCGGGAGGCGATCACGCCGGCCGAGGTGCCGGCAGGTTCTGCGCCGGGCGCGTGAGCACGGCCCCGACCACCGGCCCGACGGCGCCGGTCAGCCGCGCGAGCATCGGCGAGATCGCGACGATCGCGTTCGCGGTCGCGCTCGGGGCGCTGGCGCTCGGGCTCGCCGTCGCGCGGACCCCCGACGCCCCGGCGCTGCGCTGGGTCGCGGACGGCGCGGCGGGGGTCGCGGCGGTGGCGCTCCTGGGACTTCGTCGGCGCCGGCCGGTGCTCGTCGCGGTCCTGGTCGTCGCTGCGTCGACGTTCTGCTCGGCAGTCCTCGGCGCGGTGTTCGTCGCGGTCGTCTCGCTCGCGACGACGAGACGGTGGTGGCCCGTCGCCGGTGTCGGGGTGCTGTTCGTGGCGAGCACCATGGTCGACGAGGTGACCGGTGACGCCAGCAGGCAGTGGTGGGCGCAGGCGGTGATCGTGGTGACGGTGTACGCCGCCTGCGTCGGTCTGGGCGCGTACCAGGGGAGCCGTCGGGAGCTGGTCGAGGCGCTGAACGAGCGGGCGCTGGCCGCCGAACGGGAGCAGACCGCGCGCGTCGAGCAGGCGAAGGTCGCCGAGCGCACCCGTATCGCCCGCGAGATGCACGACGTCCTGGCGCACCGGATCTCGCTGGTCGCGATGAACGCCGGGGTGCTGGCGTTCCGCCCTGACCTCCCGCCGGACCAGGTCGCGGCCGCTGCCGGGGTCGTGCGGGACAACGCCAACCTCGCGCTGGTCGAGCTCAAGCAGGTGCTCGGCGTCCTGCGCTCGTCCGACCTGGAGGCGGGCGCCTCCGTCCCGGACCGCCCTCAGCCGACCCTCGCGGACGTGGACGACCTGGCCCTCGAGGCGGTCGACGCGGGCACCCCCGTGCGCGTCGAGGTCGACGCCGCGACCCGGGAGCACCTGCCCGGGCTGCCGGGGCAGCTGAGTCGTGACGGGTACCGGATCGTGCAGGAGGCGCTCACCAACGCCCGCAAGCACGCGGCGGGGGCGCAGGTCGTCGTCGGGATCGAGGGCGCTCCGGGCGGGCTGCTGACCGTCGAGGTGCGCAACGCCCCGGGCAGCGCGAGCGGGCACCACCAGATCGAAGGAGGACGCATGGGACTCGTCGGGATCGCCGAACGGGCCAGGTTGGCCGGAGGACAGCTCGAGCACGGACCGGACGGGCGTGGAGGCTATGTGCTCCGGACCGTGCTGCCGTGGCCCGAGGGGGACTCGTGACGACCCCCGAGCAGCCGATCCGCGTCCTCCTGGTCGACGACGAGCAGCTCGTCCGGGCAGGGCTGCGCATGATGCTCGGCGCGGACCCCGGCATCGACGTCGTGGGCGAGGCGGACGACGGGGCGCAGGCGCTGCGGCTCGTCGAGGAGACGTCGCCGCAGGTCGTCCTGATGGACATCCGGATGCCGCGCATGGACGGGCTCGAGGCGCTGCGCCGGCTGCGGACCACCCACCCGGACCTCGCCGTCATCGTCCTGACCACGTTCGACACCGACGACATGGTCCTCACCGCGCTGCGTGACGGTGCGACGGGCTTCCTCCTGAAGAACACCGCACCGCCCGACCTGCTCGCCGCGGTACGAGCCGTCTCGGCCGGTCGGCCGATCCTCTCCCCGTCGGTCACGGCCCAGCTGATCGCCGCGGTGTCGCAGCGCACCGACCGCGGCACGGTCACGGACGCGCGCGAGCGGCTGGCTACCCTCACCGAGCGCGAGGCGGAGGTCGCGCAGGCGGTCGCGCGCGGACTGTCCAACGCGGGCATCGCGGCCGAGCTCTTCATGAGCATCGGCACGGTCAAGTCCCACATCGGGCACCTGTTCGACAAGCTGGGCGTGGACAACCGGGTGCAGATCGCCCTGCTGGTCCGCGACGCCGCCGACTGAGGTCGCCGGGTCCCGAACCGGACATCGACCAAAGTCGGGGAGCACGGTCGACGCCGGGTCGATCCACGGGGCCGGGTGCGGGCGCGAGGCTGGAGACATGTCCTCGACAGACGCCCGCCGTCCCCGTGCCTCCCGATCCTCCGCTGCCCGCATCGCGCGCACCGGGGCGGTCGCGCTCGCGGTCGCGGCAGCGATCCCCCTGACAGCACTGAGCGCGCCGACGGCACGCGCGGAGACGGCTCCGGTCGAGCCGACGTGCCAGGACGTGGGGGCCGACCGGCTCGGCCGCAGCGACGTCCGACGCGTCGAGATCGGCGAGACCGGCCTCGTGCTCGTCCGCGACGGGTCGAACGTCCGGGTCGAGGGCGCCCGGATGCCCGTCAGCAGCCTCACCGTGGTCGGGCCCGACGGCCACGAGTCCCCGGGCTGGGGCAACGGCGCCGACGTCCGCAACGAGCTCTACCTCGACGGCTACGACCACGTGAGGATCTGCTGGGAGTCCCCGGAGACCGACCTGACCGCGGTCACCGAGACCACTCCCTGGACCGCCCTCGTGCCCGCCGAGGAGGTGAAGCCGGTCGAGGTCGTGCCGTTCACCGACGTGCAGCCACCCGTCGACGAGCGGCCCACGACCGTCCCGACGAAGCGGTCGACGACGCCGTCGGTGACGAAGTGGTCGACGATCGTGACCGACGTGCCGGCGACGGTCCCCGGCAAGAAGCGAGCCACGACGCCGACGACCCCGACCATCCTGCAGGACCCGACCGCCTCCACGACGACGCCCGCCACGAACGACGTCCTGGTCGACGCGGCCCGACCCGCCGTCACCGGTGAGGGCGCTGCGAGCACGACGGCAGCGACGCCCACCCCGGGTGAGGGTGCGCGAGCGGACGACGCCCAGGCCGTGGTCGCCCCGGACAGGCTCGTCCAGACCGGTGCCGAGACGATGCCGCTGGTCGTGGCGAGCGCCTCGCTGGTGATCCTCGGCGGCGTCCTGCTGCACCTCTCGCGCCCGTCCCGGCGCCGCCCCGTCCGGCGGCACGGCGCCCGATGAGGCGATAGCACCGCCCCCATGACTCGTGTCAGGGCGAGCGCGTCGTCGAGGCCACGCTCGCTCTGACACGACCTACCACCCCCAGAACCTGACCGACCGCCGACACGACCGACCGCCGGCACGGACGGCAGGCAGGGCCCTCAGACCGCGAGCGCCCGCGCCTCCTTGTCCGGGTCGAGCCCCACCTGGGGGCGGTCCGCGCGGAGGGCGGCTCCGCCGTCGGGCAGGGATCCCCACCAGGCCCAGGTGTCCGCGACCGTCTCCTCGACGGGCCGGTTGCGGAGCCCCGCGGAGAGCGCGCGCGTCACGTCGCCGCGGTGCAGGGTGTCGTGCAGCTCGCCCGGGGGGAGCCAGACGGGCAGCTCGGTCCAGGGCGCGATGCCCGCGGCCTCGACCGCCTCGGGCGTGGTCCAGCGCAGCTCGGCGTCGGAGCCCGTCGCGGCCACGCACGCCTCGAGCAGCTCGCCCATGGTCGCGTGCCCGCTCGGGCTCACGACGTTGAACGGCCCGCTGAGCCCCTGCTCGGTCGCGTCGAGCACGAACGCGGCGAGGTCGCGCGCATCGACGTACTGCAGGGGCAGCGCGCTGGGCCCGGGTGCGAGCACCGGGCCGCCGCGGGCGATCCGCTGCAACCACCAGGGCAGGCGCCCGACGTTCTCACGCGGCCCCAGGATCAGCCCGGCCCGGGCGAGGACCGCACGGTGCCCGAACGACTCCTCGACCGCCAGCTCGCCGCCGCGCTTGGCACGCGCGTAGTCGACGTCGGCACCGTCGTCGGGGGTCGCCTCCACGAGGGGGGCGTCCTCGCCGGCCCCCGCCTCGGTGGGGTACGTGTAGACCGAGCGGCTCGACACGTACACGTACCGGCCCACACGGTCGTCGAGCAGGCGGGTGGCGTCGCGGACCACGCTCGGGGCCCCCGACCACGTGTCGACCGCGACGTCCCACTCACCCTGGGCGAGGGCGTCCAGGCCCCCGACGGCGGTGCGGTCGCCGTGCCGGACGCGCACCCCGTGCGGGGCCTCGCGCGTGCCCCGGTGGAACACCGTGACGTCCCAGCCGCGGGCCAGCGCGTCGTCGACGACCGCCCGGCCCACGAACTCCGTCCCGCCCAGCACCAGCAACCTCGTCCCGTCCGTCATACCCTCGACTCTGCCCGTTGCGGGCGCGGTGCGAAAGCGCGCGACGCCCAGGGCGTACGGGCGCAGGGGGGCGACGTCCACCCGGCGTGGGCCGGTAGCGGGTGCCGGGACGCCCGAGGGAAGCAGGAGCGAGCAGGGAGATCAGGGTGGCGGGTCGGCGGGTGCGGGTGCCTCTGTGGGCGGTGGCCGTCGTGCTGGGTGCGTCCGTCGTCGCGATCGGGTGGCTCCCGCTCGACGCCGCGGGCGAGCTCGTCGCGCGCGTCGGGCCGATCCTGCTGTTCCTCGTCGCGATCACCGTGGTCGCGGAGATGTGCGCGGCCGCCGGCCTGTTCGACGCCGCGGCCTCCTGGGCGATGCGGCTCGCGCGGGGCAGCCGCCTGCTCCTGTGGGGGCTCGTGGTGCTGCTCGCGTGCGTGTGCACGGTCGTCCTGTCGCTCGACACCACGGCCGTGCTGCTCACGCCCGTGGTCCTGATGATCGCGCGGCGCACGGGGTCCCGACCGCTGCCGTTCGCGCTCACCGTCCTCGCGCTCGCGAACACGGCCTCGCTGCTGCTGCCCGTCTCCAACCTGACGAACCTGCTCGCCGCGCACCGCCTCGCGCGGCTCGAACCGGGCGTCCCGTACGCCGCGACCATGTGGCTGCCGGCGCTCGTGGTCGTCGCGGTGACCGTCGCCTACCTGTTCGTGGCCCACCACCGGGACCTGCGCGGGACGTTCGACGCGCACCCGCTGGTCGTCGAGCGCGACCGCGTGCTCCTGCCGCTCGCCGGGCTCGTGACGGTCGCGCTCGGTGTGTGCTTCGCCGTCGGGCTGCCCGTGGCCGCCGTCGCAGTGGGCGGGGCCGTGGTGCTGCTGGCCGTGACGCTCGTGCGGCGCCGCGACCTCGTGGCGCCCGTGGGCGAGCTCGTGCCGTGGCGGACCGTGCTGGTCCTCGCGTCGCTCTTCGTGGCCGTCGAGGCCTGGCAGGTGCACGGCCTCGGGGACCTGCTCGCCCGGTTCGCGGGCACCGGGACCGGGACGGGAGACCTGCTCCAGGTCGCGGGCGCGGGCGCCGTCGCGGCCAACGTCGTCAACAACCTGCCCGCCTACCTCGCGCTCGAACCCGCCGCCGCGGGCGACCCCGCACGGCTCGCGGCGCTGCTCGTCGGTGTCAACGCCGGACCCCTCGTCACGCCGTGGGCGTCGGTCGCGACCGTGCTGTGGTGGGTCCAGTGCTCACGTCACTGGATGGGGTTCCGCGAGGTGGGGTGGTGGCCGCTCGTCCGGCAGGGGCTCGTGCTCGCGCCGCTCGCCGTGGTCGCCGGGGCGCTCGCGGTCGCGGCGGCCGTGTAGCGGGCCCGTCCTGGGTTGAGCGGCTGACGCCGAGAACGGGGTCGAGGTCGTCATCGAGGAGATGACGACCTCAGCCCCGTGCTCGCGCGCACGGAGCCCTGCTCAGGCCCGCACGCCGATCCACAGCCGCCCGTGCGGCACGAGGTCCACGCTCCGGTGCTCCACGAAGCCGATGCGCTGCATCCCCTCGACCCGGGCAGGGTCGACGACGGCCGTGAGCAGCGGGCCGTCCGCGGGCGCCACCGGGACGCCGTCGGGGGTGCGCGCGGCGCGCGCGGGCGCGTCCACGAGCAGGCGCAGGGTGTCGGCACGGTCGGTGCCCTCGACGTCGGTCGCGACGGCCGCCGCGACGAGGATGAGGCGCGGGCGGACGGCGTCGAGCGCGTCGGCGATCACGGACTGGGCGACGTCCAGCGCCTGACGGGTCGCGACGCGGACCGGCTCGTCGTCACCGGGCTCGTCGAGCGGGTCGACGCCCACCTCGCGTACCAGGACACCGCGCAGCTCGTCCTCGAAGGCCGGGACCTCGGGCGGGAGCCAGACGGTCGTGGCCCGCAGCCCGTCGGCGTCCTCGGCGACCCAGATCTCGCCCTGCTCCATGATCCCGTGGCTCAGCACGAGCCGGGTCGCGGACGAGAGCTGCTCGGGGTCGACCGGGGCGTCGGGGGTGCCGTCGCCGTCCAGGTCGACCACGGGGTGGTCCGCGGTGAGCAGGCGGGCCACACCGGGCACGTCGACGAAGCGCGCACGGCGGACGGTCACGCCGGGCGGCGTGGTGTCGGGCGGCGTGGCGTCCGGCGGCGTCGTGTCGCCCGTGCGGGCGACCGGCTCGGTGTCGGGGCGGGGCATCGGGTCTCCGATCCTTCGGTGCTGCGGCTCGTGCCAGTCTCGCCCGCCCGCCTGTGAGGGGGCTGTGCGCGAGAGGATGGGCACGCCCAGCACCCCGCCGGCCCGAGGAGACCACCATGACCGTCCTGCGCTCGATGCTGCTGTTCGGGGCCGCGGCCCTCTTCGAGATCGGGGGCGCGTGGCTGGTCTGGCAGGGGATCCGTGAGCACAAGGGGTGGGTCTGGATCGGCGCGGGGGTCGTGGCGCTCGGGCTGTACGGCTTCTTCGCGACGCTCCAGCCCGACGCGAGCTTCGGGCGGATCCTGGCGGCGTACGGGGGAGTGTTCGTCGCGGGCTCGCTCCTGTGGGGCATGGCCGTCGACGGCTTCCGCCCCGACCGCTGGGACGTGCTCGGGGCGCTCCTGTGCCTCGTGGGCGTCGCCGTCATCATGTACGCGCCGCGTCCGCAGTGAGCGAAATGTCTCGACCGTCGTCGCGGGCGGCCGTCAGGATGTCGGGCATGCCTTCGAGCCCCGCCTCCCGCCCGTCCGCCCTCGGTACGCTCTCGGTCCGCGCCTTCGTGGCCGGCGACTACCCCTGGCTGCAGGTCTGGTACCAGGACCCGGTCCTGGACGAGGAGCTCGGCCCGCTCGACGACGAGTGGCTGGAGGCGGTCCTGACCGAGGAGGACGGTGAGCAGCTCGTGGTGCTCGCGGACGGTTCGCCGTTCGCGGTGGTCGGGCTCGTCTGGGCGAGCGGGGAGCACCGGGCGCACGTGATCACCGACGTCGCGGTGGATCCCGCCCGGCGCGGCCAGGGCCTGGGGCGCGCCGCCCTGGGCGAGGTCGTGGCTCACGTCGAGCGGGCGGCCACCGACGGATGGGTGGCGTTCGTCGACCAGGAGAACCTGGCCGCGTTCGCGTTCTTCTCGGCCCTGGGCTGGGAGCACGCGGCCGAGCCCGACCCCGAGGACGAGGACGGCATGCACACGTTCGCGCTGCGCCCGTAGCGGTCCGCGCCCGGTAGGTCTGCCGCCCGCCTGCGCCGTCGGCCCGGTGCCCGGTCGCCCCGCTGCCCGACGGCGGAGGCGCACCCGGCCGCCCGGGTGCGCTGCGCCGTCGGGCCGGGGATGCGTGACCCACGCCACCCACGCGCCCGGGGAATAACCCCGGCACCCTCCCGGTTCTCCTCCAAGTATATGCAAATGCATCAACTTGTAGGACGAGGGAGCAACCCCCATGCAGTTCGGCATCTTCACCGTCGGCGACGTCACCACCGACCCCGTCACCGGTCGCACGCCCAACGACACCGAGCGCGTGCGGTCCATGCTCACCATCGCGAAGCACGCGGACGAGGCGGGCCTCGACGTCTTCGCCACGGGTGAGCACCACAACCCCCCGTTCGTCCCGTCGTCCCCGACGACGATGCTCGGCTACCTCGTCGGGCAGACGAAGAACATCATCCTGTCGACCTCCACGACGCTCATCACCACGAACGACCCGGTGAAGATCGCCGAGGACTACGCGATGCTCCAGGTCATCTCGGACGGTCGCATGGACCTCATGATGGGCCGCGGCAACACCGGCCCCGTCTACCCGTGGTTCGGCAAGGACATCCGCGAGGGCGTCAACCTCGCGATCGAGAACTACGCGCTGCTGCGCCGCCTCTGGGAGGAGGAGGTCGTCGACTGGCAGGGCAAGTACCGCACGCCGCTCCAGGGCTTCACGGCCACGCCGCGCCCGCTCGACGGCGTCGCGCCCTTCGTCTGGCACGGCTCGATCCGCACCCCGGAGATCGCCGAGCAGGCCGCCTACTACGGTGACGGCTTCTTCCACAACAACATCTTCTGGCCCATCAGCCACACGAAGCAGATGGTCCAGTACTACCGCCAGCGCTTCGAGCACTACGGCCACGGCAAGGCCGACCAGGCGATCGTCGGGCTCGGTGGCCAGGTCTTCATGCGCAAGAACTCCCAGGACGCGGTGCGCGAGTTCCGGCCCTACTTCGACAACGCGCCCGTCTACGGGCACGGCCCCTCGCTCGAGGACTTCAGCGCGCAGACGCCCCTGACCGTGGGCAGCCCGCAGGAGGTCATCGACCGCTACGGCGCCATGCGCGAGCACGTCGGCGACTACCAGCGCCAGCTGTTCCTCATGGACCACGCGGGCCTGCCGCTCAAGACGGTCCTCGAGCAGATCGACCTGCTGGCCGGCGAGGTCGTCCCCGTGCTCCGCAAGGAGATGGAGGCCAAGCGTCCCGCCCACGTCCCGAGCGACCCGCCGAGCCACGCCCAGCGCGTCGCGAAGGCCCGCGCCGAGGGCAAGATCGCGGAGCAGGTCGTAGCGGCCGCCGACCACTGGACGGGCAAGACCGCAGAGGACGACATCCAGGCGGCAGAGGCCGTCGAGGACACCGCCCGCAAGGGCTCCGCGTTCGGTATCTGACCTGCCACCCGCCCGGGGAAGCCCCGGGCAGGCCGGGCCGCCCTTGTGGCCAGGGGCGGCCCGGCCCTCAGCACCACCGTCAGGCCACGGGCAGCACCACGGCACGACCCCGCACCACCGCACCACCCGCCGCGCGCACCGTCCGGCACACTCGAAGAACCCTCACGAACCAGGAGCACCACCTCATGACCGCTCGCCAGATCGTCGCGATCTCCGCCGGCCTCGGCCAGCCGTCCTCGACCCGACTGCTCGCCGACCGTCTCTCCGCCGCCACGGTGGCCGAGCTCGGCGACCTGGGCGTGGCCGCCGAGGTCACGACGGTCGAGCTGCGCGACGTCGCCCACGCCATCACCGACGCGATGCTCACGGGCTTCGCGAGCGGCGACCTCGCCGAGGTGATCGAGAAGGTCACGGGCGCCGATGCGCTCGTCCTGGTCACGCCGCTGTTCACGACCACGTACTCGGGACTCTTCAAGTCCTTCGTCGACATCCTCGACAAGGACTCGCTCCAGGGCGTGCCCGTGCTGCTGGGTGCGACGGGCGGCACGTCGCGCCACTCGCTGGCCGTCGAGTACTCGATGCGCCCGCTGTTCACCTACCTGCACGCCGACGTCGCGACGACGTCGGTCTTCGCGGCCACGGACGACTGGGCGGCCGAGGGTGACAGCACGCACGACGCCGGTCCGCTCCCGGCCCGTATCCGCCGCGCGGCCAAGGAGCTCGCGACCACGGTCGCGGCCCGCGAGCCGCGCACCGCGACGGGCATGTTCGACGGCGTGCCGTCGTTCGCGCAGATGTTCGGCAAGTAGGGGTTCCGCGCGAGGCGGGTGCGGCGGGTGGTGGCCCGCCCCGGTCTCGTGGCGGGCTCCCGCCCCGTGGACCACCGGTGCGCCGGGTGGTGGACCCGGTCGAGGGACCGGGGTGCGCACCGGTGGCCTCGCAGCGGTGCGGGAGACGACGGCCTCGACGGCTCGGCCGTCGAGGCCTTCGTGGTGCCGGGAGGGGCGGGGGAGCGGCGGGGTGGGTGAAACGCGGTGCGACCCGCATCACCCGTCGCCCGGGAGGGCTCCTTCTGGATGTGCGCCCGACGACGAGGCGCCGCCAACCCACCACCTCCCGAAAGGCACGTCCATGTCCACCCTCTCCGTCAACGGTCCGGCGATCTCCCGCCGAGGCTCCGTCTCGACCCACGTGAGCGACGCCGTCGACGCCCTCGCACGCTTCCTGACCCGCTGGTCCGTCCCGGCCCTGCGGGTCGCGCTCGGCCTGGTCTTCCTCGGGTTCGGGGTCCTGAAGTTCTTCCCCGGCGCGAGCCCGGCCGAGGTCGTCGCCGAGCGCACGATCGACACCCTGACCCTGGGGCTCGTCCACGGCACGGTCGCCGTGGTCGGAACCGCGGTCGTCGAGTGCTTCATCGGGCTCACGCTCGTCACCGGGTACTGGCTGCGCGCAGGGCTCGTGGTCGTGGCCGGTGCGTTCGTCGGCATCCTCGCCCCGACGGTGCTCTTCTTCGACGAGCTGTTCGGCTCCGGGATGACGCTGCTCGGGCAGTACGTCCTCAAGGACGTGGTGCTGGTCGCCGCGGCGACCGTCGTCGGGGCCTACGCGCTCGGCGCCCGGCTGCGCCGCACGGTCTGAGGGCTCGACGCGAGTTGCGGCCAGGTGGGGTCACGGGCGAACCGTGACCCCACCTGGCCGCATCTCGACGAAGGCGTCCGCGACCGGCGCGCCCGTCGCTCGGCCAGCTGCCCGACGGCGGCACGCGCCCTCGCCCCAGGGTGCGGACCCCACGGGGTGGGCTCGGTCCTGGGGCTGGTGCGGCGCCGTCGGGCTGGGGGCGCCGGCCTCGAGGCGCGCAGGGACGTCGTGCGTGCCACGCTGGGCCCATGCCCGCGCGGGACGACGACACGACCTCCCACCCGGCGCCCGCAGCGGCCGCGGGCCCGCCGGACGTCCCTGCGCTGCGCACGCTGCTGCGACTGAGCGTCCCGGCGCTGCTGGTCGGGATCGTGTCGGCGCTCGTGCTCTACGCGCTCGACTGGCTGTCGGCGGCGGCCGAGGACCTCCTGTGGACGGACCTGCCGGGCACGCTGGGCGTCGACCCGGACTCGCGCTGGTGGATCTTCGCGATGCTGACAGGTTCGGGACTCCTCGTCGGGCTCGTCGTGTGGCTCGTGCCCGGGCACGGCGGGCGGGACTCCGCGACGACCGAGCTCATCGCGCCGCCGCTTCCGCTCCACGTCCTGCCGAGCCTCGCGGTCGTCACGGTCCTGGGGCTCGCCGGCGGAGTGAGCCTGGGACCCGAGAACCCGATCATCGCGATCAACACCGCGCTGCTCGTCGCGCTGGTCGCGCGGCTGTGGCGGCAGGTGCCCACGGATCTCGTCGTGATGCTCACGGCGGCCGCGACGATCGGTGCGCTGTTCGGGACCCCCGTCGCGGCTGCGCTCGTGTTCACGGGCGTCGTCGCGGGCTTCCCCCGGGGCGGTCCGCTGTTCGACCGCCTCTTCCTGCCGCTCGTCTCGGCCGGTGCGGGGGCCATGACCATGGACGCCATCGGGCGGCCGTTCGGCTCGATGGACCTGCCCGACCTCGGGGTGCCGGACATCGGCGACGTCGGCGTCTCCCTCGCGGTGGCGACGCTCGCCGCAGGCGCCGCCCTGCTGGGCGTGCTCGCGTTCGGGCACGTGCACCGGTTCTTCCACGGCATGCGCAACCCGGTCCTGTACGTGACGCTCGGCGGTGTGCTCCTGGGCGTCCTCGGCGCGATCGGGGGGCCGCTCACGCTGTTCAAGGGCTCGCAGCAGTCGTTCGAGCTCGTCCAGCAGCGCGCCGACTTCTCGACCGGGAACCTGGTCCTCATCTTCGCGGTCAAGCTCGTGGCGCTCGTGATCGCGGCCGCGGCGGGCTTCCGGGGCGGGCGGATCTTCCCCGCGGTGTTCATCGGGGTCGCCGCCGGGGTGGCCGTCAACGCGGCCTTCCCCGGTGCGCCGCTCGGGCTCTCGGTCGCGAGCGGCGTCCTCGGCGTGGTCCTGGCGGTCGGGCGCGACGGGTGGATCGCCCTGTTCGTCGCGGTCGCGGTCGTGGGGGACGTCGGGGTCCTGCCCGTGCTGTGCCTCGCGATCCTGCCGGCGTGGCTCCTCGTGCGCACCGCCCCCGAGATGCTCGTGGCCCCCGAGGTGACCGACCACGTCGTACCGCGGTCCGGACCCGCCGTCACGTAGGGTGCACCGGTCCTGCTCGTCGGCCGTTCGCGTCACCCGCCGGACGGGGCCCCGCCGGACGTGACCCCGCCCGGCGCGGGGCACCCGCCCGGACCACCCGGGACCGACAGCACCGACATCGTCGACGTCGACAGCGGGGCGTCGTGCGCCACGAGCTCGTACGCCGACACGGCGCTCGCGAGGATCCCGGCCCCGACGACCGCCGAGTACACCCGGTCCGCGAGCGACGGTCGGCAGTGGTGGACCGGGGGCGGGGAAGACGCAGCACGAGACATGCCCCGAGCCTCGCCCGCCGCGCGCCCCCGGGGCATCGACCCCGGGGCGGTCCTGCCCCTGGCCGCAGGGCGCGTCCCACCCGGGTGCGCTCCCTCCCCGGGCGGACGCGACGCCGTCGGACCCCCGCCCCTGGGCGGTGCCGTCCCCGGGCCCGCCTCGCTACGGTGGGTCCGTGCTCCTCGCCCTCCGTCATGCCCCCGTCCGGGTGCAGGACCTCCTCACGGCCCTCGCGGTCGGTGCGGTGTGGTTCGGGTTCGTCGGGTACATGTACCAGGGCGACTACTGGAGGCCGTACGACATCCAGCCGTACTGGTGGACGGGGGCCTGGCTCGTGGGCGTGCTCACGCTGCGGCGCGCCGCGCCGGGCTGGGCGTTCTGGGGCACCGCGATGTTCTACCCCCTGTTCCAGTTCGGCGTCTCGTCGAACCTGTTCCACCTCGCACCGCTCCTCGTCGCGGGCTTCTGCGCGACCCGGCAGGGAGCCGTGCCGCCGGCGCTCGCGGCGACCGGCGCCGTGCTGTCCGGGTGGTCGCTCAACCTGTACCTGCGCACCCTGCTCACGCACCCGCAGGTCTACCCGTCGGGGACGCCCTCGGAGATCCTCTCGACGGTCGCGCTGGCGCTCGCGGCCGTCGCGCTCGGGTGGACGGTCCGGCGCGTCGTCGTGACGAGCGAGACCCTGCGCGAGCGCAACGAGGAGCTCACGGCCCTGCAGGGCATCCTGGCGCAGCAGGCCGTGCATGCCGAGCGCACGCGCATCGCCCGCGAGCTGCACGACGTCGTCGCGCACCACATGTCCGCGATCGTCGTCCGGGCGCAGGCCGCGGACCGTGTCGCGCCCAACCAGCCCCAGGCGCCGGCCGAGGCGGTCACGTGGATCGCGGAGGAGGGCAAGAAGGCGCTGACGTCGATGCGCTCGGTCGTGCACGTGCTGCGCCGCGAGACCGGCGACGCGCTCGAGCTCGCGCCGGCCCCCGCGCTCGTCGACGTCCGGGCCGCGGCCGCACGCCTGACCGAGGCCGGACGGGACGTCGAGCTCGACCTGCCCGACGACCTGGGTGACCTGCGCCCCGAGGTGAGCCTCGCCGTCGTGCGCATCGCCCAGGAGGGCCTGACGAACGTGCTGCTGCACTCGCTCGCCCCGCGGCTGAGCCTCGAGGTCGTCGCGACGCCGGGATACGTGCGCGTCGCCGTGCGCGACCCCGGCCCGCCCCTGCCCGACAACCCCGACCTGCACGGCGGCAACGGGCTGCTGAACATGCGCGAGCGCGCCCTGTCGTGCGGCGGCACCCTGTCCGCCGGACCCGACCAGAACGGCGGCTGGCGCGTCCAGGCCGTCCTGCCCCGAGAGGCCACATGACCCACGTCCCCGCCCCGCCTCCCCCTCCGCCCCCCTCCGCCCGGCCGGAGCGGGCCCTCGGCCACGTCGTCGCCGAGAGCCGGCCGTTCGGCGAGCCCGTGCGCGTCGTCGTCGTCGACGACCAGGCGACGATCCGCCTGGGCCTGCGCATGATCCTCGACAACGAGCCCGACATCACGGTCGTGGGCGAGGCCGCCGACGGCGCCCAGGGGGTCCGGATGGCCCACGCGCTGCGACCCGACGTCGTCCTCATGGACGTCCGCATGCCGCACCTCAACGGGATCGACGCCGCCGCGCAGATCTCCGGGGACCCGGAGCTCGCGGGCGTGCGCACGCTCGTCCTGACGACGTTCGACGACGACGAGTACGTCTACGGCGCCCTGCGTGCGGGGGCCGCGGGGTTCCTGCTCAAGGACGCAGACCCCGAGGCGCTCGTGACCGCGGTCCACCGCGTCCGGGCGGGCGACAGCCTGCTGGACCCCGGCGTCACGCGACGGATCATCGAACGGTACGTCGAGCTCTCGGACTGGCACGCGGGCTCGGGCGTGGCGTCCGCCCCTCGCGCCGGGGCCGGGCTCGAGCTCGCGACCCCGCGCGAGCGCGAGGTCCTGCTCGCGGTCGCGCGCGGCCTGTCCAACAAGGAGGTCGGCGACGAGCTGTTCCTCTCGGAGGCGACCGTCAAGAGCCACGTCCGCTCCCTGCTGACCAAGGTGGGGCTCACGAACCGCGTCCAGCTCGTGATCCTCGCGTACGAGGCGGAGCTGGTGCGCCCGGGTCGGTGACCGTGCCGGGTCGGTGACCACCCGGGCGGCGTCGGCCCGGGCGGCGTCGGCCCGGCGGCGTCCCACCGGCGGCGTCCCACCGGTGTCCCGGCGGCGCGGCGTAGGCTTTCCCGGGGGCCAGGCCCGGTCCCACCACTCTTCCTCGAAGGACACAGGCAGCACCATGGTCAACCTCGCGTACGTCATCGCCGGATCGGAAGCCACCGGGGGAGCCGGCATCCAGGCCGACCTCAAGACGTTCCAGGAGCTGGGCGTCTACGGCGTCGGGACCCTGACGTGCATCGTGTCGTTCGACCCGAAGAACGACTGGGGCCACCGCTTCGTCCCGGTCGAGCCGCAGGTCATCGCGGACCAGTTCGAGGCCGCGACCAGCACGTACGACCTCGACGTCGTGAAGATCGGCATGCTGGGCACGCCCGCGACGATCGACGTGGTCGCCGAGTCGCTCGCGAGCCAGCGCTGGCACCACGTGGTCCTCGACCCGGTCCTGATCTGCAAGGGCCAGGAGCCCGGCGCGGCCCTCGACACCGACACCGCGCTGCGCGAGAAGATCCTGCCGTTCGCGACCGTCATCACCCCGAACGTCTTCGAGGCGAAGATCCTGTCCGGCATGGAGAAGATCGAGTCGGTCGACGACCTGGTCGAGGCCGCCGAGCGCATCCACGCCCTGGGCCCGGACTTCGTGGTCGTCAAGGGCGGCGTCGAGCTGCCCGGGCCGGACGCGGTCGACGTCCTGTTCGACGGCCAGGAGATCACGGTCTTCTCCGTCCCCAAGGTGGGCGAGGAGCGCGTGAGCGGCGCGGGCTGCACGTTCGCCGCGGCGATCACGGCCGAGCTCGCCAAGGGCAACGACGTCGAGCGCGCCGTGGGCGTCGCGAAGCAGATGGTCACCGAGGCGATCGAGGCGCGCGTGAGCTCGCACGCACCGTTCGACACGGTGTGGCAGGGCGCGTTCACGCACTGACCCTGCGCGGGTCGGGTGCAGCCGGTGGCCGGCGCCCGTGCCCGACGACGTCACGCGCCCGGGCGAGGTCTCCTCGCCCGGGCGTCGTGCTGCCCGGGTATTTCACCCCGTCCCGAGCGGTGGCCCGCGGAGCACGGTGTCACCCTGGGAGGACGGGGAGGCTGACGCGCTCGGTGCGGGCCCCAGGTCCCCGTTCGGTGGCTCCACAGCCGCAGGGGTGAGTTCCGCAGAGTGAGCCGGGTCGCGTCGACGTTCGCGACGGGGGCGTTCGTCACGACCTCCGCCTGTCAGCGACCTTCCGACGACCGGGGCAGGTCCGCCCGCTCCGTGTGCACGTGCTGCCGCCGACGAGCGGGGGATTTGAGCATGAGCGAGACGACGATCGACATCGACACGGTCGTGGGGGACTTCCGGACATCGGTGCAGGAGGCCCTCGACCAGGAGAGGCTCGACGCCGCGGTGGAGACGCTGCGGACGGCCCGGACCGAGTACCCGGCGACCTGCAGGGTCGTCAACGGCATCTTCTTCGCGGTCCTCGAGGTCTCCATCACGGGTGGGAAGACCTTCCGGTCGACCATCGGAGGCATCGGGATCGGCGGAGGCGAGGCCTCCGGGACCGTCTTCACGGACGACATCGAGCGCCTCTACCGGTCCACGGTGAGCTTCCAGTTCAACGCGACACCGGTCTACTTCAACGTCAACTTCTTCGACGGCGGACCGAACCTCGTGGGCAACGGCCTGTTCGGGACGGTCCTCGCATCCCTCGGGACGGGTGGCGGGACCGGCACCTGGAGCTGAGCCAGGGCCTGTGCGCAGAGGCGAGACGGGTGACGGCCACCCTTGCGACGACCGGTGCGCGAGCCGTCCATGCGCGCCCGGGACGATCGAGACGAACGGGGAACGAAGATGAGCGAGACCACGCTGGACATCGACACGATCGTGTCGGACTTCGAGGCGTCCGTGAAGGACACGCTCGACCAGGAGAAGATCGACGCCGCGGTGGCGAGGCTGCGGTCCACCCAGACGGCCTACCCGGCCAACGGGACGGCCGTCGGGATGATCTTCTACTACCGGCTCACGGTCGACATCCCGGCGGACAGCAAGCAGTTCGTGGGGAACGCCGGGGGCATCGGCGGCCTCGGCGGCGGCGGGTTCTGGGGGGACGTCTACACCGACGACCTCCAGCGGCTGTACCGCTCCACGGTGAGCTTCCAGTTCAACGCGACGCCGGTCTACCTCAACGTCAACTTCTTCGACGGCAGCTCGAACCTCCTGGGCAACTTCCAGTCCGGGGGAGTGGCCGTGCTGCTGGGGACCGGGGGCGGGTCCGGCGGCTGGAGCTGACCGGGGGCGGGTCCGGCGGCCAGGGCTGACCGGAGACGGTCCGGCGGCTGGAGCCGACCGGGTACCGAGTCGGGCACGACACCGCGACCGCCCGTCCCTCGGGGGCGGGCGGTCGCGGTGCGTCCGGCCGGTGTTCGATCGGTCGCCTCGACCAGGTGCCGGAGCGGGTCCGGTCCGGCCGCGGACCGACCACCAGGCAGACGCCGTCGACGTGCTGCCGCACGGAGCGCCTAGGCTACGGACCCGTGACCGACAACCTTTCCCCAGCATCCACCGACGGCAACGGCCGCACGGGCGCCCGGCACGAGGTCCCGGCGCCGTTGCGCGACGACGTCCGCCTCCTCGGCCGTCTGCTCGGCACGGTCCTGACGGAGTCGGGGGATCCCGCGCTGCTCGACGACGTCGAGCACCTGCGCGAGCTCTCGATCCGCGCGTACGGCGAGCACGCCGACGCCGCGCTCGAGGAGGCCGAGCGTCTCGTCGAGGGATTCAGCCACGAGCGCGCCGAGCAGGTGGCTCGTGCGTTCACGGTGTACTTCCACCTCGCGAACCTCGCCGAGGAGCACCACCGTGTGCGCGTGCTGCACGACCGCGAGGCCGAGCTCGCGCCGTCGGTCGTCGACGACACGCTGCCCGAGGCCTTCACGCAGCTCGCGGACGAGGTGGGTCACGAGGAGGCGCTCGCCCGACTCCAGCGGCTCGAGTTCCGCCCGGTCCTCACCGCGCACCCGACCGAGGCCCGCCGTCGGGCGATCTCGGCGTCGATCCGTCGCCTGTCGGCGCTGCTCACCGAGCGCGACGCACTGCCGTCCGGCGGCGCGTCGCTCGCGGAGAACGAGCGCAAGCTGCTCGCCGAGATCGACGGCATGTGGCGCACGTCCCCGATCCGCGCCGCGAAGCCCTCGCCGCTCGACGAGGTCCGTACCGCGATGAGCGTGTTCGACGCGACCCTCTTCACGGTCTTCCCGACCGTCTACCGCCGTCTCGACGACTGGCTCCTGGCCGACAGGGCCGGCCACGACCGCCCGCAGGCAGCACCGTTCGTGCGTCTCGGCACCTGGATCGGCGGCGACCGCGACGGCAACCCGAACGTCACCGCGGAGACCACGCGCCAGGCCGCGGCCATCGCGGCCGACCACGCGCTCCAGGCTCTCGAGCGGGCGGCGCAGCGGATCGGGCGCACCCTCACGCTCGACGAGCAGGGCACGCCTGCGTCCGACGGCCTGCGCGCCCTGTGGCAGAAGCAGCGTCAGCTCTCCGAGGCCATCACGGCCGAGGCGTCCGCCGAGTCCCCGGCCGAGCCGCACCGCGCGGTCATGCTCGTCGTGGCGCGCCGCATCGCGGCGACCCGACTGCGCGACGCGGACCTCGCGTACGCGGTGCCCGAACAGCTCGAGGCCGACCTCAAGGTCGTCCAGGACTCGCTCATCGCGGCAGGCGCGCCCCGCGCCGCCTACGGCGACCTGCAGCAGCTCGTGTGGCAGGTGCAGACCTTCGGGTTCCACCTGGCCGAGCTCGAGGTGCGCCAGCACTCGCAGGTCCACGAGGCCGCCCTCGCGGAGATCGCCGAGCACGGCGTGCACGGACAGCTGTCCGACCGCACGCGCGAGGTGCTCGACACGTACCGCGCGATCGGCTCGATCCAGCAGCGCTACGGTGTGCGCGCGGCCCGCCGCTACATCGTGTCGTTCACGCAGAAGCCCGAGCACCTGGCAGCGGTCTACCAGCTCGCCGAGGCCGCGTTCGAGGGTGCCGAGGACGCACCCGTGATCGACGCGATCCCGCTGTTCGAGACCTTCGCGGACCTCGAGGCGAGCGTCGAGATCCTCGAGGCCTCGCTCGAGCTGCCCCAGGTCCAGCGCCGTCTCGCGGAGAACGGCCGCAAGGTCGAGGTCATGCTCGGCTACTCGGACTCGTCCAAGGACGTGGGCCCGGTCTCGGCGACCCTCGCGCTGCACTCGGCCCAGAGCCGCATCGCGGAGTGGGCCCAGCGCCACGAGATCAACCTGACGCTGTTCCACGGCCGTGGCGGTGCCCTCGGGCGTGGCGGCGGCCCCGCGAACCGCGCCGTGCTGGCCCAGCCCCCGGGCTCGGTCGACGGCCGGTTCAAGCTCACCGAGCAGGGCGAGGTCATCACGGCCCGGTACGGCGACGCGACGATCGCGGCCCGCCACATCGAGCAGGTCGCCGCGGCGACGCTGCTCGCGTCCGCACCGTCGGTCGAGCGGCGCAACGCCGAGGCGACCGCCCGCTTCGCCGACGTGGCGGCGGCCCTGGACGTCTCCTCGCGCGAGCACTTCCACGCGCTGGTCCGCAGCGAGGGCTTCCCGCAGTGGTTCTCCGAGGTCACGCCCCTCGAGGAGGTCGGCCTGCTCCCGATCGGGTCGCGCCCGGCCCGTCGCGGGCTCTCCGTCGAGTCGCTCGAGGACCTGCGCGCCATCCCGTGGGTGTTCTCCTGGTCGCAGGCCCGCATCAACCTCGCCGGCTGGTACGGGCTGGGGACCTCGCTCAAGGAGTTCGGCGACCTGGAGCGGCTGCGCGAGGCGCACCGCGACTGGCCGCTGTTCGCGACGCTCATCGACAACGTCGAGATGTCGCTCGCCAAGGCCGACGAGCGCATCGCGGAGCGCTACCTCGCGCTCGGCGACCGCGACGACCTCGCGGCCAAGATCCTCGACGAGCTGCGCCTGACGCGCGAGTGGGTCCTCAAGATCTCCGGGAACGAGTGGCCGCTGGCCGGTCGTCGGGTGCTGGGCCGCGCGGTCCAGCTCCGCAGCCCGTACGTCGACGCGCTGTCGCTGCTCCAGCTCCGGGCGCTGCGCGGCCTGCGCTCGGGGGCCGAGGGCCAGTACAAGGACGGTCTGCAGCACCTCCTGCTGCTCACGGTCAACGGTGTCGCGGCGGGCCTGCAGAACACGGGCTGACCCTCTCGGTGCCGAACATGCGGTTGGCGTCCGTCTCCACACCGGAACCGACGCCGACCGCATGCTCGACCGACGGCAACCGCATGTTCGGCGAGGTGGCCGTCCGCTCCGGCCGGGCGGACGTCGGGCGCCCCGGCGATCGTGACGCCCGGTCGCACCGGGGCCGCCCCGGCGATCGACCCCGGCCGCCTCGACGACCGCGACGGCGCGCGCTACCCGGCCGCCCCGACGACCGACGCCACCTGGCCGTCCCGACGACCGGCGCCACCCGGCCGTCCCGATGATCGTGACGCCCGGCCGCCTGGGGCGAGCGGCGCCGTCGGGCCGGTCAGTCCAGGCGCGAGCGCAGCCAGGCGATGTCCGGGCCCATGTCGCCGTGCGTCTCGCAGATGACGGGCGCTCCGGCCGAGGCGATGACCGCGACCAGCTCGTCGGGCGGGATGAGCCCGTCGCCGAAGTGCGCGTGCCGGTCGGCGCCCGAGTCGAACGTGTCGCGGCTGTCGTTCGCGTGCACCAGGTCGATGCGGCCCGTCACGGCGCGGACCTGGTCCGCGGCGGTGGCCAGGTCGATCCCGCCCGCCCAGGCGTGGCACGTGTCGAGCGTGAAGCCGACCTGGTCGCCGCCCTCCGCGGCCCCGATCGCGTCCCACAGCCGCCCGATGCTCTCGAGCGTGCGAGCCATCGACTTCGCGCCGCCCGCGGTGTTCTCGATCAGCACGGGGACCTTGGCGTCGAGCGCGTCGATCGCCTTGCGCCAGTTGTCGTAGCCGACCGCGACGTCGTCGGTCGCGGTCACGTGGCCGCCGTGCACGATCACACCCTTGGCGCCGATCTCGGCCGCGCCGTCGACGATCTTCTGGAGCGACTTGCGGCTCGGGATGCGGATGCGGTTGTTGGTGCTCGCGACGTTGATGACGTACGGGGCGTGCACGTACAGGTCGAGGTCCGCGGCCGCGGCGTCCGCACGCAACGCCTCGGCGCCGCCGGGGTACGTGAACTCGGCGCCCTTCCACCCCTGGGGATCGCCCAGGAAGACCTGGGCCTGGTCGGCGCCGATCGCTCGTGCCTGGTTGACGGCGTCGGCCTGGTCGACGTGTGCTCCGATACGCATGAGGCCCACGCTACGTGCCGCGGGCGACGCGCGGCGCGGCGAGCCGGGGGTGGTGCGACGGGCCGGTGTGACGGGCCAGGTCG
This sequence comes from Oerskovia sp. NPDC057915, assembly GCF_042887685.1. NCBI lineage: Bacteria > Bacillati > Actinomycetota > Actinomycetes > Micrococcales > Cellulomonadaceae > Oerskovia > Oerskovia sp. NPDC057915. Next base: position 10,075 of record NZ_JBHVOS010000003.1, on the reverse strand, counting down.
TCGAGTGTGCAGTTCGGGTCGTCTGAGGGCGCCCGGGACGACCCGAACTGCACACTCGACGGTGCGGCCCCGGGCCCAGGGCCCCAGCCCCGGGCCCCGGGCGCGAGCCCCCAGCCCACCCCCAGACGCGGCATGATGGCCTCATGGCCATCTTCGCTTTCTCCGTCGCCCCGCTCGGTGCCGGCGAGTCCGTCACGGACGCCGTCGCCGAGGCCGTCCGCATCGTCCGCGCGTCGGGCCTGCCCAACCGGACCACCTCGATGTTCACCGAGATCGAGGGGGAGTGGGACGAGGTCATGGACGTCGTCAAGCGCGCGACCGAGGCCGTGGGTGCCGGTGGGCACCGCGTCTCGCTCGTGCTCAAGGCGGACATCCGCCCAGGTCGGACGGGGGAGCTGACGGGGAAGGTCGAGCGCGTCGAGGAGCGCCTGGCCAAGGACTGAGACCGGTCGGGACGGCCTCGTCCCAGTGGGTGAAACGGACTCGTTCGAGTCGCTCGCACGGGCGTCGTAGGCTATGCGGCAACGCCGCCGTCCCGGGCAGCGTTCGTGGTCGCTTCCCGAGCCGCAGGAGACCCAGATGCCCCTCTTCGAGGTGGACGCCGAGCGTCCAGTTCTCGTCCGCCCGTCGCAGCCGGCGGGTGGGGGGTTCGGCACGGTCGCGCAGCGTGTGGTCGACGGCCACCTGGACGGCCTGCTCGGTGAGCAGATCTTCCCCGTCAGGCAGGGGTCGTCGACGGACGAGCCGCACCTGCTGGCGCTCGACGCCGCGGGCCTGCCCGTCGTGATCGAGGTCGTCTCGGAGCTGACCGAGGAGACCCTGACCCGGGCCATGAACCACGCCGGCCGTGCCGGGCAGCTCACGCGGGCCGAGCTCGCGGGCCGCTACGTCGGGGGCGCGGCACGGTTCCAGCAGGATGTCACGACCTTCTACGACAACGTGCCGCTCACGCGTTCGCAGGCGACGTCGCGGGCCACGGGTGCCCGCCTGATCGTCATCTGCTCGAGCGCTGAGGACGGCATCGTCGACGCCCTCGACTTCCTGCGTCAGCCCGGGTCGTCGGTGTCGGTCCTCAAGCTCGGGGTGATGCACGGCGCGGACGGTCGCCGGTTCGTCGACGTCTCGCCCCTCGTGCCCGAGCGCACGGCGCGTCCGGCGGCCCCGGCCGCTCCTCGCCGGGCGGCGGTCGAGCCCACGCGCTCGGCGCAGCGCACCGCGGACTTCGCCGAGGGGGTCGCGGTGGGGCGCGCGCTCACGGGCAAGCTGCCGATCGTGACGCAGCGCTCGCGCGCCGACCGTCGTCGGGGGTCGGAGCTCGAGGCCGCGGCGACCGTGTACGGCAGCGCCGCGGGCTCGGCGGACGTGACGGGCACGCTCGAGGCGATCCACGAGCCGCTGCTGGGTACGGACCGGGGTCTGCCCGCCGAGCTCACGCACCCGCCCGTCCCGGAGGTGCCCCCGGTGCCGCCCGTGCCGTTGCTCGCGTCGCCGCCTGCGGACGAGGCGTCCGAGTTCGGCCGTTACTCGTCGTCGTACGCCCCGAGCGTCGCGGAGGACGCGTTGTCGTCGCGCACACCGAGCCGGGCCTCGATCCTGACGCGCGAGTCCATCCGCACGCGCGAGTCGATCCGGACCCGCGAGTCGGTGCTGACGCGGGAGTCCTACGAGTCCGAGGCGCCCGCGTACGACCCGTTGTCGTACCAGCCGCCGGTGAACGTCCCGGTGGTCGACGCCCTGAGCACGATCGACCCGTTGGGCCAGGACCTCGTGCCGGCCCCGCCGTCGGCGTCCGCGCACTCCCACGACCTGGAGGACGACCCGGACGACGACCCGGACCTGCACGCCCTTGCCCGCGCCTTCGGCACGCCCGTGCCGCTCGTGTGGTCGCGCCCGCGACGCGGGCAGCGCTTCGAGGCGGTCCTGTACCCGGACGGTTTCATCGAGCTGACCGACGGCGCCCGTTTCCGTCACCCGGACGCGGCGGCGATCGCGGCGTCGGGCACGGCGACGGCCGACGGGTGGAGCGTGTGGCGCCTGGGCGACGGCGGGCCGACCCTCACGGACGCGTTCCGCGAGCAGTACGCCTGAACGCCCGGCCGCGGACGCGGCTGACGGAGGGGTGGCACGCCCACGGCGTGCCGCCCCTCCGTCGTCCCCGGGGTCGTCAGTCCGTGCTGCGCACCATGGTCCGGATCCCCACGGCCAGCCCGACGGCGGCGGTCACCACCGCGGCGACCCAGCCCCAGGCGGCGGCCGACGAGGTCAGGTCGCCCGCGAAGAGCGAGCGCTCGGCGTCGACCAGGTAGGTCAGGGGGTTGAGGTGGGCAGCGGCGCGCATCCACGACGGGCCGGTCTCGAGGGGCAGCAGCATGCCCGACAGGATCATGAGCGGGAAGAGCAGCGTCTGCTGCACGAGCCAGAACATCCACTCCTGCTTGCGGACCGCGAGGGCCAGGGCGTAGCTGAGCGACCCGATGCCCACCCCGAAGATCGCGAGCATGAGCAGCCCGAGCACCGCTCCGACGGGGTAGAGCTCGAACCCGAACGGCAGCATCACGAGCACGACCACGACGGACTGCGCCGCGATCGGCACCATCTCCTTGAGCGCACGCCCCACGAGCAGCGAGGGCCGGGACAGCGGCGAGACGAGCATGCGCTCGTGCGCGCCGGTGTTGAGCTCCTGCTGGAGGTTGGCTCCCGTGGTCGACGTGCCGAAGAGCGTCGTCATCACGAGGATCGACGGCACGAACCACTGCCAGACGCTGCCTCCCAGCGTCCCGGTCGCGCCGCCGTCCTGCCCGCTGAGCGTGCCGACGAGCAGGGGGCCGAACAGGGCGAGGAACACGAGCGGCTGCACCAGCCCGAACACGACCGAGAACGGGTCGTGGAGCAGCGGGCGCAGCTCGCGGACGAGGACGATCGAGGTGTCGCGGGCGAGGTTCGCGAGCCGGCCGCGGGGGCGGGAGCCGGGGCGTCCCGCCGAGGTGCCGCGCTGCGTGCGGGTGGTGGCGGGGCCGCCGGTCGGGGCCGTGTCGACGGTGCTCATGCTGCGTCCTTCCCGGAGAGCGCCGCGCTCTCGGTGGTCCGTGCGGTGGGTGAGGTGGTGGCGGGGCCGTCCGTCGTCCCCGTCTCGCGCAGGCTGCGCCCGGTCAGCGCGAGGAACACGTCGTCGAGGGTGGGGCGGTGGACCTGGGCCGCGGAGACGCCGACGCCCGCGTGGTCGGCCGCGCGCAGCAGGGCCGGGAGCAGCGTGGGCCCGTCCGCGGCGCGTGCGGTGACCTGGGCGCCGGACGTCTCGACCTCCCGGACCCCGGGGGCGCGGGAGACGAGCTGCGCGAGGCGGGCGCGGTCGTCGGGCGTCGTGGCGTCGAGGACCACGCGGTCCCCGGCGAGGTTCGTCTTGAGCGCCTCCGCGGTGTCGTCCGCGATGACCTCGCCGTGGTCGACGACGACGACGCGTTCGGCCATGGTGTCGGCCTCGTCGAGGTAGTGCGTGGTCAGGACGATCGTCATGGGGTCGCCCGTCGTCGCGAGCGCGTCGGCCCGCATGCGCAGGACGTGCTCCCACAGGTTGGCGCGGTTGTGCGGGTCGAGGCCGGTCGAGGGCTCGTCGAGGAACAGGAGCGAGGGCGAGTGGACGAGGCCCATCGCGACGTCGAGCCGGCGACGCTGCCCGCCCGAGAGGTCGGCGACCTTGCGCGCGCGCAGCGCGGTCAGGTCGAGCGCTTCGAACAGCTCGTCGGCGCGGCGGCGCGCGGCCCGGCGGTCGAGGCCGTAGACGACGCCCTGCGTCACGAGCTCGTCGACCGCCCGCTGGTTGTGGCCCGCGGCGTTGCCCTGCCCGACGTACCCGATGTGGTGACGGACCTGCGCGGGGTGCGCGACGACGTCGTACCCCGCGACGGTCGCGCTGCCCGACGTGGGCGCGATGAGCGTCGTGAGCATGCGCAGGGTCGTGGTCTTGCCGGCCCCGTTGGGGCCTAGGACGGCGACGAGCTCGCCCGGCTCGATGTCGAGCGAGATGCCGCGCACGGCGTGCACGGTCTCGTGGCGGCTCACGACGAAGTCCTTCGTGAGGGAGCGGGTGTGGATCACGGTGTCCTCCAGGAGTGGGTGATGGCTCCACCCTGTCGGAGATAGCGGTCAGGTTCTGTCCGCTACCTCGTGCGACGCTGGGAACATGCTCGAGACCTCGGCCCGACTCCTCGCCCTGCTCTCCCTGCTCCAGGCCCGCCGCGACTGGCCGGGGGAGGCGCTCGCGGAGCGCCTGCGTGTCAGTCCGCGCACGGTGCGGCGCGACGTCGACCGCCTGCGCGAGCTCGGCTACCCGGTGCGCGCGACCAAGGGGCCCGACGGCGGGTACCGCCTCGACGCCGGTGCCGACCTCCCGCCCCTGCTGTTCGACGACGAGCAGGCCGTCGCGGTCGCCGTCGCCCTCCAGACGTCCCAGGTGGGAGGGCTCGAGGAGCCGGCGCAGCGGGCGCTCGCCACGATCCGCCAGGTCATGCCCGCGCGGCTGCGCGGACGGATCGACGCGCTCGAGGTGACCGTCGTGCGGTCGTCCGCGCAGGCGGCGCGACCCGACGTCGACCCGGCCGTGCTGGTCGCGGTGGGCAGCGCCGTGCGGGGGCGCGAGGTGCTGCGCTTCGACTACGACGGCGGGTCGTCGCCGCTGCTCGGCTCGGGCGACGCGGCCTTCCGGGCCCCGCGTCGCGCCGAGCCGCACCACCTCGTGACGTGGGGCGGGCGCTGGTACCTCGTCGCGTGGGACCTCGAGCGCGCCGACTGGCGCACGTTCCGCGTCGACCGGATGACCCCGCGGACGCCCACCGGCCCGCGGTTCGCGCCGCGCGACCTGCCCGCCGTGCCGACCGACCGGTCGGGCGCGTCGTCGCGTCGCGCGGGGCCGGCAGAAGTCACGGTGGACGGTACGACGGGTGCGCGCTCGCCGGGCAGCGCCGCCGGAGGAGGGGAAGGAGCGGCGCGGGGGCGTCGCACCACCCGCAGGACCTCCGTGCCCGACGTCGCCGCGTACGTCGCGCACCAGTTCTCCCGTCCGCGGTGGCCCGCCGAGGGCGAGGTCGTCCTGCACGCCCGGGCGGACGACATCGCGCCGTGGGTGGGGGAGCAGGGCCTCGTCGAGGCCCTCGGACCGGAGCGGTCCCGGCTCGTCGCCGGATCGTGGTCGTGGCGAGGTCTGGCCGCGTGGATCGGGATGTTCGACGTCCCGTTCGAGGTCGTCGGGCCGCCCGAGCTGCGGACCGCCGTCCGCGAGATGGGGGAGCGGTACCGGGGGGCTGTCGAGGGGGTGGTCGGTGACGGTGACGGGGTGACGGGGTGACCGGGTGTCGGAGTGCCGGTGAATGTGGTCGGTGACGCGGTGACGCGGTGACGCGGTGACGCGGTGGTGCTCCGGTCGGCGACCGGAGCAGTGTCGGCGCGACGAGCGGGGCGGTGACCGGGGTCACGCGGGGCCGGGTTGACCGGAGCGTTCACCTCCCCGTAGTGTTCTCGAAGTCAGCCCGGCAGGGAGAGACAGACACCACTGCGAAGCTCTTCGGAGCCGCCGCGAAGTGGCTGTTGCCCCGGACTGAAAATCCGACATCTTGAACTGGATGCCTCGCGCTTCCAGGCCCTGACGTCGGGGTCGACCTTCGAGTTTGACCCGGTTCGCCGGGTTTGAAACGAAGAAGCCGATCTGGTAGGTTAGAGAAGTTGCCCCGAGTGAAGGCCCCTGGTGGGTTGGAGTCGGTGCGTGTCGGTTGCTTGAGAACTCAACAGTGTGCTTGATAGTTAATGCCAATTGTCCTGCATGGGCGTGTGGCGCGCATCGTTTGGTGTGTGTTGTGTGTTCGTGTTGAGACTTCTATTTGGTATGAATTGAAAACGTCATGTTTTCGGTTTGTAGCCATGATTATGGACCTTCGGGTCCGCTTCGTATGGTTGTTAATCCTTCGGGGTTGATAGCAAACATTTACGGAGAGTTTGATCCTGGCTCAGGACGAACGCTGGCGGCGTGCTTAACACATGCAAGTCGAACGGTGATGCCCAGCTTGCTGGGTGGATCAGTGGCGAACGGGTGAGTAACACGTGAGTAACCTGCCCCAGACTCCGGGATAAGCCTTGGAAACGAGGTCTAATACTGGATACGAGATGCCCCTGCATGGGGAGTGTCTGGAAAGATTTATCGGTCTGGGATGGACTCGCGGCCTATCAGCTTGTTGGTGGGGTAATGGCCTACCAAGGCGACGACGGGTAGCCGGCCTGAGAGGGCGACCGGCCACACTGGGACTGAGACACGGCCCAGACTCCTACGGGAGGCAGCAGTGGGGAATATTGCACAATGGGCGAAAGCCTGATGCAGCGACGCCGCGTGAGGGATGAAGGCCTTCGGGTTGTAAACCTCTTTCAGCAGGGAAGAAGCGCAAGTGACGGTACCTGCAGAAGAAGCGCCGGCTAACTACGTGCCAGCAGCCGCGGTAATACGTAGGGCGCAAGCGTTGTCCGGAATTATTGGGCGTAAAGAGCTCGTAGGCGGTTTGTCGCGTCTGGTGTGAAAACTCAAGGCTCAACCTTGAGCTTGCATCGGGTACGGGCAGACTAGAGTGCGGTAGGGGTGACTGGAATTCCTGGTGTAGCGGTGGAATGCGCAGATATCAGGAGGAACACCGATGGCGAAGGCAGGTCACTGGGCCGCAACTGACGCTGAGGAGCGAAAGCATGGGGAGCGAACAGGATTAGATACCCTGGTAGTCCATGCCGTAAACGTTGGGCACTAGGTGTGGGGCTCATTCCACGAGTTCCGTGCCGCAGCAAACGCATTAAGTGCCCCGCCTGGGGAGTACGGCCGCAAGGCTAAAACTCAAAGGAATTGACGGGGGCCCGCACAAGCGGCGGAGCATGCGGATTAATTCGATGCAACGCGAAGAACCTTACCAAGGCTTGACATACACCGGAAACTTCCAGAGATGGTTGCCCCGCAAGGTCGGTGTACAGGTGGTGCATGGTTGTCGTCAGCTCGTGTCGTGAGATGTTGGGTTAAGTCCCGCAACGAGCGCAACCCTCGTCTTATGTTGCCAGCACGTCATGGTGGGGACTCATAAGAGACTGCCGGGGTCAACTCGGAGGAAGGTGGGGATGACGTCAAATCATCATGCCCCTTATGTCTTGGGCTTCACGCATGCTACAATGGCCGGTACAAAGGGCTGCGATACCGCGAGGTGGAGCGAATCCCAAAAAGCCGGTCTCAGTTCGGATTGGGGTCTGCAACTCGACCCCATGAAGTCGGAGTCGCTAGTAATCGCAGATCAGCAACGCTGCGGTGAATACGTTCCCGGGCCTTGTACACACCGCCCGTCAAGTCACGAAAGTCGGTAACACCCGAAGCCGGTGGCCCAACCCTTGTGGAGGGAGCTGTCGAAGGTGGGACTGGCGATTGGGACTAAGTCGTAACAAGGTAGCCGTACCGGAAGGTGCGGCTGGATCACCTCCTTTCTAAGGAGCATCACTCACAGCTGGTGACCCTCTGGGTGCTGGTTGTGCAGAGGCCATGGCACTCGCCGAACGCGTGGGTGGATGGTTGCTCAAGGGTGGAACATTAACGAAGAGCTCGTCCATGACGGTTCGTGTCAGTACCTGTCTGCCTTCGGGTGGGTGGTGGAACATCACGGGTACGGGGGAGGGGTTTGCCAAGCACACTGTTGGGTCCTGAGGGAACCGCCCGCATGGGTGGGGTCGCTCTGAACGGGCCATCGCGTCTCCTGGGTGAACCGCCAACCGGTTGTGTTGGTAGGCCGTGGGAGCGGGTGGGATCGTCCGTAGCTTGAGAACTGCACAGTGGACGCGAGCATCTTTGTAAGATCAAAGATTTATCTTTGTTCTCTGCAATTTTTTGTTGTCAAGTTTTTAAGGGCACAGGGTGGATGCCTTGGCACTAGGAGCCGATGAAGGACGTTGTAGCCTGCGATAAGCCTCGGGGAGTTGGCAAACGAACCGTGATCCGAGGATCTCCGAATGGGGAAACCCCGCTGGAGTCATGTCCAGTGACCCGCACCTGAATATATAGGGTGTGTGGAGGGAACGTCGGGAAGTGAAACATCTCAGTACCGACAGGAAGAGATATTCCGTGAGTAGTGGCGAGCGAAAGCGGAACAGGCCAAACCGTTCATGTGTGATAGCTACCAGGCGTTGCATGGGCGGGGTTGTGGGACCTTTCAGACCGGGCTGGTACCCGGTCAGGGAGTCAGAAAGCCGCGTTATAGTCGAAGGGCATTGAAAGGCCCGGCACAGAGGGTGCGACCCCCGTAGACGAAATGACGCGGCCTCCCGAAGGGGATCCCAAGTAGCACGGGGCCCGAGAAATCCCGTGTGAATCCGGCAAGACCACTTGCTAAGCCTAAATACTACCTAGTGACCGATAGCGGACCAGTACCGTGAGGGAAAGGTGAAAAGTACCCCGGGAGGGGAGTGAAATAGTACCTGAAACCGTGTGCCTACAATCCGTTGGAGCCTCCCTAGCAGGGGTGACAGCGTGCCTTTTGAAGAATGAGCCTGCGAGTTAGTGCTCAGTGGCAAGGTTAACCCGTGTGGGGAAGCCGTAGCGAAAGCGAGTCTGAATAGGGCGAATGAGTCGCTGGGTCTAGACCCGAAGCGAAGTGATCTAGCCATGGGCAGGTTGAAGCGTGGGTAAGACTACGTGGAGGACCGAACCCACCAGGGTTGAAAACCTGGGGGATGACCTGTGGTTAGGGGTGAAAGGCCAATCAAACTTCGTGATAGCTGGTTCTCCCCGAAATGCATTTAGGTGCAGCCTCGCGTGTTTCTTGCCGGAGGTAGAGCTACTGGATGGCCGATGGGCCCTACAAGGTTACTGACGTCAGCCAAACTCCGAATGCCGGTAAGTGAGAGCGCGGGAGTGAGACTGCGGGGGATAAGCTCCGTAGTCGAGAGGGAAACAGCCCAGACCACCAGCTAAGGCCCCTAAGCGTGTGCTAAGTGGGAAAGGATGTGGAGTTGCACAGACAACCAGGAGGTTGGCTTAGAAGCAGCCACCCTTGAAAGAGTGCGTAATAGCTCACTGGTCAAGTGATTCCGCGCCGACAATGTAGCGGGGCTCAAGTACACCGCCGAAGCTGTGGCATTCACACAAACGCTAGGCCTTCGTGGTCCAGGCGTGTGGATGGGTAGGGGAGCGTCGTGTGGGCAGTGAAGTCGCGGGGTAACCCAGCGGTGGAGCCTACACGAGTGAGAATGCAGGCATGAGTAGCGAAAGACGGGTGAGAAACCCGTCCGCCGAATGACCAAGGGTTCCAGGGCCAGGCTAATCCGCCCTGGGTAAGTCGGGACCTAAGGCGAGGCCGACAGGCGTAGTCGATGGACAAGGAGTTGATATTCTCCTACCGGCGAAGAACCGCCCATACCGAACCCGGTGATGCTAAGCGCCCTTAACTCGCACCGTCTCCTTCGGGAGACATCGCGGGAGCGGCGCGCGACCCGAACCGGTACTAGGTAAGCGTATTAACAGGGGTGACGCAGGAAGGTAGCCCAGCACGGCGATGGTTGACCGTGTCCAAGGTTGTAGGGCGAACAGTAGGCAAATCCGCTGTTCACATAGCCTGAGAACTGATAGATAGCGCGTATGCGCGAATTGGGTGATCCTATGCTGCCAAGAAAAGCCTCGGCGCGAGGTTCTAGCCGCCCGTACCCTAAACCGACTCAGGTGGTCAGGTAGAGAATACTAAGGCGATCGAGAGAATCGTGGTTAAGGAACTCGGCAAAATGCCCCCGTAACTTCGGGAGAAGGGGGGCCCGATGCGTGACGGAACTAGCTTCCCGAGCGTTGACGGCCGCAGAGACCAGGGAGAAGCGACTGTTTACTAAAAACACAGGTCCGTGCGAAGTCGCAAGACGATGTATACGGACTGACGCCTGCCCGGTGCTGGAAGGTTAAGAGGACGGGTCAGCTCTTCGGAGCGAAGCTCAGAATTTAAGCCCCAGTAAACGGCGGTGGTAACTATAACCATCCTAAGGTAGCGAAATTCCTTGTCGGGTAAGTTCCGACCTGCACGAATGGCGT
>NZ_JBHVOS010000002.1:0-261811 GCF_042887685.1 Oerskovia sp. NPDC057915 | reverse complement strand
TAGACCCCGCCCCCCGGGCGGGGGGGGGGCGCGGCGCGGACGGCCCGGCCCCGCCCCGACGGCGCCGCGCACCTACGCGGCCACCGCCAGCTTGCGCGAGGTGACCACGGCGTCGGCGAGCCCGTACTCCACGGCCTGGTGGGCCGTGAAGATGCGGTCGCGGTCGGTGTCGGCGCGCAGCCGCTCCACGGTCTGGCCCGTGTGCCGGGCGAGGACGAGCTCGGTCTCCTCGCGCAGGCGCAGGATCTCCTGGGCCTGGAGCGAGAGGTCGGAGATGGTGCCCTCTGCGCCGCCCGAGGGCTGGTGCAGCAGGACGCGCGAGTGCTCGAGCACGAACCGCTTGCCGGGCGTCCCCGCGGCGAGCAGCACCGCGGCGGCCGACGCGGCCTGACCCATGCAGATCGTCGAGACGTCGCAGCGGATGAACTGGAGCGTGTCGTAGATGGCCATGAGCGCCGTGATCGAGCCGCCGGGGGAGTTGATGTAGAGGCCGATCTCCTGGTCGGGGGCATCCGACTCGAGGTGCAGGAGCTGGGCCATGACGACGTTCGCGACGCCGTCGTCGATCTCGGTGCCGAGGAAGACGATGCGCTCCGAGAGGAGGCGACTGAAGACGTCGAACGCGCGCTCACCGAGCGGGGTGCGCTCGACGACGGTCGGGATCGTGTAGGTGGACATCAGAGGCCGACCTTCCGGGAGCGGGCGGTGGGGCGGACGTCGTCGACCGACGTGACGACGTGGTCGACCATGCCGTAGGCGAGGGCCTGGGAGGCAGTGAACCAGCGGTCGCGGTCGCTGTCCGCGGTCACGGTCTCGGTGGTCTGTCCCGTGTGCTCGGCCGTGAGCCGGTGCATGAGGCCCTTGGTGTACTCGAGGTTCTCGGCCTGGATCGCGATGTCCACGGCCGTCCCCCCGATCCCGGCCGACGGCTGGTGCATCATGATGCGCGCGTGGGGGAGCGAGTACCGCTTGCCCGCGGTGCCCGTGCAGAGCAGGAACTGGCCCATGCTCGCCGCGAAGCCCGCCGCGAGCGTGCTGACGTCGTTGGGCAGGAGCTGGATCGTGTCGTAGATCGCGAGGCCCGCGCTCACCGAGCCGCCGGGGGAGTTGATGTAGAGGGCGATGTCGGCGCGCGGGTCCTCGGCCGAGAGCAGGAGGAGCTGGGCGCACACGCGGTTCGCGACGGCGTCGTCGACGGCCGTGCCGAGGACGACGATGCGCTGGTGCAGCAGGCGGGACGCGAGCTGGTCGTCGAACGGGGAGGTGGGCGGCGGGGCCGCCTCGGACCGCAGGAGCGGTGGCTGGTTCGTCATGCCTCGACCCTCCCTCCGGCGAGGGTGTCGGGGCACCGGTATCTGCCCGGGGCGGATCTGCCGAGGGCAGACGGCCGCGCCGCCGTGGTCGGGCACGGCGACGCGCCGCGGACGCCGGTCAGGCGATCGGGCGGCCCGAGTGCAGGCGGGCGGCGAGGCGGGCGCGGTCCTCGGCGGCGGCGTCGAGCCCGGCGCGACGGGCGGTCCGCTGCGCGTGCGAGGTGGCGCGGTGCTCGCCCCACGTCGTGAGCCGGGCACCGGCGGCGACGAGGAACCGGTCGCTCGGGCGCAGGGCTCGCAGCGACGGCGAACGGAGGTCTGAACGGGTCGGGGCGTAGGTGCTCATGAGGGGTTCTCCTTGCCGTTGATCAGGGGGAACGCGTTGAAGTGGATCTGCACGGGGCGGGCCCCGGGAGCGTCCTGCTGGCCGGCGAAGCGGTCGAGGACCGTCTCGCTGAAGCGCTGCCACTCGGCCTGCACCTCCGCGAGCTGTTCCTTGGTGAGCCACATGTTGATCGTGGCGAGGGTCGCGCCGGCCTCGAGCCAGCCGCGGTCGAGGGTGCGGGCGCTGTCGAGGAAGTCCATGATCTTGCGCTGGCGGATGACCTCGAACTCCCGGTTGACCGTGCTGGTCGCGGCGATCATGCCGTCGCCGGTCGCGGCCTCGTCGTCGGGCAGCTCGATCGTGAAGCCGCCGGGGGTCCGCTCCCACCAGCGCTCGCGCGCGGTGCCGCGACCCGGGACCTCCTGGACGAACCCGTGGCGCTCGAGCTGGCGCAGGTGGTAGCTCGTGGCGCCGCTCGACTCGCCGAGCGACTCGGCGAGACCGCTCGCGGTCAGGGCACTGTGGTGGCCCAGGAGATCGAGGATCTGGATCCGCAGGGGGTGCGACAGGGCCTTGAGCGCGTCAGGTCCGACGGCCCGCTGGGTGCGGGGCTCGGGTGCCTGTTCGGGGTCGTGGTTCGTGGGCATGACACCACCGTAGCGATGCAAAGGTCTCTTTGCAAGAGTTTCTTTGCAACGAGTTCTTTGGATCCGACCCAGGCCCGCACGACGCGCTCAGTCCCCTGCGGCACGCCCCCCGCGCTTGTACGTGTCCAGGTCGTCGTTGAGCCGTTCGAGCAGCTCGCCCAGCAGCGCACGGTCGAGCCTGGACCAGTCGGCCAGCACCTCGCCGTAGAGCTCGCTGCGCAGCTCGCGGTGGCGGGCGAGGCTCTCGAGCCCTTGGGTCGTGGCCTCGACGAGGACGGCGCGCCCGTCGGCGGGGTCGCGCGTGCGACGCGCGTGCCCGGCCTTCTCCATGGCGACGACCTGCCGGGTCACGGTCGAGGCGTCGAGGCCCAGGTGGTCGGCGAGGGTGTTCACGTTCTGGGCGCCGTCGACGAGGAGGTCGTGGAGCAGGAGGTAGGCCGACCGGTCGAGCGAGCCGCTCGGGGGGCCGCCCGCGCGGGCGACCTTGGCCTGTCCTGCGGCGGTGGTGCGCTCGGCTCGGCGCAGGAGCTGGGCGAGCTCGAGCTCGATGGTCGACAGCACCTCCCGTGCGGCGGGGTCGGGTCCGTCGTCGGGGCCCTCTGCCGGGCGATCGCCAGAACTGTTACCCCGAGCAACTGTCATAGGTGTATTCTACAGAGAGTTACCTGCATGATGCAGGTAACTCTCGCACCGGCCCGCACCGGGCCGACCGTGCACCGGCAGCCGCCGTGCGCCGGCGGCCGCCCGTGCACCGACGACGAACCAGCACCCACCAGACCCCCGGGGGACGTGTGTCCAGAACCACCAGGAACGAGCCCAACAAGACCGCGATCTACGCGACCGCGCTCACCGCCTTCTTCGCCATCGCCGGCATCGCCGTGGTCGACCCGATCCTGCCGATCATCGGCCAGGAGATCGGCGCTAGCACGTGGCAGATCGAGCTGCTCTTCACGGCCTACATCGCGGTCATGGCGATCGGCATGATCCCGGCGGTCCTCGCGACCGGGAGGTTCGGGTACAAGAAGGTCCTCGGCGCGGGCGTGAGCCTGGTCGCCGTCGCGGCGGTCCTCGCGGCCCTCTCGCAGAACATCGGGCAGCTCGCCGCGCTGCGCGGGCTGTGGGGGCTCGGCAACGCGATGTTCTTCGCGACCGCGATGGTCCTGCTCGTCTCGCTCGCGAACGACCGCGAGTGGGTCGTGGGGCTGTTCGAGACGTGCGTGGGCCTGGGCTTCGCGGTCGGCCCGCTCATCGGTGGTCTGCTGGGCCAGTTCTCCTGGCGCATCCCGTTCCTCGCGTGCGGCCTGTTCATGATCGTGGCGCTCGCGCTGTCGATCACACGCCTCAAGGACCCGGCCGAGAAGCCGGCCCCGCTCCACGTGGGGCAGGTCTTCGCGCTCTTCCGCAAGCCCGGCTTCCGGGCGCTGTGCATCGTGACCGCGACCTACAACTTCGTGTTCTTCATCATCCTGGGCTACACCCCGGTGTTCCTGGGTCTCGACGTCATCCCGCTCGGCCTCGTCTTCACGGCGTGGGGGATCGGGCTCGCGGTCGGCATCCTGGTCGTGGGGCACCGGCTCGCGCACTCGGTCGGCGCGGTGCAGACCATGGGGATCGCGGTCGGCGGCGTGCTCCTGGCCACGGTGGCCCTCGCGCTCGACCTCGGCACGGCCGGCTCGATCGTCGTCCTGGTCGTCGCGGGCGTGTGCATGGGCATCGCCAACGCGAACCTGACCGACCTCTCGCTCGCGCTCGGCAGCCCCGACCGTCGCGTCACCACGGGCGCGTTCAACCTGGTCCGGTGGGGCTTCGCGGCGCCGGCCCCCGTGATCGCGGGCCTGCTCCACCCGGTCGGGCTCTCGGTCCCGTACTGGGTCGGTGCGGGCGTGCTGCTCGTCGGGGTCGTCGCGTTCCTCGCGACGGCGCACAGGATGGCGGGCGAGCTGGGGGAGCCGGTCCTGTGGGCGCGCTGGAACCGCCGGGCCCGGGCGGTCGAGGGGACGCCTGAGGAAGCGCTGGGCGAGATCTGAGCGGGAGGCGAGCTGCGTCGTCGGGCAGGGGAGTGCAGGCCCGACGACGCAGCTCGCCGCCTGTCTACGTGTCGCCCTGGTCCGGGCTCGTCCTGTCCGCGGGGCTCTCGGCCTCGTCGCCGCTCTCGCGCACGACGCGCAGCAGGCCCGTGAGCCCGAGCCGGAGTCCTTCGAGCTCGTCGAGCGAGAGGTGCTCGAGCGTCTCGGGTCCTGCCGGTGCGTCGCTCGCGACGATGCTGCGCACGGCCTCCGCGCCGCGCTCGGTCGCGGCGACGAGCCGGACGCGGCCGTCCTCGGGGTCGGGGCGCCGGGAGGCCATGCCCGCGGCCTCGAGCCGGTCGACGATCCCTGAGATCGTGGCGGGGCTGACGCCCAGGACCTCGCCCAGGTGGGCCGTGCTGCGCTCGCCGTCGATGAGCAGGATCCCCAGGGCGCGCATCTGCTGCGCGGTCAGGCGCGTGCGCATGAGCGGTTCGAGGCGCCGTGCGAGCACGAGCTCCTGGAGAGCGTGCTGCGCGTCGATCAGCTCGCGCTGGAGCCGGGCGCGATCGCCAGGGGGGTCCGAGGTCACGGCGAGACTCTATCGGAGGCGTTCCGGGGCGACGGTCGGGCGGCGGGAGCGGGCCCGACCGGTCCGCGAGACGCGGGAACTCTCGCGTTTTGCTTAGCGTTAGGCTAACGACTCTGCGACGACGACGTCGTGACCATCCGCCGTGCCCTGGAGGCCCTGTGTTCCGTCTCGCCCGAACGTCGTTGGCGAACCGCGCCGTCGTCGCGCTCGCCACGATCGCGATAGCCGTGTTCGGCGTCGTCAGCATGGGATCGCTCAAGCAGGAGCTCATCCCGAGCCTGCAGATCCCCACCGCTGCCGTCGTCGCCGTGTACCCCGGATCCGCCCCCGCGATCGTCGAGCAGCAGGTCACCGCACCGCTCGAGACCGCCGTGCGCGGCGTCGACGGCGTCGAGGACGTCACGTCGAGCTCGTCGACCGGCATGTCGGTGACGACCGTGCAGTTCACGTACGGCACCGACATGGACCTCGCCGCGCAGCAGCTCCAGACCGCGGTCACGCGCGTGAGCAGCCAGCTCCCCGCCGACGTCGACCCGACCGTCGTGACCGGTTCCGTCGACGACCTCCCCGTCGTCCAGCTCGCCGTCTCGGGCGGCGCCGACGAGACCGCGTTGGCGGACACCGTCGACAGCGTCGTCGTGCCGGCCCTCGAAGAGGTCGCGGACGTGCGCAGCGTCGCCGTCAGCGGCGTCGCCGACCAGCAGGTCACGATCGACCTCGACGTCGCAGCCCTCGCCGCGGCGGGCCTGAGCCCCGCCCAGGTCACCACGATCCTCCAGGACAACGGCGTCGTGATCCCCGCAGGCACGGTGGCTGCGGGCGACCGCACCCTGTCCGTCCAGGTCGGCACGGCCGTCACGAGCACCGACGACCTGATCAACCTCCCGCTCGTCGCCTCGCCGGCGGCGGCCGCGGCCGGTGCGGCACCCGTGACCCTCGGGGACGTCGCCACGGTCACCGTGGCCCCGCAGCCCGCGACCTCCTACTCGCGCCTCGACGGCGAGCCCGCGCTCGCCGTCGCGATCACCAAGACCCCGGCGGGCAACACCGTCGAGGTCTCGCACGCGGTCCAGGCCGCGATCGAGGACATGAACGGCGCGCTCGAGGCCAAGGACGTGCGCGTCGAGGTCGTGTTCGACCAGGCACCGTTCATCGAGGAGTCCATCGAGGGCCTCGCGACCGAGGGGCTGCTCGGCCTGGTCTTCGCGGTCGTCGTGATCCTGCTGTTCCTCACGTCGCTGCGCTCGACCCTCGTCTCGGCCGTCTCGATCCCGCTGTCGCTGTTCGTGACGTTCATCGTCATGAACGCGACCGGCTACACCCTGAACATCCTCACCCTCGGTGCCATGACGGTCGCGATCGGGCGCGTGGTCGACGACTCGATCGTCGTCATCGAGAACATCAAGCGGCACCTGTCCTACGGCGAGCAGAAGACCGCCGCGATCCTCAAGGCGGTCAAGGAGGTCGGCGGTGCCATCACGGCCTCGACCGTCTGCACCGTCGCCGTCTTCCTGCCCATCGCGCTGGTCGGCGGCATGGTGGGCGAGCTGTTCCGCCCGTTCGCCATGACCGTCGCGATCGCCATGGCCGCGTCGCTGTTCGTCGCGCTGACGATCGTGCCCGTGCTGGCCTACTGGTTCATCAAGGCGCCCCTCGTCCCGGCCGACCCCGAGCAGGCCAAGGTCCTCGCGGACCAGGCCCGCGAGGTCGCCGAGGCCAAGGAGCGTCGCGGGCTGTGGCAGCGGGGCTACCTGCCGACGCTGCGCGCCGCGCTGCGCCACCCCGCGATCACCCTGGCCGTCGCGGTCGTCGTGCTCGCGGGCACGGTCGCGCTCGTGCCTCGCCTCGAGACGAACTTCCTGGGCGACTCGGGCCAGGACACCCTGACGGTCACGGAGAGCTTCGCGCCCGGCACGTCGCTCGCGACGCAGGACGCCGCGGCCCGCGAGGTCGAGGACACGCTCCTGGGTCTCGACGTGGTCGACACGGTCCAGACGACCGTGGGCTCGGCGGGCGGCCCCGAGGCCGCGTTCTTCGGTGGCGGCGGCTCGCCGCAGGCGACGTTCTCGCTCACGCTCGACGCGGACGCAGACGGTGTGAAGGCGCAGCAGGAGGTCCGGGACGCGGTCGCGGACCTCGGCGGCGAGGACTCCGAGGGGATCACGGTCGCCGGCGCCGACGCGGCGTTCGGCAGCTCGACCGTCGACCTCGTCGTCCGCGCGCCCGACACCGAGACGCTCGCCGCCGCGGCCGACCAGGTCCAGCAGCTCGCGGAGGACGCCGAGGGCGCGTCCGAGGTCACGAACAACCTCGCGAGCGCCCAGTCCACGATCCAGGTGACGGTCGACCGGGACGCGGCAGCCGCCGTCGGGCTCACCGAGACCCAGGTCGCCGGGACCGTCGCGAGCCTCATGTCGCCCTCGCCCGTGGGGACCGTGAACCTCGGTGACGGGCCCGTGCAGGTGCGCGTCGCCGTCGGGCAGGCTCCCGCCACGGTCGACGAGCTCCAGGCGCTCGTCGTGCCCACCGCCGCGGGCGTCGTCCCGCTCACGCAGGTCGCGAGCATCGAGGAGGTCGAGGTGCCCACCTCGATCTCGCGGGTCAACGGCGAGCGCAGCGCGACCGTCGCGGTCACGCCCGCAGGCCAGGACCTCGGCACGCTCACGACGGCGCTCACGGCCGCGATCGACGGGCTCGAGCTGCCGGGCGGCGCGACCGTCGAGCTCGGCGGCGTCGCGACGCAGCAGGCCGACGCGTTCGCCGACCTGGGCCTCGCGCTCCTGGTCGCGATCGCGATCGTCTACCTCGTCATGGTCGCGACGTTCCGCAGCCTGCTGCAGCCGTTCATCCTGCTCGTGTCGATCCCGTTCGCCGCGACGGGCGCGCTGCTCCTGCTGCTCGCGACCGGCACGCCGCTCGGGGTGCCCGCCCTGATCGGCATGCTCATGCTCGTCGGGATCGTCGTGTCGAACGCGATCGTCCTGATCGACCTCATCAACCAGTACCGCGCGCAGGGTCGCGGGCTGGACGATGCGGTGATGGAGGGCTCGCGCAAGCGTCTGCGACCCATCGTCATGACGGCTGCGGCGACGATCTTCGCCCTCACGCCCATGGCGATCGGGATCACGGGCGGCGGCTCGTTCATCTCGCAGCCGCTCGCGCTCGTCGTGATCGGCGGCCTCCTGTCCTCGACGCTGCTCACGCTCGTCGTGGTGCCCGTGCTCTACACGCTCGCCGAGCGTGCGGGCGAGAAGCGTGCGGCCCGCCGCGAGGCGAAGCACGAGGCGAAGGCGGCCGAGCTCGTGGGCCGGCACGCCGCGGAGAAGTCGGTGGAGCCCGCCGCGCGCGGCTGACCCGACGCCGGAGAGGCCCGCCCGTTCGACGAACGGGCGGGCCTCTCGCCGTCACCCGCCAGGTACGAGAGGCACGACGCCCGACGACGTCGCTCGCCCGCGCCGGGACGGCCGCACCTCAGTCGTCGTCCCCCACGAGCCGGGGAGCGAGCGTCTCGTCGAGCCAGTCGAACACCCGCTGCTCGGTCAGGGCTCTGCCGAGGGGCTGGCAGTGCAGGTTCGCGCCCTCGGCGGCGGTGAACCGCACGAGGGTCGACACGTCGGGCGTGAGCCGTGCGAGCTCTTCGGACTGGCCGGGCCAGAACTGCTCGCCCTCGGGCGACGTGACGAGCAGGGGAGCGGTGATCTGTGCGACGACGTCCCGCGCGTCGTACCGCTGGACCTCGCGGAGCGTCGCGGCGTAGCCGTCCACACCGTACGGGCGGGCGCGGAAGCGCCAGGTGGCCGCGGTGGCCTTCGACAGGCGCAGGCCGAGGTCCATGTCGCGGTCGAACGCGTGGTCCTTGCCCTCCTCGAGCAGCTTGAGCAGGCTCTTGGGCATCGAGCCCGTCCACGAGGTCGAGACGTCGACGACCCCCGGGTCGACGACCGCCGCAGCCGGTCGGTGCTCGAACGCGAGCGCGCGGGACACCCAGTACCCGGCCTGGCTCGACCCGTAGACCGCGACCCGCCCCTCGTCGACGTCGCTGCGCCCGACGAGCGCGTCGAGCACAGGTGTCAGGACGGCCTCGAAGTCGGGCCGGAAGGGCACGTCGTGCTCGAACAGCATCGACTGCTGCCCGGGGCCGTCGAACACGAACGCGTGGTAGCCCCGGCGCAGCGCGCCCGCGACGCACGCGGTCCACATCGACGTCAGCGAGCCGTCCGACCCGTTCACGGCGACGAGCGTCGACCGCGGGCGGACCTGTCCCGGGTCCGCCGCGATGGCCGCGGTAGACGCCGCGTCGGACGCGCTGAAGAAGTACCCCGGCAGGGTCGTCCCCTCGTACGGCACCGCGAGGCGCTCGACGACGAGCCCGCTCGCGTCGACCCACCTGTCCCACGCGGCGCGGTGCTTGCGGAAGGTGGGCAGGAGCAGGCTCCCGTCCTCGAGCGCGGCGACCGCGTTGACCGCGGCCGCGTAGTACGCGGACGCCCGCAGGTACGCCCCCGCGGCGCTCGCCCCGTGACCGGCGGACGCGGCGTCGGCGGCGACCTGCGCCACGCGGTCGCCGAGCGCGTGCCACGCGTCGAACCACCCCTGGTGGTCCTTGTCGCGCACGTGCGCGACGGCCGCGAGGACCTCGCCCACGTCGGCCGCGCCGCTGTACGCGCCGCCCAGGACGCTGCGGATCTCGTAGTCTCGCCCGTGGTCGCCGGAGAAGCCGGTCGAGAACGGGTCGTGGTGGTCGGACATGGTCGCTGCCTCCCGCGTCGTGGACGACGGAGCCGAACGCTCCCCTCCACGACCATGCCCGCGCGCACCGGCCCTCACCACTCGAGGCCCGACGGCGCCGCTCAGCCCGGGCGCGCCACGCCCGTCTCGTACGCCAGCACCACGGCCTGGACCCGGTCGCGGAGGCCGAGCTTGCCGAGGACGCGCCCGACGTGCGTCTTGACCGTGGCCTCGGAGACCACGAACCGCGACGCGATCTCGGCGTTGGACAGCCCCTCGCCGAGCGCCGCGAAGACCTCGAGCTCACGGGCCGTGAGCTCGCGCAGGCGGGGGTCGTCGACCCCGTGGCCGGGCGCCGCCGCACCCTGCGACTGCGCGTCCTCCGGCAGGTAGCCCGCGAACATCTCGAGCATGCGGCGCGTGACGCGCGGAGAGACGGCCGCGTCGCCGCTCGCGACGTTGCGGATCGCCCCGACGAGGTCGGCCGGGCGGGCGTCCTTGAGCAGGAACCCGCTCGCGCCCACGCGCAGCGCCGCGAACGCGTACTCGTCGAGGTCGAACGTCGTGAGGATGATGACCCGGCTCGCGGGCAGCGCAGACACGATCCGCTCGGTCGCGTCGATCCCGTTGACGCCCGGCATGCGCACGTCCATGAGGATCACGTCGGGACGCAGGGCCGTGGCCTGCGCGAACGCGGTCTCCCCGTCGCCCGCCTCGCCCACGACCTCGATGTCGTCCTCGGCCGCGAGGATCATGCGGAAGCCCATGCGCAGCAACGACTGGTCGTCGACGAGCAGCACGCGGATCGGGTGGTCGGCACCGTGCGGCACGGACTCGTGACCGGTCGCACCACCCACCGCGTCGCCGGCCGTCCCGCCCGGGAGGGGGAGGGTCACAGCGCGACCCCGGCTCCGCCGTCGGGCCTGGGCTGCGTGGCGCCGTCGAGGCGCAGCCGCGCGACGACCTCCCAGCCCGCGCTCGTCGGCCCGGCCGTGACCGTGCCCCCGTAGACGGCCGCACGTTCGCGCATCCCGATGATCCCTCTTCCTGTGCCGATGGGCTGGTCGCCCGTGATGCCCGGAGGCAGCGGGCGTGCGTCCGCCCCGTCGCGGGCCGTGCCGCCCGGGGCGCGTCCCGCCTTGTTCGTGACCGTGATCTCGAGCCAGTCTCCACCGTCGGCGGTGCCCACGTCACGCCGGGCGATCTCGACCACGACCACGGGGGTCAGCGGCGCGTACCGCAGGACGTTCGTCAGGGACTCCTGCACGATCCGGTGCGCGGCCTGCCGCAGACCAGGGTCCGGGTCCGGCTGGACGCCCACGCGCACCAGGCGCACCGGCAGGCCCGCGTGCCGGAACCGCTCGGCGATGTCCTCCATGCTCGGGACGTCGGCGGTCGGGGTCAGCGGCGCGACCGTGCCGTCGGGGTCGCGCAGGACCCCCAGGACACGGCGCATGTCGGCGAGGGCCGCACGCCCGGTCTCGGTGAGCTCGTCGAGGGCCTGCCCCGCGAGCACGGGGTCCTTCGCGCCCAGCGCCTTGGCGCCGTCCGCGAGCGCGACCATGACGGTCAGGGAGTGCGCGACGACGTCGTGCATCTCGCGCGAGATCCGGGCGCGCTCGGCGGCGGCCGCGAGCTGCGCCTGCTGGTCCCGGTCGCGAGCGATCGCGTTCGCGCGGCCCACGAGGTCGGCGACGTGCAGGCGTCGACCGCGCACGCTCGACCCGATCGCGATGCCCAGCAGGGCGAACGTGACCGTGATCGCGATCGTCGCTACCCGTTGCCCGGTGAGCTCGCCGCTGCCGACGTCGGCACGCACCATCGCGCCCGTCTCGCTCACCGTGAAGTCGTACCAGAGCATCTCCGCGGTGCACACGGTCAGGACCAGGACTCCCAGCACGCTCCAGGCCACAGCCGGGCGGTAGGTCGTCGCGACCGCGTAGACCGCGAACGCGGTGGCCAGCTCGAAGCCCGCGGAGTCGCCCGTCAGCGCGAGCGTGAGGACCGCGAGGACGCCGATGGCCGCGGCCGTCCACAGCGGGTAGCGACGCCGCCACAGGAGGGCGGCGCCGCCCGCGAGGGTCGCGACCGCGACGCCGTAGCGCGGCTCCGGGTAGAGCAGCGCCACCAGCAGACCCGGGACCGCGAACCAGGCCGCGACGAACCAGTCCATGACGACCGGGTGGCGCACGAAGTACCGGCGGACCGGCCCGAGCCTGCGCGCGTCGAGCTCGGTGAACACCGCGGCGCTCCCGGGCCGCGGCTTGAGGGTGGCCCGCGGTGCCTGCGTCGCCGCGGACCCCGAGGAAGGGCCGGCGACGCTCGGGCCGTCGTCCCCAGGACGCACAGCGCCCGACGCCGGACCACGGGTCTCGTGGTCCGGCGCCGGGCTGTGCGCGGTGCGAGGGATGGTCAGGCGTCCCGACGCTTGAGGACGACGGCCGCCGCGGCGAGGGACACCACGGCCCATGCCGCCATCGCGATCGTCGCCCCGCCCGGGGTCAGGACGTCGACGCCACCGGCGTCGGCCTCCGTGACCGCCATCATGGCGGTACCGAGGTTCATGGGCAGGAACTTCGCCATGTCCTGGACCCAGTCCTGCGAGAGGAAGCTCGCGACGATCGGCAGCACGAAGAGCAGCGCGACGAGCGTGAAGATGCTCCCCGCCGAGTTCCGCATGATCGTGCCGACGCCGACCGCGAGCAGCGCCACGAGCGTGAGGTAGCCGGCGCACGCCAGGACGACCCGCTGCACGACCGGGTCGCCCAGGTCGGGCACGAGGTCGTTGCCCGAGAGCATGGGCGCGATCACCAGGTACGACACCGCGATACCCACCACGCCGACGACGAACGTCACGACCGCGATGATGGCCGCCTTGGCCCAGAGCGCCGGCAGACGCGTCGGGATGGCGCTCAGGGTCGAGCGGATCATGCCCGTCGAGTACTCACCCGTCATGATGAGCGCGCCCAGGACCGCGACCGCGAGCTGGGCGAAGACGTAGCCCGACACGAGCGCCTGCACGGTCGAGATGTTGCCCATCTGGGCCGCCACCCCCGGCTGGCTGGCGGCGTAGTTCAGCGATGCGGCCGTGCCCAGGTTGATGAGCACCATGACGGCGACGGTCGAGCCCAGGGTCCACCACGTCGAGCGCAGCGAACGGAACTTGATCCACTCGGACTTCAGGATCCCGCCGACGCTGAGGCGGGCGGACGAGGTGCGCCTCGCCGTCGGCTGGGCGGCGGAGACGGTGGCGGCGGTCATCGCTTGGCTCCTTCGGAGATCGAGGCGCCGGACGTCGCGTCCACGCCGTGGCCGATGTGCTGGGCGGCGGACTCGGTCTGGTACTCGACCGCGTCGGCCGTGAGGAGCATGTACGCCTCCTCCAGGGTCGAGGTGACGGGCGTCAGCTCGTGCAGGACGATGCCCGCAGCGGCCGCGAGCTCGCCGATCCCGGGAGCCTCGGCGCCCGTGATCTGCAGCAGGCTCGGCTCGTCGGACGTGACGGTCGCGCCGTCGCGGGTCAGCAGCTCGGCGAGCTGGGTGGCCTGCGGGGTGCGGACGCGCACGGTGTGCTGGGCGCCGCCGTCGACGATGTCCTTGACGGGGGCGTCGGCGATGATCCGGCCCTTGCCGATCACGATGATGTGGTCCGCGGTCAGCGCGACCTCGCTCATGAGGTGGCTCGACAGGAAGACCGTCCGGCCCTCCGACGCGAGGTAGCGCGCCAGGTTGCGGACCCACAGGACACCCTCGGGGTCCAGTCCGTTGACCGGCTCGTCGAGGATGAGCGTCTTGGGGTCGCCCAGCAGCGCGGACGCGATGCCCAGGCGCTGCCCCATGCCGAGCGAGAAGCCACCGACGCGCTTCTTCGCGACCGACTGCAGACCGGTCATCTCGATGACCTCCTGCACGCGGTTCTTCGGGATGTTGTGCGTCGCCGCCATCGCGAGGAGGTGGTTGTAGGCGCTGCGGCCCGTGTGCACGGCCTTCGCGTCGAGCAGGGCCCCGACCTCGGTCAGGGGCGAACGGTGCGCGACGTACGGCTTGCCGTTGACGGTCACGGAACCGGCCGTCGGACGGTCCAGCCCCATGATCATGCGCATCGTGGTCGACTTGCCGGCACCGTTCGGGCCCAGGAAGCCCGTCACCTGGCCGGGCTGGACGGTGAAGGAGATCCCGTCGACAGCGGTCTTGGGCCCGTACCGCTTGGTCAGGCCTCGTGCTTCGATCATGCTCGCCCCTCGGGTGGGTTGCGGGTGGTGGCTCGGTACGTCCCCAGCCTAGAGAACAGGACCCTCCCGGCGATGCCCCCTCATGGTCGATCTTCCCGACGAGTTCCCGTACGCCGCAAGGATGACGCCCGTCGGCCGGTCGAGCGATCTTCGCTCGGGACGGGGGGAAATGTCGGATGAAAACCCCGGGAACACCGGCGCGAACCCGCTCGTTGCATAGGATGGAACCACGGCCAGCGACACCCGCCTCGCCAGAGGGCACTGGACGCCGCGACCAGGAGGAAGCATGAGCAACCCCGTCTTCAACAACAGCGCCATCTTCGGCGAGCCGAAGCGCGCGCGCACCGGCCAGGGGGCTGCGGGCACCGTCCAGCAGAACCCCGCGTACGGCACCCCGCCCCAGCAGGCCCAGTACGGCAGCTACGGCGCCCAGACCGCCGACGCCGCGACGCTCGACGCCATGTACAACGCGCCGACCGCGACCACCGCCGACACCAAGCGCCTCACGTACGACGACGTCATCGTCAAGACCGGCGGCCTGCTCGCCCTGCTCGTCGTCGTCGCGGCCGGCAGCTGGCAGCTCGTCGACACCATGCCGTTCATCTGGATCGGCGGCGCGATCATCGGCCTCGTCCTGGGTCTGGTCAACGCGTTCAAGCGGAACCCGAGCCCCGCGCTCATCGTGGCCTACACGATCGCGCAGGGTGCGTTCCTCGGTGGCATCAGCAAGTACTACGACTCCATGGTCATCAACGGCGTCCAGCTCAACGGCGTCGTCCTGCAGGCCGTGCTCGCGACCGTCGTGACCTTCGCCGCCGCGCTGTTCCTCTTCAAGTCCGGCAAGGTGCGTGTCACGCCCAAGTTCACGCGCTGGCTGCTCATCGCCATGGTCGGCTACCTGGCCTTCTCGCTCGTCAACATGGTCCTCATCATGACGGGCGTGCTGGACGGCTGGGGCGCCCGTGGGGGCGGCTGGGGCATCGCGATCGGCCTGATCGCCGTCGGTCTCGCGGCCGCCTCGCTCATCGTCGACTTCGACTCGATCAAGCGTGGTGTCGAGGCGGGCGTGCCCGCCAAGTTCGCCTGGTCCGCCGCGTTCGGGCTCATGGTCACGCTCATCTGGCTCTACCTCGAGTTCCTGCGCCTGTTCGCGATCCTGCAGAGCAGCGACTGACCTTGGCCGACGCCCGGAAGAAGTCCCCGGCACCCGCATCGGAACCCGTTCCGACGCGGGTGCCGGTCTTTGCCGCCGGCCTCACGCTGGCCGCCTTCACGCTGCTCGTCCTCCAGGTCCCCTACGGGCTCCTCGTGGGCCGTGGCGTCCCCAACGCGGTCGCGTGGGTCACGGTCTCCGCGGTCGTCATCCTGCTTGTGACTCTCACGGCGGGAGCCGTGGTCGGCTGGCTCGGGCACCGCATCTCGCGCGAGTGGGACGACCGCAAGGCCACGACCCTGTTCTTCGCGCTCGGGTTCGTGGGCGTCGGGATCTGGAGCTTCATGGTGCTGGGCTCGCTGCTGAGCACGGCCACCGGGGACCCGACCACCGCGACGAGCGGCATCGCCCTGGCATCGGTGCTCTACCTGGCCGTCGCGGGCGGGCTGAGCGCGGCCGTCGGGCGGTACTTCGCACGCGACGCCGCGGACCGTCCTCTGCTCGTCGTCGTCCTCGGCGTGAGCGTCGCGCTGTGCGCCGTGCTCGGCGGAATGGCTCTCGGCAGCGCATGATCGGTGCATGAAGTTCGCACACCACATCTCTGACCTCGTCGGCGGGACACCCCTGGTCCGGCTCGGATCGGTGACCGACGGCCTCTCCGCGACGATCCTCGCCAAGGTCGAGTACCTCAACCCAGGCGGGTCCGTGAAGGACCGCATCGCGCTCAAGATGATCGAGGCGGCCGAGGCCTCCGGGGAGCTCGCGCCCGGCGGCACGATCATCGAGCCGACCTCGGGGAACACCGGGGTCGGGCTCGCGCTCGTGGCCCAGCGCAAGGGGTACGACTGCGTGTTCGTCTGCCCCGACAAGGTGAGCCAGGACAAGCGCGACGTCCTGACCGCCTACGGGGCGCGCGTCGTCGTGACCCCCACCGCCGTGGCCCCCGACCACCCCGACTCCTACTACTCGGTCTCGGACAGGCTCGTCGCCGAGATCCCCGGGGCATGGAAGCCCAACCAGTACGCCAACCCCAACGGTCCCGCGTCCCACTACGAGAGCACGGGCCCCGAGATCTGGGCCGACACCGACGGTCTCGTCACCCACCTCGTCGCCGGGGTCGGGACCGGTGGCACCATCACGGGCACCGGGCGGTACCTCAAGGACGTGTCGGCCCCGCGCGAGTCCGACGCCGGGGGGCGGGTGCACGTCGTCGGGGCCGACCCGGCCGGGTCCGTCTACTCGGGCGGCGACGGTCGCCCGTACCTCGTCGAGGGTGTGGGCGAGGACTTCTGGCCCGCCGCGTACGACCCGACCGTGCCCGACGAGATCATCGCCGTGACCGACGCCGACTCGTTCGAGATGACCCGCCGGCTCGCCCGCGAGGAAGGCCTGCTCGTCGGCGGGTCGTGCGGCATGGCCGTGGTCGCGGCCCTGCGCCTGGCCCAGCGGCTCGAGGAGGAGGACCCCGAGGCCGCGGCGCGCGCCGTGATCGTCGTGATCCTGCCCGACGGCGGCCGCGGCTACCTGTCCAAGATCTTCAACGACTCCTGGATGCGGTCCTACGGGTTCCTCGACGCCGAGGAGGGCGTGACCGCGGGAGACATGCTGCGCTCCAAGAGCGGGCAGCTGCCGAGCCTCGTCCACACCCACCCGGGCGAGACCGTGCGCGACGCTATCGAGATCCTGCGGGAGTACGGGGTCTCGCAGATGCCGGTCGTCGGGGCCGAGCCGCCCGTCAAGATCGGCGAGGTCGCGGGGGCCGTGAGCGAGCGGGCGCTGCTCGACGCGGTGTTCTCGGGGCGGGCGGCGCTCGCCGACCGCGTGGACAAGCACATGGAGTCGCGGTTCCCGCTCATCGGGGCAGGCGAGGGGGTCGCGGCGATCCGGGCCGCGCTGCACGACGCCGACGCGCTGCTCGTGATCGACGACGGGGACCCGGTCGGGGTGCTCACGCGCCACGACCTGCTGGGCTTCCTGGCGCACTGACACGTGCTGACGCGCTGCGCCGCCGGGGATGACGTGCTGCTCTGCCGAGGGTGACGCGCTGGTGCGCCGAGGGTGACGTGCTGCTCCGCCGAGGGTGACGGACCCGCCTGCCGAGGGTGACGGACCCGCCCGTCGAGGGTGACGGACCCGCCCGTCGAGGGTGACATCGGATGTCACCCTCGACGCAGGCGGACGTCACCCTCGGCGGACCGGCGTCACCCTCGGGGGCGTCCCCGGTCACCCTCGGCGTCACGGCGCACAGCCCACGCCACGAGCCAGCAGCCCACGGCCAGCAGCACGCCGTGCGCGATCCGCCCCGCCGGCGGGGTGAAGAACTGCGGCAGGTAGAGCACCAGGCCGACGGCGAGCGGGATCCCGGTCCACCGCGGGACCAGCCCACCGCGCCGCACCGCCACGGCGGCGAGCACCCCGCTCGCGCCCACGGCGAGCAGCCCCAGGCCGAACAGCGTCATCGCGACGGGCTGCATCCGGACGGCCTCGATCGTCGGCAGGAAGTCGAGGGCGCCCGTCGTCACGGCGTCGCGGGCGATCGCGTGGATCCCGAAGATCTCGGCACCGAAGTAGGGCAGGACGAGTCCGGCACCGAGCCATCCCGTGACGACCGCGCCCGACGCCGGAGCCCGCCCCGGCGTCCCGGCGAGCCGTCCGCGCAGCGCGAGGAACGCGGCGGGGAGCAGCCAGAACCCTGCGGCGCCGCACAGGTGGGCTGCGATCCAGCGCCCCGAGGCGAACGCGGCAGCGAGCTCCGGGGTGGCGACGTCCTCGGGGACCCACGGGCGCAGGAGCGGGAACGCGAGGAAGAGGAAGCCCGCGACCGCGAGCAGCAGCGCCCCGGTGCGGGGACTGACGAGGCCCAGGTCGGGGCGGGTCCGGTCGATCGACGGTGCGTTCATGGCGGCTCTCCTTCGATAGGTGGGACGACGGTCGTGTCAGGACGGAGAAGGGTGGGAGAGGTCCTCGATGCCGGCCACGAGCAGACGGACGAGGACCTCGAAGCTGTGGTCGACGTCGTCGGGCAGGCCGAAGCCGCCCATGAGCTCGAGCGAGACGAACCCGTGCACCGCGGACCGCACGGCGCGGATCGCGTCGATCGTGCGGGCCTCCGGGAGGTCGAATCCGCGCAGGACCGCGACGATCACCGCGATCGTCTCGGCGCCCGCACGCGAGAGCGGGTCGTCGTCGGTGGCCCCGAGGTCGGGCGAGAGCTGGATCGCGGCGTAGCGGCCCGGGTGCTCGCGCGCGAAGTCGCGGACGGCCCACGCGAGCGCGGACAGGGCGTCGGGGCCCGAGCGGCCGATCGTCGCCGCGGCGGTCGCTCGCGTCAGGTCGTTCACCGCGACGAGCGCGACGGACCGGCGCAGGTCGGCGAGCGACCCCACGTGCTTGTACAGGCTCGGGGTCGCGACCCCGGCCGCGGCCGCGACCTTCGCGAGGGTGAGGCCGGCGAACCCTTGCGCGCCGCCGTCGTCCACCACGCGCAGCGCGAGGGCCGTGACCCCCTCGCGGCTCAGCCCGACCCTAGCCACGGGCGTTCCAGCCCTGGGTGCCGGCGCGCAGGCCGGCGAGGAACGTGAGGATCTCGGGCACGACGACGTCGGGCGCCTGGTGCTGCGGGTAGTGCCCGACGTCGGGGACCAGGTGCCCCTCGGCACCGACGGCCTCCTCGATCCAGGCGAGCTCGGCGCCCTGGTCCGTGAAGTCGGGGTCGAGGGCACCCATGAAGGCGATGGTCGGGGCGTGCACCTCGGGCAGGCGCGCCTCGACGGGCGCGTGCGTCAGGGCCAGAGCCAGCTCGCGGAAGCTCCGCAGGCGCCCCGGCTCGCGCATCGAGGCGCGGATCGCGGCGACGTGCTCGGCATGCCAGGGCGCCCTGCGACCCTTGGTCAGCGTCGAGTAGAAGCCTGCCCACGCTGCGGCCCCCCACGGGCGGGCGAGCGCGACGCGGTAGAGCAACCGGCTCGCCGAGGCCTTCGCGGCGCTCATGGCGGGGTCGCGCAGGAAGGGGCCGAGGAGGACGAGTCCTGCGACGGCGTCGGGCTGCTCGGCGGCCGCCCACGCCGCGGCCCCGGCCCCCATCGAGTTCCCGACGAGCACGGCCGGACCGCCCAGGTGCTCGACGAGCGCCAGGAGGTCCTGGCCGGTCACGACGTCGCCATGGGTGCGGAAGGTCGTGTCGCTGTCGCCGTGACCGCGCAGGTCCATGACGGCCACGCGGTGGCCGGCCTCGACGAGCGGGGGGACGAGGTCGCGGTAGGTCGAGCGCAGGTCGCCCATGCCGGCGACGGCGACGACGAGGGGACCGGTGCCGGTCACGGTGTACGCGAGGCGGCCCTCGGGGCGGGGGAGGAGTTCGACGGTCTGGCGAGTGCTCATAGCTTCGAGGCTAATGCCATTAGCCAAGAGCGCGCAAGGGGGGCGGAGTGCGAGTTCTCGTCACCGTCGGCGGGTGGGTACGTCACCCTCGGCGGGCCGGGGCGTCGCCCTCGGCGGGTGGGCGCGTCACCCTCGGTGGGCCGCCTCGAAGTGGCCCGTCCCGTCCCGCCGCTCCTCGGCCCGCACCACGTGCACCACGGCGTTGATGAGCGCCAGGTGCGTGAACGCCTGCGGGAAGTTCCCCAGGTGCCGCCCCGAGTGCGGGTCGATCTCCTCGGCGTACAGGTTGAGCTCGCTCGCGAACGACAGCAGACGCTCGCACAGCGCCCTCGCCCGGTCGAGCTCCCCGACCTCGACCAGTGCGGACACGAGCCAGAACGAGCAGATCGTGAACGTCCCCTCCTCGCCGGACAGCCCGTCGTCGGTCTCGTCGGTCCGGTAGCGCAGCACGAGGCCGTTGACCGTGAGCTCGTGCGCGATCGCGTCGACCGTCGCGACGACGCGCGGGTCGTCGGCGGGCAGGAACCGCAGGAGCGGTACGAGCAGGAGCGAGGCGTCGAGCGCGTCGGAGCCGTAGCGCTGCACGAAGACCCCTCGGGAGTCGACACCGTGCTCGAGCACGTCGGCGTGGATCTCGTCGGCGATCTTCTGCCACTGCTCGGCGTAGTCCTGCTCGTCGTACATGCGGGCCAGGCGGGCGCCGCGGTCGAGCGCGACCCAGCACATGACCTTGGACGACGTGAAGTGCTGGGGTTCGCCGCGGACCTCCCACAGGCCCCGGTCCGGCTCGTGCCAGTGCCGTGCGGCCTCCTCGACCTGTGCCTTGAGGACGGGCCACAGGGACTCGGGGAGCTGTTCGCGGGACCGGGCGTGCAGGTACACCGAGTCGAGGACGGCGCCCCACATGTCGTGCTGCTTCTGGTCGTAGGCGGCGTTGCCGATGCGCACGGGCCTGGCGCCCTCGTGGCCCGAGAGGTGGTCGAGCGTGCTCTCCTCGAGCCGGTCCTCGCCGCCGACGCCGTACATGATCTGCAGCTCGCGGTCGTCGCGGCACACGTCGTGCACGAACGCGAAGAAGTCGTTCGCCTCGCGGTCGAGGCCCAGCGTGTAGAGCCCCCAGAGGGCGAACGTCGAGTCGCGCACCCACGCGTACCGGTAGTCCCAGTTGCGTTCGCCGTGCGGCGTCTCGGGCAGCGAGGTGGTCGCGGCCGCGAGCAGCGCGCCCGTCGGGGCGTAGGTCAGGCCCTTGAGGGTGAGGGCGCTGCGCTGGAGGTAGGAGCGCCACGGGTGGTCGGGGAAGACGCCCTGGGTGATCCAGTCGCGCCAGTACTGCTCGGTGCGTCCCATGGCGTCGGCGGCGTCGGGCCACGTGGCGGGCGCGGGCCGGTCCGACCACGACAGGGCGACGTACGCCTTGTCGCCCGCGGCCATGCGTGTGCGGCCCTGCGCGCGGCGGTCCTCGACGCCGAGCCGGAGGCTGCTGCTCAGGCGCAGGTCGGGCGTCGAGGCGTGCGCGACGCGCGTCACGAGGCTCTGGTAGGTCTGCCCGTCGTACTCCCACCGGGCGGCCTCGCGCCCGTAGTCGGGCAGCGGTTCGCACACGACCTCGACGTCGACCGTCCCGTTGACGCACAGGATCGTGCGCAGCAGCATGTGCTCGGCGTCGTAGTCGGTGGGTGTGCGCCGGTGCGTCTGGGAGCGTTCGTCGACGTTGTGCCACGGCCCCATGAGCATCGCGTCGCGCACCACGAGCCAGCCCGTGGGGGTCTGCCACGTGGTCTCGAGGACGAGCGTCCCGGGGATGTAGCGCCGCGCCACGGGCACGCGCGCGCCGTACGGCCCGACCCGGAACGAGCCCGCACCGCGGTCGAGGACCGCCGCGAAGATGCTGGGGGAGTCGGGCCGCGGCACGCACATCCACTCGATCGCGCCGCTCGGCGCGACGAGCGCGTTGCACTCGCAGTCCGACAGGAACGCGTACTCCGCGATCCCGGGGAACGGCGAGCGGCGCCCGGCGGGCACCTGTGCGCCGCCCGCGTGCGTCACCGGCGCGTCGAGGTCGGGGGAGACGTCGACGGGCCGGGCGGTGTCGCCCTCGTCCTCGTCCTCGAAGGGGTTCATCCGTCCAGCGTGCGCCTGCTCGCCCGGGTTGTCAGGCGGGAAGCTGCCCGACGGCGGAGCGCACCGGCGCTCGCGGGTGACCTCCGCCGTCGGGCAGGGGGCGGGCCGAGCGGGTGCCGCCCGCTTAGGCTTGTCCCCGAACCCCGCAACTCCATCCGAGAGGTAGCACCATGAGCACGCAGCTCCCCACCGCGTCCGGCTCGTTCGGCGACAAGCCGGTCCTGACGTTCCCCGAGGGCGGCGCTCCCGCCGGCCTCCAGGTCCAGGTCCTCGAGGAGGGCAGCGGCCCGGTCGTGACGGCCGGCCGCACGATCGTCGTGCACTACCTGGGTCAGGTCTGGGACGGCGGCATCTTCGACACGTCGTACGACCGCGGCGAGACCATCAGCTTCCCCATCGGGACCGGTGCGGTCATCGGCGGCTGGGACAAGGGCCTCGTGGGGCAGAACGTCGGCTCGCGCGTCCTGCTCTCGATCCCGCCGGAGCACGGCTACGGCATGCGCGGCGTCCCGCAGGCGGGCATCGGCGGCACGGACACGCTGGTCTTCGTGGTGGACGTCGTCGGGGTCCAGTGACCTCGCCCCCTCGCGTCTGACGGGCCGGGGCCCCGGGTTCTCAGCGGGCGACGCTGCGCGTCACCGTGAACCGGGGGTCCCGGCCCTCCTGCGTCGTGGGCCCGACCGCCCGCTCGAGGGCGGGCCGGTAGCGCAGGTGCGAGTTGTACACGGTCCACAGCTCACCGCCGGGCCGCAGCACGCGGCCCGCGGTCGCGAACATGCGGTGCGCCGCGTCGGTGCTCAGGGCGGCGCCCTGGTGGAACGGCGGGTTGCACAGCACGACGTCGGCGCTGCGGTCCGCGAGCGAGGACCCGACGTCGTCGCGCACCACGCGCACCCGCCCGCCCACGCCGTTCGCGACCGCCGTGGCGCGGGCCGAGCGGACCGCCGCCTCCGACTGGTCGGTCGCGACGACCACGGCGTCCGGACGCGCCCGCGCGAACGACACGGCGAGGATTCCCGTGCCGCAGCCCAGGTCCACGGCGTCGCGCGCACCCGGCGAGACCCGGTCGAGGAACCCCAGCAGGAAGCGCGTCCCGAGGTCGAGGCTCGCGCCCGCGAACGCCGCTCCGTGGGCGACCACGTCGAGGTCGAGCTCGGCCAGGTGCTCCGTGGCCGGGTAGGTGAGCTCGGTGCCCGGCCGGGGACCACGGGCCACGAGCACACGGGACTTCTGCCGTGCGAGGCTCGCCCGCACGTCGGTGAAGGACTCCGCCAGGACGTCGTTCATGGCCGTCGTCATGTGCTTGATCCGGCCCCCCGCGAGCAGGACCACGTCGGGGGCCGCGAAGCGCGCGACGTGCTCCGCGACGTCGCGCAGCGCCGCGAGCGAGCGCGGGAGCTGGAGCAGGACGACCCGCGCGCCGCGCAGCAGGTCCTCGCCCAGGGGCAGGTGCGTGAACGTGGCGTCCAGCCCCGGGAAGGCGCGTCGCGCGGCCTCCCGGGCGTTCTGGTCGAGGGCCGCCTCGCCCGTGACGGCGTCCTGGTGCACGCGGAGGCCCGTCAGGCCGTGCGCCACCGCCGCGCCCAGCGTCAGCGCCCCGAACCGGTCGTCGATCACGACGACCTCGCCCGGCCCGGCCGACGCGAGGGCGCTCGCGGCTTCGTCGAGCAGCAGGCGGTCGGTCGCGTCGACCGCGACGAGCGTCGGGTCGGGGTCTCGCGTGGCGCTGCCGGCGCGGAGCTCGGGGCCGGAGGGTGCGTCGGGCGAGAAGCGCTCCAGCCCGGCGAGAAGGCGGTCCCGGGCGGCGAGCGCCGACGGGTCGGGGTGAGCGGCGTCGTCGGGCAGGGGGACGTCGCTGGAGGAGGGGGGCACGGGACAAGTCTGCCTTGCTGGGGAGCCCCGGGGATGCGCCCTGTCACCGCGGGCACCCTGTCACTGCGGGTGCCCGGTCACCGCAGGTGGCGGGCCGCCGCCTCGCGGACCGCAGCGGCCACCCGGTCGAGCGTGGGCGAGTGCAGGCGCCACTGCTGCCAGTACTGCGGCACGGTGACGCTCGCGGCGTCGTCGAACCCGACGAGCCGCCCGGCGGCCTCGGCGTCGTGGCTCTGGAGGTCGGGCAGCATGCCCCAGCCCATGCCGAGCTCGACCGCGCGCAGGAACTCGTGCGAGGCCGGGACGTGGTGGCGGGGGCCGCCCGGGCGGAGTGCCAGGTACCGGTCCTGGAGGTCGTCCTTGCGGTCGAAGACGAGCACGGGCGCGACGGCGAGGGACGCCGTGGTGGGACCGTCGGGGAACCACCGCTCGACGAACGCCGGGCTCGCCATGGGGCGGTAGCGCATGCGGCCCAGCGGCGTCGAGCGGCAGCCGGGCACGGCCGTCGGGACCGACGTGACCGCCGCGACGGCCGTCCCGTCGCGCAGCAGGTCGATCGAGTGGTCCTGGTCCTCGCGCAGGATCTCCAGCCGCGCCCACGACGACGCCCCGGCGAGCACGGGCAGCGCCCACGTCGTCAGCGCGTCGCCCGTGATGACGAGCGTGAGCTCGGGGGCGCTGCCCGAGGTCAGGTCGAGCTCGGCGAGGACCTCTGCGTGCTGGAGCGCGAGGTGGCGCGCGTGCCGGACGAGCACCTCGCCCGGGGCGGTGAGCGTCGCCGGGCGGCCGCGCCGGACGAGCACCTGACCGACGGCGGTCTCGAGCGCGCGCATGCGCTGGCTGACCGCCGACGGGGTCACGCCGAGGAGCTGCGCGGCGGCGTCGAACGTGCCCGTGGTGGCGATCGCGTCGAGCGCGCGGAGCTGGTCGGGCTGAAGATCCACCATGAGCAGATCTTATGGTTCGACAGAATCATTCGCTGTACTGAACCACCGGACGTACCTACCGTGGAGGACGTGCTCTCCTTCGCCCCCCTCCTCGCCGGTCTCGGCACCGGACTGTCCCTCATCGTCGCGATCGGCTCCCAGAACGCGTTCGTGCTGCGCCAGGGGCTGCGCCGTGAGCACGTCCTGCCCGTGGTCCTGGTCTGCGCGCTCTCGGACCTGGTGCTCATCGCCGCCGGGGTCGCGGGGCTGGGCGTGCTGGTCGCGCGCGCCCCCGTGCTGCTCGCGGTCGTCACCTGGGGCGGCGCCGCGTTCCTCCTGGTCCTGGCGGTGCAGGCGGCCCGTCGCGCGCTGCGCCCCGCGACCCTCGAAGCGGCCGAGGGGGCCCTCAGGGTGTCGGTGGGCGCCGCCGTCGGGACGGCCCTCGCCCTGACCTGGCTCAACCCGCACGTCTACCTCGACACGGTCCTGCTCCTCGGCTCGGTCGCGGCCGGGTACGGCCACGACGGGCGCTGGGTCTTCGGCGTCGGGGCCGGGGTCGCGAGCATCGTGTGGTTCACGGCGCTCGGCTTCGGGGCGCGCGTGCTCGCGCCGGTCTTCGCACGCCCCGTCGCGTGGCGCGTGCTCGACGGCGGGATCGCGCTCGTCATGGCCGTGCTCGCGGTGACCCTCGTGCTCAGGTGACCGTTCGCCGGTGCCGGGCATGCGGGCGACGTCGAGATGCGGGCGACGTCGGACGACGACCGCATGGTCGTGGGATGCGGACCGGGACGCCGACCGCATGGTCGCCGCGCCCGGTGAGCGCCGGCGTCTGGCACGCTGGGCCCGTGGACGAACAGACCGACGCGACCCCCGCCCGCGTGACCGTGACCTACTGCACGCAGTGCAACTGGATGCTGCGCGCCGCCTGGCTCGCGCAGGAGCTCCTCACGACCTTCGGCACGAGGCTGACCGAGGTCGCCCTGGTGCCCGGCACGGGCGGCATCTTCCAGGTGCACGTGGGCGACGAGCTCGTGTGGGACCGCAAGGAGAAGAAGGGCTTCCCGGAGGTCCCCGTCCTCAAGCGGATCGTGCGCGACCGCGTCGCCCCTGGCCTCTCCCTCGGCCACACCGACCGTGTCGGTGGCGCCTCCTAGCATCGGCGCCATGCTCGCCGACGACGCCTACGCGTTCCTCACCCGCGCCCGCGCCCGGACCTACGCCGCAGGGGAGGGGAGGACGACGGCCATCCTCGCGGGATCCGTGCAGTACGAGTTCGCCGAGGGGCCCTGGCTCTACCGCGACGTGTACTACATCGGCAACGGGATCTTCCCCGGCATCGAGGTCGTCCACCACGACGGCGTGCCCGTGTGGTCGGTGTCCTACTCGGGCGACTTCTCGTCGATGAGCGAGGGGCAGGCGGACCTCATGCTCCAGCCCGCGCTCGTCGAGCACGCGGCCACGACGCGCACGCACGAGTCCGTCGACGCCGACTACGGGGCGTTCCGGTACACGTGCCGGGGTGAGGGGGACCGGGACGCGTTCCTGGGCCGGGAGGAGATCACCGCGGGCGGCGAGGTCGTCTACTGGCTCCAGTACGCGGGCGGTTTCATCGGCTGACCTGGGCGGGCGCCGGGCTGCGCCGGGTGCCGGGTCGGGCGGGGTGCCGGGTCGGGCGGGGTGCCGGGTCGGGCGGGGTGCCGGGCCGGGCGGGGTGCCGGGCCGGATGCCG
Source organism: Oerskovia sp. NPDC057915 (assembly GCF_042887685.1). Taxonomy (NCBI): domain Bacteria; kingdom Bacillati; phylum Actinomycetota; class Actinomycetes; order Micrococcales; family Cellulomonadaceae; genus Oerskovia; species Oerskovia sp. NPDC057915. Next base: position 235,787 of record NZ_JBHVOS010000002.1, on the reverse strand, counting down.
CGCTCTCCGGCGCGGTGGGCGGTCCAGGCCGGGTGCGGCCCGGCGGTGCGTGGCGCCCCACCGGGCGCCACGCGGCGTCACTCGCCCGCGGGCGCCTTCTGCTCGGCCTCGCGGTTGGCGCGGGCGACCTTCTTGGCCTTCTTGAGGTCGCGCGCCTTGATGCGCTCCTCCTCCGCACGGACCTCGGCCTGGATCTCGCGCTCGCGCACGAGCCACGCGGGCGGGTCCTCACGGAGCTCGTTGATCTGCTCGGTGGTCAGTGCGTCCTCGACGCCGCCGCGGGCGAGGCCGGCGATCGAGACGTTCAGGCGCCCGGCGACGACGGGGCGCGGGTGGGGGCCGTTGCGGCGCAGGTCGACGAGCCACTCGGGCGGGTTGGTCTCGAGCTCCTCGAGCCGGCCGCGCGTGATGGTCCCCTCCTGGAACTCCGGGGGAGTGGCGGGAAGGTACACCCCGAGCTTCTTCGCCGCGGTCGCGGGCTTCATGGTCTGGGAGGAGTGCGGGGTGCTCATGGTCCCAGGGTATCGGTCCCGGCCCCGTTTCCTTGTCCTGGGGCGGCTAGGGTTGTGGGGTGGAAGAGACTGCGCGCAGCGCCGAGCACGACGCCGACCGACCGGCCGATGACGTCACCGACGCGCAGACCCCCGGGTTCCGCCTCGCGTACGTCCCCGGGGTGACGCCCTCGAAGTGGGTGCGGACGTGGATCGACCGGGTCCCGGACGTGCGCCTGGAGGCGCTCGCCGTCCCGGCTTCGCAGGTGGAGGCCCTCCTGCACGACGGCGGAGCGGACGTCGCGATCCTGCGTCGCCCCGTGCGCAGCGAGGGCCTGAGCCACATCGCGATGTACACGGAGGTGCCGGTCGTCGTGGTGCCGCGCGACCACGTGTTCGCGGCCCTCGAGAGTGACGAAGCGCTCACCGCGGCGGACCTCGCGGACGAGGTCGTGCTGCACCCGCTCGACGACGTGCTGGGCTGGGCGGACCCCGCTGCGGATCTTGTCGCGGGCGCTGATGCCGACGACGAGGCGTCCCCTGTCCTGCCCGGCAGGCCGGCGCTCGAGCGCCCCGCGACGACGGCCGACGCGATCGAGCTCGTCGCGGCGGGGATCGGGCTGCTGGTCGTGCCGCAGTCCCTCGCGCGCCTGCACCACCGCAAGGACCTGACCTACCGGCCGCTCGACGGGGGACCGGAGGCGCCTGTCGCGCTCGGCTGGGTGACCGAGGAGAAGTCGGACCTGGTCGAGGAGTTCATCGGGATCGTCCGCGGCCGCACGGCCAACAGCTCACGCGGTGTGGCGGGCCCCACCCCGCCCACGCCCGAGGCGGGCAAGAAGGGGGACGGGCGTTCGCCGTCGGGCGCCAAGAGCGGCGGGAAGTCCGGGCAGGCCACCAAGGGGGCCAGGACCGCGAGCGCGGCGCGCAGCGGCGCGAAGCAGGCGCCCAAGGGCGGCAAGAAGTCGGGCAAGTCCGTGGCGAAGCGGCTCGGGAAGTCGCAGTCGATGAAGGGCCGCAAGAAGGGGCGCTGACACACCTTCACTCTTGACTTATATAAGGCGCGGGTGAATCATCGACGGATGGAAGCGTTCGACGTCCTCGGCGACCCCGTCCGGCGACGGATCCTCGAGCTGCTGTCCGGGGGCGAGACGTCCGCCGGAGACCTCGCAGCCGTGATCCGCGACGAGTTCGGGATCAGCCAGCCCGCCGTCTCCCAGCACCTCAAGGTGCTGCGCGAGAACGGGTTCGCGACCGTCCAGGCGGCCGGCACCCGCAGGCTCTACGCCCTGGACCCCGGCGCGCTCGACGAGGTCGACGACTGGCTCGACGGCCTCCGCCGGTTCTGGGACCAGCGCCTCGACGCGCTCGGCACCGAGCTCGCACGCGGACGCCGCGCCCGCCGTCGGGCCGTCACGACGCCGGACGCTTCCCGCACCGCCCCGGCCGCAGACCCGCGGCCGGTCCCCGCGAAGGAGGCCACGAGATGACGTTCGACCTGAGCACCGAGATCGACAAGGCCCGCCGCAGCGTCGGCGAGCGCGACGACGCACGCGTCGTGCTGCTGAGCCGCACCTACGACGCCCCCGTCGACGACGTCTGGGAGGCGTGCACCGACGCCGAGCGCATCGCCCGCTGGTTCCTTCCTGTGACCGGCGAGCTGCGCCTGGGCGGGCGCTACCAGCTCCAGGGCAACGCGGGCGGCGAGGTGCGCGAGTGCGAGCCACCGCGCCGGTTCCTCGTGACCTGGGGCATGAGCGAGGAGGACCGGAGCACGGTCGAGCTCCGCCTCACGCCCGCCGACGGCGGGGCCACCGAGCTGACGCTCGAGCACGTCGCGGTCGTGCCGCCCGAGTTCTGGGACCAGTTCGGCCCCGGGGCCGTCGGTGTCGGCTGGGACCTCGCGCTCGTCGGGCTCGCCGCGCACGTCGCGGGCGTCGACCTGGGCGACCCGGCCACGCTCGAGACCAGCCCCGAGATGCGTGCGCTCCAGACCGCCAGCGCCCAGCTCTGGCGCGGCGCCCACGAGGCGTCGGGCGCGGACCCCGCGGTGGCCGAGGCCTCCGCCGCCGCGACCACCGCGTTCTACGTCCCGCCGCTCGACGGTGACGCGACGCCCTGACCGCTGGCGGGCGACCCGCGCTGAGGGGCGCGCGGGGTCGCCCCTGCACCGGGGCGAGCGGACTGCCGACCGCGCGCTGCGCGCGCCTCAGCGCCCACCCGTGACGAACACGTCGAACAGCTCGGGGTGGTGCGCGTGCACCAGGACCGCGAACACGATCGCGTCGAACAGCAGGTGCACGCACACCACGTACGTGAGCGACTTGGTGCGCGCGAAGATCCAGCCCTGGACCAGCGCGAACGGGATCGTCAGGAGCGGCCCCCAGCTCCGGTAGCCGAGCTCCCACAGGAACGACACGAACACCGTCGCCTGCAGGAGGTTCGCGGGCCACAGCGCGAAGTGGCGGCGCAGCAGCGCGAACACGACGCACACGAAGAACAGCTCGTCCCAGATCCCGACGGCGTTGACGCCCACGAAGAGGCGCGCGATCTCCTGCGGCGTCTCGATCGCGGGCCAGTTCTGGTACGACCCCGACCCGATGAAGTACGCGGGCAGGATCAGGTAGCCCGCGACGAGCACGACCAGCAGGTACACGATCTGGGTGCGGTTCCACCGCCTGCCCGTGCGGACCGGGAACCGGATCGCGTCGTCGCGGTAGACGTAGCGCGAGACGGCCCACGGGACCAGCACGGCGAGCGAGAGCACGACGGCGAAGCGAGCGATCCCGGCATCGCTCAGGTCCGCCGCGAGCGGGATGGTGCTGATGATGCCCATGCCGAGCGCGATCAGGAGCAGGTCACGCCCGAGGCGGCGGTCGACCAGGAGCCCCAGCAGGACACCCGCGACGAGCGGCACGTACCCGAGCGGCCGGACGTGCACCGCGAACAGGAGCACCGCCGAACCGCAGACCAGCGCCGCGGCCAGCAGGCGCAGGGTGGTCGTGCGGGCGGGCGCGCGGGGGGCGTCGGGCGTCGCGGCGGTGCGGGCGTCGGTCACGCGCCCCACGATGTCACGGGCACGGACGTGAAGGCGGGGTGTGGGCCGCGAGGGGGACGGCGGGAGGTGTCCGCGTCCGACCGCGGTCTGATGTTCATCCGTCGTTCACCTCCGTACCATTCCGGGGTGAAGTCCCCCAGATCGCCCCTGCTCCTGGCCCTGCTCTGGCTCCTCGCGGCCGCTGTGGTCGTGCCGTCGCTGCTGCTCCTGCGCAGGCCCAGCACCGAGCTCTACCTCGCCGTGACGGCGCGGACCGCGGACCTGCCGGGGGTCGAGATGGTCGCCGAGCTCGGTGTGATCGCGCTCGCGCTGCTGTGGCTGCTCGCTGCCTGGCAGGCGCGCGGTGCCGGCCTCGTGGCCGTCGCGACGGCGGTCGTCGGAGGCGTGGGGGCCGTGGTCGCGTACGCGACGTCCGAGGTCGCCAAGACGATCGTGCAGCAGCCGCGAGGGTGCTGGGACCTCATCGAGATCGCGCACTGCCCTGCCGCGGGCGACTGGTCGTTCCCGAGCAACCACACGACCATCGCGTTCGCGCTCGCGACGTCCGTGGTGCTGACGGCACTGGCGTCGGGCCGCCCGCGGGACTCCCTCGGCACGACGACGGCGCTCCGGTTCCGGCGCGCCCGTCGCCTCCCGCCGTACCGGGTCATGGTCGTCGCGCCCGCGGTCCTCGCGGTCGTGACGGGGGCGGCGCGCCTGGTCCAGGGGGTCCACTTCCCGCACGACGTCGTCGCCGGTGCGACGGTCGGTGTGTGCGTCGTGGTGGCGCTCGTCCTGGCGCTGCGCGGGCCGGTCGCCGCGGGGCTGGCGATGCTGTGCCGCAACGAGGTCGTGGGCCGGGTGCTGCTCGCGCCGGGACTGCGGACCGAGGCGGGGGAGAGGACGCTGGTCCGACGCTGAGGGTGACGTGGCTGGTCGCCGAGGGTGACGCCTTGCCCGCTCGATGGTGACGTGGCTGGTCGCCGACGGTGACGTGAAGGGTCGCCGAGGGTGACATGGCCGGTCGCGGAGGGTGACGTACCCGAGTGCCGAGGGTGACGCCCTCGGCTGTCGATGGTGTCACCCTCGGCGGTCGGGCACGTCACCGTCGGCGGCTGCACGTCATCGTCGGCATGTGAGTAGGTCACCGTCGGCGACCGGCCACGTCACCCTCGGCGGTCGGGCACGTCGCCGTCAGCGACTCAGCGTCGCCCTGGAGCGCCCGGGAGCGATCCAGGGACGTCCTCGTCCACGAGGCAGTTTGTTCGAGTTGCTGACATTTAGGCGTGTCGCTACCTTGTGACCGCGGCGCCAGCCGTTCACATGGATTGTTCAACGATGAGCAAATGGGGGCTCGATGTTTGGCAAGAGAACTGTCTCCGGCATGCGCCGAGGCGCGGCGATCGTGGCCGCTGGTCTCGTGAGCGCGGTCGTCGCGACCGCAGCCACCGTGCCGGCGGCCGCAGTCGAGACGACGGCCGCAGCATCGCTCACGGTCGCCGCCGCGGCGCCCGCGAACCCGTGCGCCGCGACCTGGAGCGAGACCACCGCGTACCAGGGCGGGACCACGGTCTCGCACCACGGCCGCAACTTCAGCGCGAAGTGGTGGACGCAGCGCGAGAACCCCGGGGCCACGAGCGTCTGGGCGGACAAGGGAGCCTGCCAGGGGGGCACGTCCGACTTCGTGATCAGCGAGGCCGAGTTCGACGCGATCTTCCCGAAGCGCAACGCGTTCTACACCTACCAGGGCCTCGTCGACGCCCTGGCGGCGTACCCGAGGTTCGCCAACACCGGGACCGAGACGACCCGGACCCAGGAGGCGGCAGCGTTCCTGACCCACGCCGACTTCGAGTCGGTCGGCCTGCGGTACGTCAAGGAGATCAACGAGGCGAACTACTGGATCAAGTGCGACTACTCGCAGCCCTTCGGCTGCCCGGCCGGCCAGAAGGCCTACTACGGCCGTGGTCCGATCATGTTCAGCTGGAACTTCAACTACAAGGCGGCCGGTGACGCGCTCGGCATCGATCTCCTGAACAACCCGTGGCTCGTCGAGCAGGACCCGTCGATCGCCTGGCAGACGGCCCTCTGGTACTGGAACACGCAGAACGGCCCGGGTGTCATGACGTCGCACGAGGCGATGATCGGTGGCGCCGGCTTCGGTCAGACGATCAACTCGCTCAACGGGGCGCTCGAGTGCAACGGTGGCAACCCTGCCTCGGTCGCGAGCCGAGTCGCTCGCTACGAGAAGATCACGGCGCTGCTCGGCGTCGCGCCCGGCTCGGGCTTGGTCTGCTGACCCGCTGAGACGCGCAGAGCCCGAGGTTCGTCAGGCAGCCGGGAGCGGGCTGCCTGACGGACCTCGGAGTTCACCTGGCACCCGGCGTGCGACTCGTCCCGAGACCGCGGGGTCGACCTGCCGCGAAGTGAGCAGGTGCCCCTGACCCGACCGGATCAGGGGCACCTGCTCACTTCGCGGCCAGGCCGCTCGGCCAGGGGGGCCGCTCAGCCCCGCATCATTCGGCCAGGAGGGGCCGCTCAGCCCCGCATCAGGCGGCGTCGGGGAACGGGATCCCCGTCGTCGCGTGGCAGCGGTAGCCGTTGGGGTTCTTGTCGAGGTACTGCTGGTGGTAGTCCTCGGCGTAGTAGAACGTGCGTCCCTCGGCCGGGGCGACCTCGGTGGTGATGGGGTCGAGGCCTCTCGCGGTCAGGACCTTCTGGTACCGCTCCTCGGTCTCACGGACCGCGGCCTCCTGCTCGGGCGTCGTCCAGTAGACCGCCGAGCGGTACTGGGTGCCGACGTCGTTTCCCTGCCGGTAGCCCTGCGTGGGGTCGTGGCGCTCCCAGAAGATCTTGAGCAGCTCCTCCTCGCTCACGACCGACGGGTCGTACGCGACGAGCGCGGTCTCGGTGTGCCCGGTCCGCGCGGTGCAGACCTCCTCGTACGTGGGGTTGGGCGTGGTGCCGCCCATGTAGCCGACGGCGGTGGAGATCACTCCGGGCACCTGCCAGAAGATCTCCTCGGCGCCCCAGAAACAGCCCATCGCGAGGTACAGCACGCGCGTGCCCTCGGGCCACGGGCCGGTGATCGACGTCCCGAGCACGGTGTGCGGTCGGGCGGCGGGGAGCACGGGCTGGTCCCGCCCGGCGAGCGCCTTCTCGGGCGCGACCATCTGGGTCTTCATCGAGGACCCGAACAACGACTCGAACATCTTTACCTCCACCTGTAGCCGACATCTGGGCAACACCTCGCCGTCGTCGCCTGTTCCCCGGCCGCCTCGGATCCGTCCCGCCCCGACGGTCCGTCCCGCCCCGCCACGACACCTCGCACCGTCCCGCCAGGACCGTCCGCGCGAAATGTCCACATCCGCTCTGCGAGAACCGTCGTGTTCCGCAGGAACACGCGGCCCCCGGGCACGTAGGCTCACAGGATGAGCAGCGCGAGCACTCCCTCCCACCCCGACTGGTCGAGCACCGGCTTCGCGACCCGCGCCATCCACGCGGGACAGGACCCGGACGCGACGACGGGGGCCGTCGTGCCCCCGATCTACCAGGTCTCCACCTACAAGCAGGACGGCGTCGGCGGTCTGCGCGGGGGGTACGAGTACTCCCGGTCCGCGAACCCGACCCGGACGGCGCTCGAGGAGGCGCTCGGCGCCGTCGAGACGCCTGCGGGAGCCGAGCAGGCGCGCGGCTTCGCGTTCGCGTCGGGCCTCGCGGCGGAGGACACGCTGCTGCGTGCGACGCTGCGCCCGGGCGACCACGTCCTGGTGCCCGACGACGCGTACGGCGGCACGTACCGGCTCGTCGCACGGGTGTTCGGCCCGTGGGGCATCGAGCACACGGCCGTGGACCTGACGGACCTGGACGCCGTGCGGGCCGCGGTCCAGCCGGGCCGCACGCGGGTCCTGTGGGTCGAGACCCCGACCAACCCGCTGCTCGGCATCAGCGACATCGCCGCGCTCGCGGAGATCGCGCACGAGCACGGTGCGACCCTCGTGGTCGACAACACGTTCGCGACGCCCTACCTGCAGCAGCCGATCGGCCTGGGCGCCGACGTCGTCGTGCACTCGACGACGAAGTACATCGGTGGGCACAGCGACGTCGTCGGGGGTGCGCTCGTCGTGGCCGACGGCGCCGAGCTCCCGGGCGACCTCGTCTCGCCTGCGGGGACGCGTGGCCTGGCCGACGCGGTCGGGTTCCACCAGAACTCGTCGGGCGCGGTCGCGGGGCCGTTCGACGCGTGGCTCACGCTGCGCGGTCTCAAGACGCTCGCGGTGCGCATGGACCGGCACTCGGCCAACGCGGCCGCGGTCGCGGAGTTCCTCGCGTCGCACCCCGCGGTGTCCGAGGTCGTCTACCCCGGCCTCGCGTCGCACCCCGGGCACGAGCTCGCGAAGCGGCAGATGCGCGGCTTCGGCGGCATGGTGTCCTTCCGTGCGGGGAGCGAGGAGAAGGCGCTCGCAGTCTGCGCGCGCACCCAGGTGTTCACGCTCGCGGAGTCGCTCGGTGGGGTGGAGTCGTTGATCGAGCACCCGGGGCGCATGACGCACGCGTCGGTCGCGGGGTCGGCTCTCGAGGTCCCTGACGACCTCGTGCGGCTGTCGGTCGGCATCGAGGACGCGGCGGACCTGATCGCGGACCTCACCCGGGCTCTCGCGTGAGCGCGGCGTCCCGCAGGGGCCGCGCCCAGAAGGCACAGGGCCCGACGACGTCGCCCGCCCCCGCGGGAGCGGTCGCCACTGCGGTGGAACCGACGCCCGCGGCGAACGCCAAGGCACGCTACGACAGGCCGCAGGGAGCTGACGCCGTCCCGCCCTCGATCCAGACCGCCGCGGCCTGGTCGTGGCGCCTGCTCCTGATCGGCGCGCTCGTCACGGCGAGCCTGTACGTCACGGCGCTCTTCAAGGTGATCGTGGTCCCGGTCGCGATCGCGCTGCTCCTCACGGTCCTGCTCACGCCGGTGCGCCGGTTCCTCGAGAACCGTCTGCGCTTCTCCCGCGGGCTGGCCTCGATCTCGGCGCTGCTGGGGATGCTCCTGGTCGTGGGTGGGCTCATCACGGTCGCGGGCAGCACGATCGTCAGCGGGATCTCGGAGCTCCGCGAGAAGGCCATCGACGGCTTCAACGAGTTCATGGACTGGCTGCAGGCGGGGCCGTTCGGGATCGGTGTGGAGCAGGTCAACGGCTACCTCAAGGAGCTCGAGAAGTTCATCAGCTCGAGCCAGGACAGCATCGTGTCCGGTGCGCTGGGGGCGGCGACGACCGTCGGCCACGTGGCCGCCGGCGCCGTGATCGCGCTGTTCTGCACGTTCTTCTTCCTGCTCGACGGCCGGACGATCTGGTCCTGGTGCGTGGGCCTGTTCCCGGCGCGGTCGCGGGACACGATCCACCAGGCGGGGCGTCGCGGCATCGTCACGCTGTCCGCCTACACGCGGACCCAGATCCTCGTGGCGCTCGTCGACGCGGTCGGTATCGGTGTCGGTGCGGCGTTCTTCGTGCCGTCGCTCGCGCTGCCCCTCGGCATCCTGGTGTTCGTGGGGTCGTTCATCCCGATCGTGGGTGCCGTCGTCACGGGTGCCGTCGCCGTGCTGGTCGTCCTGGTCGCGAACGGGTGGGTCGCGGCGCTCATCATGCTGGGCATCGTGCTCGCCGTCCAGCAGATCGAGAGCCACGCGCTCCAGCCGTTCCTCATGGGGCACGCGGTCTCGCTGCACCCCGTCGCGGTGCTGCTCGTGGTCGCGGCCGGCGGGTTCGCCGCCGGGATCGTGGGCGCCCTGTTCGCGGTGCCGCTCGCCGCCCTGATCAACACCGTGGTCCTGTACTTCAACGGGCACGACAAGTTCCCCGACCTCGGCACCGACGACACGCTCGTGATACGTGGCAAGCCCGCGCTCCCGGTCATGGTCCGGCGCGCCGAGGAGGACCTCGCCGACGACGAGAAGGTGCCCGCCTCGGCGCGCACCACCGGACGCAGGGCGACGCGCCGCGGGGGAGCGGCGTCGTCGGGCAGCGGGGCGAGCACGGGCGGGGACGCGTGACCCTCCCTCAGCCCGCCGTGACGCTCGACAGCATCCGCGACGCCGCCCGCATGCTCGACGGCGTCGCGTACCGGACCCCCGTCCAGACGAGCCGCGCGATCAGCCAGGTCACGGGCGTGCCCGTGGCGCTCAAGTGCGAGAACCTCCAGCGCGCCGGGTCGTTCAAGATCCGCGGTGCGTACATCCGTATGGCCCGGCTCTCGGCCGAGGAGAAGGCGCGCGGCGTCGTCGCGGCGAGCGCCGGGAACCACGCCCAGGGTGTCGCGTTCGCGGCGGGGCTGCTCGGGATCCAGGCGGTCGTCTACATGCCGGTCGACGCCGCGCTGCCCAAGGTCGCCGCGACCCGGGAGTACGGGGCCGAGGTGCGCCTGGTCGGCGTCGACGTCGACGAGACGCTCGCTGCCGCGAAGGCCGAGGCCGAGCGCACGGGGGCGGTGTTCATCCACCCGTTCGACCACCCCGACGTCGTCGCGGGCCAGGGCACGATCGCGCTCGAGATCCTCGAGCAGGTGCCCGACGTCCGCACGGTCGTCATGCCGCTCGGCGGCGGAGGCCTGGTCGCGGGGGTCGCGGCGGCCATGGCCGAGGTCGCGCCGCACGTCAAGGTCGTGGGGGTCCAGGCGGCGCGCGCGGCGGCGTACCCGGGCTCGCTCGCCGCAGGCGTCCCGACGACGTCGCTCGCCCGCTCGACCATGGCCGACGGCATCGCGGTGGGCACCCCGGGCCCGGTGCCGTTCTCGATCGTGTCCACCCTGGGCGCCGAGGTGCGCACCGTGACCGAGGACGAGCTGTCGAGGGCGTTGCTGATGATCACCGAGCGGGCCAAGCTCGTCGTCGAGCCGGCCGGGGCCGCCGGCGTCGCGGCGCTGCTCGCCGACCCGACCGGGTGGGAGGGCCCGGTCGTGGTGATCCTGTCCGGGGGGAACATCGACCCTCTGGTGCTGCTGCGCGTGCTGCGGCACGGGCTCGCGGCTGCGGGCCGGTACATGCAGATGCAGGTCCTGCTCGACGACCGGCCCGGGGCGCTCGCGCAGATGCTCGACGTGATCGCAGGGGTCGGCGGCTCGATCATGCACATCGACCACGACCGCACCGACGTGCACCTCGCGATCGGCGAGGCGTGGGTGCGCCTCCAGGTCGAGACCAAGGGGCAGGAGCACTGCGAGGCGCTCGTCGCTCAGCTGCGGGGCGCGGGGTACCGGGTCCTGACGGGCTAGGGCTGCTGCTCGCCGCGGAGGTGGGTAGCGCGATGTGCGCCGACCGCGACGGGTGGCGAGCGCGACGTCCGACCAGCGCGGCGCCGGCGTGACGTGCGGCGCTGCGACGTGCGGCGACGCCGAGATGCGGCCAGGTGGGGTCCGGGCGCCGTCTCGACCCCCGTTGGCCGCACCTCGTCGATCTCCGGCCCCCTGACCTGGCGACGTCGACGCCCGAGGCGCGCGCCGCCGTCGGGCCGTCACCGCCGAGCCACGACGATGCGGGGGCGCACCGAGGCGTCGGAGGCGTGCGCGACCGAGCCCGGGTCCACGCCCTGGTCCCCGAACGCGGTGAGCAGCCGCCCGCAGGTCGCGTCCCAGGCCGTGAGCACGTCCTGGGAGTAGATCACGATCACCCGCCAGCCCAGGCGCTCCAAGTTCTCCCGCCGAGCGACGTCGCTGCGCATCTGATGCTGGGACGAGTAGTGGTGGGCGCCGTCGTACTCGATCGCGATGCGGGCCTGGGGCCAGCACAGGTCCGGTCGTGCGACCCACTGGTCCTCCGCGAACAGGTCGGCGCCGACCACCGGGCAGGGGAACCCGGCCGCGACCAGCAGGAGCCGGACCCGGGTCTCCATGGGCGAGTCGACGAACGCCCGGGAGGCGGCGAGCGCGGTGCGCAGAGCCGCCCGCCCCCTTCCACCGACGAACCATGCCAGTGCACGCTCCAGCTCGAGCCGAGGCGTAGCCGGGTGGCGCAGGCCGAGGACCGCGTCCGTCAGGACGACGAGGTCCTCCATGGTCAGGACCGCCCCCGCACCGGTACCGGTCGCGTTCCCCAGGTCCAACCAGGTACGAGCCGGGATGGTGACAGGGACCCGGCGATGCTGGAACACATGCCGGGCCACCGCCCCGGAGTGCCCGACGAGCAGCGACGCTTCCCGCGCGCGCACCCCGGCGGTGCTCGAGACGTGCAGCCTGTCGAGCGGTCGATGGCCGCTCGGCAGGGGCAGCCCCAGCAGTGCGGCGGCCGTGAGGTGCGAGAAGGTGTCCCCCGGTCGGAAGGTCAGGGCGACGGCCCGGCAGACCGCCTCGAGGTCGCCCGTCGACCCGGCCGCCATGCGGACCCCACGCACCGGCGTGTGCAGTGCCGGACTGCGGAGCTGGTCCGCCGTGCAGCCCGCGGCGAGGGCGTCGGCCACACGGAACGGGGTGGGCGGGAGCGGGACACGGGTGGTGGGCACGAGGAGAGGGTGGCAGGTCCGCACGCCCACGTGGGGCCCGATGGCGGCACCTGTGGACGACGGGTGCCCAGGGGGCTGCTGGGGCCGCCTGCTGCGGCTCCGGCGAGATGCGGCCAACTGGGGTAGATCGGTTGGCTGGACCCCAGAACGCCGCATCTCGCCGGTGGGCGACGATGGCGCCTGTCCGGGGTGCGGCGGCCCGGCGGTGCGGCAACCCCGCAGCGCGGGCGGCTCCCCGGCCGTCGCACCCCGGACGCACGCAGGCCCGGGAACCCTGAGGTTCCCGGGCCTGCATGGTCGTGACGCGCGTGCCCCGTGCGGGGCGGCCACCGCCGGTGGTGGCCCGGTGCGTCAGCGGTGGGTCACGCCTCGAACGGCTTGGCCGCGAGGATCTCCACCTGGATCTGGTTCCCGTTGGGGGCGGCGTACGAGACCTTGTCGCCGATCGAGGTGCCGTTGATGGCCTCGCCGAGCGGGGACGTCGGGGAGTAGACGCGGATGTCCGTGCCGCCCGCGATCTCGCGCGAGCCGAGCAGGAACGCCATCTCCTCGCCGGCCACGAGGGCCGTGACGACCATGCCGGGCTCGACCTTGCCGTCGTCCGGCGGCGTGCCGATCTGCACGTTGCGGAGCTTCGCGGTCAGCTCGCGGATGCGTGCCTCGTTCTTGGCCTGCTCCTCGCGGGCGGCGTGGTAGCCGCCGTTCTCCTTGAGGTCACCCTCGTCGCGGGCGGCAGCGATGCGCTCGGCGATGTCGGTGCGGCCGGCACCGGACAGGTGAGCCAACTCGGCCTGAAGCCTGTCGTGTGCCTCCTGGGTCAGCCAGGTGACGCTGGTCTCGGTCACGGTTCGCTCCTTCCTTTCCTTGCGTTCCTGCGGTCGACGTCGGTGGACGCGACCGCACAGGGTGAGGCAGTGGGTGCGGGTGAGAGCGACTCCGCTGCCTGCCCGGGGTGGTGACGTCGGCGGGTCGCCGACGCCGCGTGGCGGGTTTCGCTGGACCTGATGCTTCTGGGGCAGCGTGAATCCCTCAGGATACCAAATGTCCGCTGCATCACACCGCCGTCCCCCCGTCGAGGTGCTCGGTCAGGGCAGGGCGCGGCAGCTCTCGACGATGCCGGTCGTGGCGAGCTCGGACGTCGCGACGCTCACGGTGTAGCGCCCCTCGAGCTGGTCGCTCGGTCCGACGACGACGTCGACCGTCCCGACCTGGGCGTAGCTCTCGGCGAGGGCGTCGATCGTGCACTCGGCCTGGGTGCCCGGCTCCATCGAGACCTGGAACGTCACGTCGATCTGCTCGGAGCTGATGACCTTGAACCCGAAGTCGTCGTAGCGCACCGGGGTCGAGGCCTGCCCGAGCCCGATCCAGATCGTGATCCCGACCCCGACGACCGCGGCGGCGACGATGCCCGCGATCGCCAGGCGGCGACGGGCGGGCGTCGGCGCGGGGCCGTAGCGCCCCGCGGGCGGCTGCGGTCCCGGGGTCTGCGGTGCGAGCCCGATCGGGTTCTCGTGCTCGTCGAGCGCGTCGGGGCCGACCTGCGGGGTTGTTCCCGACGGGGGAGTGCTGTTCGTCATGGTGAATCGAGGTCCAGGGGTTGGGTGGACTACCTGCTCATGAGACATCATTGTCTCTGAACTTCTTCGCCCCGGAGTACCCCCTGGAGGACCTGTGACCGAATCGACGGCGCGCCCGCTGACAGCATCGGCGCCCGGGACGGTCGACGGCGCGCCGCTGCGCCTCCTGGCCGTCCACGCGCACCCTGACGACGAGTCGAGCAAGGGCGCCGCGACGTCGGCCCGCTACGCCGCGGAAGGCGTGGAGGTCCTCGTCGTGAGCTGCACGGGCGGCGAGCGCGGCGACGTGCTCAACCCGAGCTTCGGCGAGGTCCCCTCGACCCCCGAGGGCATGGCCGAGCTGCGCCGCGCGGAGATGGTGGCGGCGGCCAGGGCGCTCGGCGTGAGCCACCGCTGGCTGGGGTTCGTGGACTCGGGCCTCCCGGAGGGCGACCCGCTGCCTCCGCTGCCCGAGGGGTGCTTCGCGCTCGTCCCGCTCGAGGAGGCCGCGGCGCCGCTCGTCGAGCTGGTGCGCGAGTTCCGCCCGCACGTCATCACGACGTACGACCCGAGCGGCGGCTACCCGCACCCGGACCACATCATGTGCCACAAGGTCGCGTTCGAGGCGTTCCACGCCGCGGGCGACCCGGAGCGCTACCAGGTCGAGGGCGGTGCGCCCGCGTGGGAGCCCCTCAAGCTGTACTACAACCACGACTTCTCGATGAACCGCATCCGCACGATCCACGAGGCCGTGGTGGACGCCGGTCTCGAGTCGCCGTTCAGCGACTGGGTCGAGTCGCGCGCGGCTCGCGAGATCCCCGAGCGCGAGGTCACGACGCGCGTCGAGGTCGCCCCGTACTTCCCGCAGCGCGACGCGGCGCTGATCGCGCACGCGACGCAGATCGACCCCGACGGCTTCTTCTTCGCGATCCCGCGCGACCTCGAGGTCGCGGTGTGGCCGATCGAGGAGTTCGAGCTCGCCGAGTCGCGCGTCCCGACCACGCTTCCGGAGGACGACCTGTTCGCCGGCATCCGCACCGAGGAAGGCCCCGCATGAGCCCGACGCCGCAGCTCGCGGTCGACCTGTCGTCCCACCTCGCCGGAGGGCCCGGTTGGGCCGCCGGCGTGACGGCCGAGACGACACCGTCCCCCGCTCCGACGGGTGGTGAGCTGCGCCCGGGCCTCGAGCCGACCGACGTGTCTCCTGGCCTGCCGGGGTTCCTCACGATCTTCGCGGTCGCGCTCGCGTGCGTCGCGCTGTTCCTGTCGATGAACAAGCAGCTCCGCAAGGTCCGGCACGACGAGCGGTCGGTCCGCTCCGGCGGCGGGACGGGCGGCTCGTCGGACGGCGGCTCCGCCACCGGCGGCTCGCGCCCGGACGACGGCCCGAGCGACAGCTCGAGCAGCTCGAGCAGCTCGGGCGACTCGGGCAGCTCGGGCGGCGACTCCGGTGGCGGCGGCGACTGACATGACGGGTTCGTCGCGTGGTCCGGTGCGGGTCACGATCGCCCAGGTCGAGGTCTCGAACGACCATGCGGCGAACCTGCTCGTGGTGCGGTCGGCCTTCGCGGAGGCGCAGCGGCTCGGGGCCGACCTCCTGGTCCTGCCCGAGTACGCCTCGGGCTTCGACCCGCGCGGCGTCGGGATCGAGCACGCCGAGCCCCTCGACGGCCCGTTCGTCACGACCCTCCAGCGCTGGGCCGCGGAGACCGGGGTCGCGGTGATCGCGGGCACGACGCTCCCGGCCACGCCTGCGGCCACGGACACGCCCGCAGCCACGGCCACGTCCGCGGAGAGGGTCACGGGCGCGACCCGTGCCGTCAACGCCGTCGTCGCGATCGACGGGGGCGGGCACGTGGTCGGGGTGTACCGCAAGGTGCACCTCTACGACGCGTTCGGGCATCGCGAGTCGGACCGGCTGGTGCCGGGCCCTGCCGACGCCGCCCCGACCACGATGACCGTGGGGGGCCTGACGTTCGGGGTCATGACCTGCTACGACCTGCGGTTCCCCGAGTCGGCGCGCCGGTTGGTCGACGCCGGTGCGGACGTCCTCGTGGTGCCCGCCGCCTGGGCTGCGGGCGACCTCAAGGCCGACCACTGGCGCACGCTGGCCCGTGCCCGGGCGATCGAGAACACGTCGGTGGTGCTCGCCGTCGGGCAGGCAGGGAAGGGCGTGACCGGGAGGTCGCTGCTCGTCGGTCCCGACGGGCAGGTCGGGCTCGAGCTCGACGAGCGGGCGGGTCTGCGGACCGCAGACGTCGACCCTGATGCCCTCGGTGCGGTGCGCGCGGCGAACCCGTCGCTCGCGAACCGTCGTTACGCCGTCGTACCCCTGGAGCAGCAGGAACGCTGAGTGCGGAGCACCTGTCGCGGATCGAGGCGATCGGCGACAGGTACTCCGCACCCAGCGGACGGCAGAGGGGTCAGGCGTTGAGCGCCGCGATCATGATCGCCGCGTAGTGGCACCCGAAACCCACGACCGTCAGCACGTGGAAGATCTCGTGGAAACCGAACCAGCGCGGGCTCGGGTTGGGGCGCTTGAGCCCGTAGACCACCGCGCCGAGCGTGTACGCCAGGCCACCGATCGCGACGAGCCAGACGATCGCGGGGCCGGACGGCGTCGTCCAGAACTGGGGCATGTACCCGACCGCGACCCAGCCGAGCGCGACGTAGATCGGCACGTAGACCCAGCGCGGGGCGCCCAGCCAGATGATGCGCGCCGCGAGCCCCAGCAGGGCGCCGGCCCACACGATCACCAGCAGGATCGTCGCGGTCTGCTGCGGCAGGAGCAGCACCGCGAGCGGCGTGTACGTGCCGGCGATGATGAGGAAGATGTTCGAGTGGTCGGCCCGGCGCAGGATCCCCGCGACCTTCGGTGACCAGGTGCCGCGGTGGTAGACGGCGCTCGTGCCGAACAGCAAGCACGCGCTCAGGCCGAAGATCGCGCACGACACCTTGCCCGCGACAGGGGGAGCGAGGATCACGAGGACGATGCTGGCGACGAGGGCGACGGGGAACGTGCCGGCGTGGATCCAGCCACGCAGCCGGGGCTTGATGGCCTCTGCGACCTTCGCGCTCGCGGTGGACACGGCGTCTGCGGCCGTGTCCAGGGCGTTCTCGACGGCGTCGCCCGAGGTCGGGCGGTTGTCGGAGGGTCGTGCCACGGAGGTGCTCCTACTCGTTCGGCGGTCGGGCGTGGGGACGAGGTGTCCCCGGCCCGGAGGACTGCGCGTGAGTCGACGTGCGTGGCTCAGGAACAACCTACGCCATCGTAAGTTACGTGACCGTAGGTTGCTGCGCGCGACTGTGAAGATCCTGCGCAAAGGCGTCTCCCGGACCGGACCCCGGGACAAATCGACTGTTGCCTCCGGTACCGTTTGGCGAGCGACGCCCCCCGAGCGCTCCTCGGTGCCGTGTCGTCCGTGCGACGCTCCCAGGCCCTGCCCGGCCCCGTCGCCGCTCATCCATTACACACCGCGAAGGACCCCACGTGCGCATGCCCCACCTGCTCTACGGGCTGTACGAACGACGGCTCGCGAACTCCCTGCCCCGCGAGGCGATGCCGCGTCACGTCGGCGTGATCCTCGACGGGAACCGGCGCTGGGCGAAGTCCTTCGGCGAGACGGCCGCCACCGGTCACCGTCGCGGTGCCGACAAGATCGCCGAGTTCCTCACCTGGAGCGAGGACCTCGGGATCGAGGTCGTCACGCTCTGGATGCTCTCCACGGACAACCTCTCGCGCTCGCGCGAGGAGCTCAGCGCCCTGCTCGACATCATCGAGGACGCCGTGTGCGACCTGGCCGAGACCGGTCGCTGGCGCCTGCGCGTCATGGGTCGGCTCGACCTCCTGCCCGAGCGGCTCGCCAAGGCGCTGCGCGACGCGGAGGACCGGACCGCCGGGGTCGACGGCCTCCAGGTCAACGTCGCGATCGGGTACGGCGGCAGGCACGAGATCGCCGACGCCGTGCGCTCCTACCTGAGCGAGCAGGCAGCGAGCGGCGCCTCGCTCCAGGAGCTCGCCGAGAACCTCGACGTCGAGCACATCGAGGAGCACCTCTACACCAAGGGTCAGCCGGACCCCGAGCTCGTGATCCGCACGTCGGGCGAGCAACGCCTGGGCGGGTTCCTGCTGTGGCAGAGCGCGCACGCCGAGTTCTACTTCTGCGAGGCGTACTGGCCGAGCTTCCGCCGGGTCGACTACCTGCGTGCCCTGCGGTCGTACTCGCAGCGCGAGCGGCGGCTCGGCAGGTAGGTCGCTCCCTTGCGCCGAGGGTCGGCGGAGGCGTCCGGAATACACCTCTCGCCCCGCCGGTTGTACCGCTCGAGTTCATACGAACGCATCTACCCGGGTGCTGTGCGCCGACGAGGCGAGCGCCGCCGTCGGGCCGGTGCACCCCGCAGGATCGAGAGACACATGACCAGCAGCACCGCCGCACCCCCCACCGTCCACGAGCGCGCCACCACCCGCGAGGCCGCCGAGACGTGGGAGTCGCTCTTCCGCACCCAGGTCGCCCTCATGCGCCGCTTCCAGGCCGACGACATCTGGGAAGAGCTGACGATGCGCGAGTACGACGTGCTCTTCACGCTCGCCGGCTGCCCCGAGGGCGGCACCCGCCTGCGAGACCTCAACGAGTACGTCCTCATCAGCCAGCCCTCGCTCAGCCGCATGGCCGAGCGCCTCGAGCAGCGCGGCCTCGTCGAGCGCGTCCCCGCGCCCGACGACGCACGCGGCACGATCGTCCGCCTCACCCCCGAGGGAGCGCGGCTGCAGAAGGAGATCGGGCGCAAGCACGTCCGCACCATCGGCGCCTACGTGGGTGGCGCGCTCGACGCTGTCGAGCTCGCGACGCTCAAGGGCTTGCTCGACAAGCTCCGCAGCGCCCAGGGCGACATCCCCGCGCGCGACGGGAGCGCGGCGTGAGCGTCGGCCCGCAGGACGCAGGAACGCCCGCCGCACCCCGCCTGCTGAGCGTCGTCGCCGTGACCGGCGGGGTCAGCTTCCCCTCGACCACGCGCGCCCTGACCGACCTCCTGCTCGACAAGACCGTCGCGCGGCTCGCGGCCACCGGGACCCGGGTCGACGCCCGCACGATCGAGGTCCGCGACCACGCGCAGGACGTCGCGACCGCGACCGTGATCGGCATGCGCAGCGAAGAGCTCGAGCTCGCGCTCAAGACCGTCGAGCAGGCCGACCTGCTGATCGTCGCGAGCCCCGTGTTCCGCGGCTCCTACTCCGGGATCTTCAAGGCCTTCTTCGACCTCGTCGACTCGCTCGCGATGGCCGACAAGCCCGTGCTGCTCGCCGCGACGGGCGGCACCGCCCGGCACACCCTCGTGATCGACCAGGCGCTGCGCCCCCTGTTCGCGTTCATGGGAGACCTGATCGTGCCCACGGGCGTGTTCGCGTCCAAGGAGGACTGGACGATCGAGCTCTTCCCCATGCCGTGGCTGGACGAGCGCGCCGAGCGGGCCGTGGGACAGCTCGTGCGGTTCGCGGACCTGCCCGCGCCGGGCTGAGGGGGCGCCCCCAGCGCCGGCCTGACGCGGCGCGCCCGCGCCGGGCCCTGTCTCGGCGCGTCTCCCCGCGACGCGCTCTGTTCCGGCGCGTCTCACCGCGACGCGCTCTGTCTCGGCGCGTCTCCCCGCGACGCGCCGGCCGGGGCGGACATTTACCCCATCCGCCCTCGCGCGGTCCTTCGCCGTTCACCCCCTCGCCACCTCTGACCGCTTGGCTCTGACGTGCCGGCCGGAACTCGACTCCGGACCGGACTAGACCTCGACAGGGAAGAGACCATGACTTCACGTGTACCGATGAAGTGGCTGCGGGTCGCCGGCACGGGCGTCCTCGCGGCGGGTATCACGATCTCCTCGACCACGCCGGCGCTCGCCGCGCCGTCCGCCGACCCCGGGGCGCCGGGACCGAAGAACATCATCCACCTCATCGGTGACGGGATGGGGTTCAACCAGGTCGACCTCGGCAGCCAGTTCGAGCACGGCCGTACGGCCTACCAGACGACCGTGAAGCCCGGCGGCGTCTCGACCCCCGTCCCCGGGCAGGCGGGCACGCAGGTGTACCAGGAGTTCCCGGTCGCCCTCGCGATGTCGACGTACCAGTTCGGCAACACGTACGACCCGGCCCAGAACTGGAGCAGCTTCGCGGCGCCGCTGAAGAGCTCGACCGACTCGGCGGCGGCCGCCACGACCCTCGCGACGGGCGTCAAGACGCTCAACAACGTGATCGGTCAGGACGAGAACCACGAGGACCTCAGGACGGTCGCCGAGCGCGCGCTCGAGCTGGGCAAGGCCACGGGCGTCGTCACCTCGGTGCCGTGGACCCACGCGACGCCCGCGTCCTACCTGGCGCACAACGAGCACCGCAACAACTACCACGACATCGCGGCCGACATGATGGACTCGGGCGCCAACGTGATCTTCGGCGCGGGCAACCCCTGGTACGACGACAACGGCGACAAGCGCGCGACCCCGAAGTACGACTACATCGGCGAGACCGAGTGGAACGCGCTGGTCGACGGCCAGTCGGCGTTCGACCTGGTCGAGTCGAAGGACGACTTCCTCGCGCTCGCCGAGGGCGACACGCCCACGCACGTGCTCGGCACCGCGCAGGTCGCGGGCACCCTGCAGGCAGACCGCACGGCCCTGAAGCCGGGCGACGTGCCCTTCACCGCCCCGCAGAACGACAACGTGCCCTCGCTCCCGCAGATGACGGACGCTGCGCTCAACGTGCTGTCCAACGCCTCGGACGAGGGCTTCTTCGTCATGATCGAGGGCGGCGCGATCGACTGGGCCTCGCACGACAACAACACCGCGGGCGCGGTCGAGGAGCAGGTCGACTTCAACCGGACCATCGAGACGGTCGTGGACTGGGTCGAGGAGAACTCGAGCTGGGACGAGACCCTCGTCGTCATCACGGCCGACCACGAGTGCGGCTACCTCTCCGGTCCGGCGGCGAACCCGGCCTGGACCCCGGTCCAGGGCGTGCAGGGCGGGGCCCCGCAGGTGAGCTGGAACAGCGGCGGCCACACCAACCACCTCGTGCCGGTGTACGCCAAGGGCCCCGGCTCCGAGCTGCTCGCGGCCGCTGCGACGGGCACCGACCCGGTGCGTGGCGCATACCTCGACAACGCCGACGTGGGCCGCGTCTCGAACGAGCTGTGGGCCGTCACCGACGCGGACGGCATCCCGCTCGTCGCGACCGTGCCCGAGGCCGGCGAGGTGGGTGGCAAGCTCACGCTGTCGGTCGCGGGTGCCGGTGCGGGCGTCGCGCTCACGGGCGGCGAGAACGTGGGCGACCGTCTGCGCTTCGCGGGACGGCTCCCCGAGGTCTCGGTGACCGACTCGCGCGCTGCCGCCACGGTCGGTGCGGGCGGCTGGACGGTGTCCGGCCAGTCGAGCGACCTGACGTCGGGCCCGCGCACGCTGCGCGCCCAGAACCTGGGCTGGACGCCGGGGCTGGTCTCGGCCAAGGACGGCGTGAGCGCGGGTTCGCCGGTCGCGTCGCTCCTGGGGGGAGGCACGGGTCTCGCGGCCCCGGCCACGCTCGCGACCGCGACCGCCGACGGACGCCTGGGCACCACGACGGTCTCGGCCGACCTGGCGCTCGAGGTCCCCGTCGACACGCGTGCGGGCGACTACGCGGGAGCCCTGACGGTCTCGCTCTTCCCGGTCGACTGAACGTCGTCACCTGACGAGCCGTCGGGCCCTGGTGCGCTCTCGTGGCGCGCCGGGGTCCGGCGGCCCTTGTCCGTCCGTGCTCCCGCCCTGCGGGTAGTCCCTTCCGTCCTCCCGCCCGACGGCGTCGCGCGCCCCGTGCGCGCAGTCCCCGACCGGAGCGGGTCGTCCTCCTTCCCTGCTCGGAGCTCCCCGATGACCGTCCTTCCTCGATCCGCGGCCCGTGCCCCTGGCTCGACAGCCTGTCCGACCGCCCGTCCGACCGTCCGTCCGACCGCCCGTCGGACCGCCCGCCGGGCCCCCCGCCGGGCCACGGTGGCCGGTGCCGTCCTGCTCGCGACCACCCTCCTGGCCGGTGTGCTCGCCGTGCCCGCGTCGGCGCTCGCCGCGACGGGACTCCCCACCGCCGCACTCCCAGCCGTGGCGCTCCCCACAGCCGCGCTCCCCACAGCCGCACTCCCCGCCGTCCGGACCCACGCCACGGCCGGACCCGGCTCCGCGACCGGTGCGACGCCGTCGGGCACGGGGCTGGCGGGCGTGGCAGGCGTGGCGGGCGCGCCGGCCACGACGCCAGACCCCGCTCCCGCGAGGACCACGTGGGCCGTCGAGCCCGCGACGGCCGACGGGCCCGACGGGCGCGTGTCGTTCCGCCTGAACGTCGACCCCGGCGGACTGGCGAGCGACCACGTGACCGTGACCAACTTCAGCGACCACCCGGCGACGTTCGACGTGTACGCGAGCGACGGCGTCGTGACCGCGGACGGGCAGTTCGACCTGCTCCCCGCGGGCACGACCCCGGTCGACGGCGGCGCCTGGATCACGCTCGGCGAGGGCGACTCCGCCGGGGCGACCCAGCGCGTCGAGATCGCCGCCGAGTCGTCGGTGACCGTGCCGTTCACGCTCGCGGTCCCCGCCGACGCGACACCGGGGGACCACCCGGCGGGAGTCGTCGCAGCCCTGGCCCACCCTGAGGGTGACGGGTCGGCCGTCACGTTCGACACGCGCGTCGGGGCGCGCGTGCACCTGCGGGTCGCGGGCGACCTGGCGCCGGCACTCGCGCTCACGGGCGTCCGCGCGACCTACGAGCCCAGCTGGAACCCGTTCGCGCCGGGCGCGGTGCGCGTCGACTACACGGTCGCGAACGAGGGCAACGTGCGTCTCGGCGCGGACACCCAGGTCGTGGGATCCGGCCTCTTCGGCTGGAACGCCCGCGACGTCGTGGCCCCCGCCCAGCGCGAGGTGCTGCCCGGCCAGGAGGCGAGCGGGAGCGTCGTGCTCGACGGCGTCTGGCCGCTCGGCAAGGTTGCGGGCGACCTGACCACGACCCCGCTCGTCGTGGGCGACGACGTGGTCGAGGTCGCGCTCGCCCCCGCGACGGGGACCTATGCGGCGTGGACGCTGCCGTGGGTCCAGCTCGGGACGCTCCTCGTCCTGGTCGGTGCGGTGCTCGCGGTCCTGCGCGCACGCCGGCGCCGCGAGGCGCGCACGCAGGCGCGGATCGACGCTGCGGTCGCGGCGCGGACGGGCACCGCGGGTGCCACGGATCCCGCGACGGCGTCCTCCTGACCAGGCGCTCCACCCGGCGCGGGCCGGACCCCCTGGCTACGATCGGGGCGTGCCTCCGACGACGAACGCCGCCCCGACCGTCGACCCCGCGCGCACCGGCCTGCGACCGTTGCGCGTCGTGATCGCACCCGACGCGTTCAAGGGGTCGGCGACCGCCACGGACGTGGCCCGGCACCTCGCGGACGGCGTCCTGGCCGCTGCCCCGGACGCCGAGGTCAGGCTCCTGCCCATGGCCGACGGCGGTGAGGGCACGCTCGACGCACTCCTGTCCGTGTGGGGGGTCGAGGCTCGCGAGGTCGCGACGGTCGACGCGATCGGGCGCCCCCACCGCGCCCGGTACGGGGTGTCGGACGACGGTCGCATCGGCGTGGTCGAGCTCGCGTCGGCGAGCGGGCTGCCCGGCGTGAGCGACGTCGTCCTCCAGCCGCTCCACGCGCACACGCGGGGCACGGGAGCGGCGTGCGCGGCGGTCCTGGACGCCGGGGTCGAGGAAGTCGTCCTGTGCCTCGGCGGGTCCGCCTCGACCGACGGTGGCGCGGGCGTCCTCACGGGCCTCGGGGCCCGGCTCCTCGCACGCTCGCCCGCGACGGTCGCCACGTCGACGGACGGGGAGCTCGCCGGGACCCTCGTGCCCGACGGCGGCGAGGGGCTCGCGCGCGTCGTCGGCCTCGACCTCGGGGGACTGCACCCACGGGCCCGCGAGGTGCGGTGGCGGCTGGCGGTCGACGTCACGAACCCTCTCGTGGGCGAGCGCGGGGCGGCGGCGGTGTTCGGGCCGCAGAAGGGGGCCAGCGAAGCCGACGTCGCCTTCCTCGACGCGGCGCTCGTGCGCTGGGCCGACCTGCTCGAGCGCGAGACCGGGGTCCGCACGCACGACCTCTCGGGGGCCGGCGCCGCCGGTGGGGTTCCCGCGGCCCTCGTCGCGGTGCTCGGCGCCGAGCTCGAGCACGGCGCGACCCTGGTCGCGCAGGCGATCGGGCTGCCCGCTGCCGTCGCGGACGCCGACCTCGTGCTCACGGGCGAGGGCTCGTTCGACTCGCAGTCCGTCAACGGGAAGGTCGCCGACGGGATCGGCGCGCTCGCGGCGGCCGCACCGGGGCACCCGCCCGTCGTGGTGGTCGCCGGACAGGTCCTCCTGCCCGTACGCCAGGCGCGTGCTGCGGGGATCACGGCCGCGTTCTCGATCGCTCCCGGGCCGATCGACCTCGAGGAGCTCGTGGGGCGCACCGCGAGCCGGTTGACGGAGGTCGCCGCGTCGGTCACGAGCCTGTACCTGGGGTCCGTCCACCGCTGATCCCGGCCCGCTGAGTGCATGATCCGGCTGCGACACGCCCGGCGAGTCGCGGCCGGATCATGCGCTCAGCGCTTGGGCCAGTGCCACTGCGGCTCGTCGAGCAGACCCTCGCGGCCCTCGACGGTCGTCTCGCCGAGCTCCTTGACGAGCTCGACGTGCACGAGCCCCGGGGAGGCGACCCGTGAGCCCCGCGCCGCGTCCTCCATGGCCCGGACCAGCGCCCGCGAGTGCGTCACGACCACGACCTGCGTGCGACGCGCCGCCCCGGCGATCAGGGCCCCGAGCGCGGGCAGCAGGTCGGGGTGCAGGCTCGTCTCGGGCTCGTTGAGGACGAGCAGCTCGGGCGGACGGGGCGTGAGCAGGGCAGCGACCCACAGCAGGTAGCGCAGCGTGCCGTCGGACAGCTCGGCGCTGCCCAGCGGGCGCAGCAGGCCGTGCTGGCGCAGCTCGAGCGAGAACCGGCCGTCGTCCGTGACCCGGACGCGCACGCTCGACCCGGGGAACGCGTCCTCGACCGCGGCGTCCAGGTCGTCGGCCAGGCCCAGCTCGCGGATCGTCTCGAGGGCAGCCGCCAGGTCGGCGCCGTCGTGCGCGAGGACCGGCGTGCGGGTACCGACGTGCGAGGCGCGGGCGGGAGCCAGGGCGTCGGTGCGGAACTGGTCGTAGAAGCGCCAGGAGCGCAGGCGCTCGCGCACCAGCACGAGCTCGGGAGCACCCACGGGGTCCACGACCTCCGAGAGCATGCTGTCGAAGGACCGCAGCCGCCGCCCCGACGACCGCCACGCCCCGTCCTCGTCACGCAGCCGGACCGAGGGGCCGTGCCGGTCCGCGACCAGCGTCGCCGGCCGCAGCACAGGTCCCGACCAGACGACCTCGGTCTTGATCTCGGGGTCCAGGCCGAACGACGCGCCGCCGTCCTGCGGCAGCCCCAGGTCGATCGCGTACCCGTAGGCACCGGTGAGAGGCGCACCCGCGGGTGCGGCGCCGTCGGGCAGGGGGTCCGGGCCGCTCGCGAAGCCCAGCCGCAGCGCGACCGGACCGCGGCGCACCGTGCCCTGCACGGGGTGCACGCCCTCGCGCACCGAACGCCCGACGACCTCGGGCCCGGCCCACAGCGTCGAGGGCAGCCCGCCCTCGCGGGCCAGCGCCCCGACGGCGCCGCCCAGCGCGCACTCGGCCAGCAGGCGCAGCGAGCGGTACAGGCTCGACTTGCCCACGCCGTTGGCGCCCGTCACGACCGTGAGGCGGCCCAGGGGCAGGACGAGGTGGCGCAGCGAGCGGTAGCCCTCGATGGCGAGCGTCTCGATCATCCCGCCAGGCTAGGTGCGCCCACCCACGGCGTGCGCCCGCCGGGTGCATGGTTCGGCCGCGACACGCCTGGCGAGTCGCGGCCGAACCATGCACCCAGCGGCAGCGGGCCGTCAGTCCGTGATCGCGAGCCCGTCGATCTCGACCAGCATCTCCTCGCGGGGCAGGCCCGTGAAGACCGTCGTGCGGGCCGGCAGGACGCCACCCGGGCAGTTGGCCTCGACGAACGCGCCGTACGCGTCGTTCATGATCGGGAAGTCCTCGCGCTTGGTGAGGTAGACGCGCAGCATCACGACGTCGTCGAACGTGGCGCCCGCGCCCTCGACGATGGCCTTGACGTTCTCCAGGGTGCGCGTGGTCTGCGCCGCGACGTCCCCGGGGTACAGGTACTCGCTCGTCGCGGGGTCGACCGGGCCCTGACCCGAGACCTGGACGAACGGGCCCTTGCGCACACCCTGGTGGAAGGTGTGGGCCGGTGCCGGTGCGTGCGGGGTGCTGATCGGGGTCTTGGGGGTGCTCATCGTGTCTCTTTCTCTCGGGATGCTGCGGGTGGTCCGGGGACCGGGGTCAGAACTCGGTGCCGACGATGTCGACGACCTGGTCGTCGTCGCCCACGACGGCGGCCACGCGCCACTTGTCGAACAGCGTGCACGGGTGCGAGATCCCGAACCCGACGACGTCGCCGGGCCGGATCCGCGTCGTGACCGGGGCGCTGCCCGCGGGCGTGGGGTCGATCGTGAGGTACAGGTGCTGGTCGTTGAGGCCCGTGACGCGGGCGCCCGCGAGGTCGTGCGCGGGGCGCAGGTCCCCGTTCTCGTCGAGCGTGCGCAGCCACAGGGCCGTGGGCAGGTCGATGTCGTAGGACACGTCGCGCCGCCCGACCCCGCACAGCACGAGCCCGGGCTCGGGGACCGAGAGCACCTGCCCCCACACGACCGCGGCCGCGTGCATGGGCTCGCCGCCGGGGATGCGGTCCCACGGGTCCATGCGGGCGCAGAAGCCGTGGTCGTGCGTGACGTACGCGCCCGAGCGCACCACGACGCGCACGTCGCGCGTGACCGGGGCGCCGTCGGGGCCGTCGGTCCCGGTGCCGCCCGCGACCGTGAGCGGCCCGGGGAGCTCGGCGAGCACGACGTCGAGGAACGAGCTGCCGCCCGCGGTCACGACCACGGGCTCGTCGTCGGGCACGAGGCCCTCGCGGACGAACGCGGCCGCGACGTCGCGCAGGCCCCGGCAGTAGGCCGTGACCTTCGCGAGGTCCTCGGGCGTGGTGCCGCCCGCGGCCGAGCCCTCGTACCCGGCGATGCCCGGCACGCGCAGGCCCGCGGCGCGGACGGCGCGGGCCAGGCCCAGCGCGTCGGCCGTGCTGCGCACGCCCGTGCGCCCGGCCGGGACGCCGACCTCGACGAGCACGCCGAGCCCCGCGACGACCTCCCGGGAGGCCCCCGCGAAGCCGCGCGTGAGGAGCCCGACGCCCTCGATCGAGTCGACGTACACCCACGCCTCGAACGGCGTGCCGCCGGGCGCGACCGACGCCTCGAGCTCGCGGCGCAGCCACGCGATGTCGCGGGGGTCCATGAGCTCGTTCGCGAGGAACACCCGCTCGACCCCCCAGGTACGCACGACACGCAGCTGGGACGGGTTCGCGACGGTCGCGCCCCACGCCCCGGCGCGCGCCTGGCGTGCGTAGAGCGAGCGGGACATCGCGGTCTTGACGTGCGGTGCGTGCTCGACGCCGTGCTCGGCGCACAGGCGCGCCATGAGCGCGACGTTGTGGTCGAGCGCCGCGTCGTCGAGCGTCAGCAGCGGCCAGGAGAAGACGTCGTCGGTGATGCGCGGGGAGTCCGCGAGGACGTCGGCGACGGTCCGTCCGGCGTCGAGCCGCAGGCCCTTCGTCGCAGGCCCGACGACGGCGCTCGCCGCCGCGACGCCGGTCGCGGGGGTGGACGGCTGGGTGGGGTGGGTCATGCGTTCCTCCCGGTGGGTTCGTAGCCGCAGCGCACGGAGCCCATCCCGGCGGAGACCGCACGAGCGGCCTGCACGACGAGCGGGCCCAGCTCGCGCACCCGTGCGGGCGGCATGTGCGAGGCGAGGGCGGAGACGGAGAGCGCGCCGATCGCGGTCTCCGTGTGGTCGACGACGGCGGCCGCGACGCAGCGCACCTCGGCCTCGTTCTCGCGGTCGTCGATCGCGTAGCCGCGCTGGGCGACCGTGCGGATCTCGGCCCGCAGGTGCTCGGGCTCCGTGACGGTGCGTGCGGTGACGGCGGGCATGGGGTGCTCGAGCACGGCGTCGAGGAGGTCGACGTCGCTCGCCGCGAGGATCGCCTTGCCGACGCCCGTGCAGTACAGCGGCATGCGGCGCCCGATGCGCGATGCCATGCGCACGACCGCGGTGTTCTCCTTCTTGTCGATGTAGACGACGTCGAGCCCGTCGTGCACGACGAGGTGGCACGTGGCACCCGAGGCGCGCATGAGCGCCGCGAGGTGCGGCTCGGCGACCGTGCGCAGGTCGAGCCCTTCGAGGTACGCCTGGCCGAGGCGCAGCGTGCCCGCGCCCAGCACGAAGCGCCCGGTCGGTGTGCGCCGGACGAGGTGGACCTCGACGAGCGGCGCGAGCAGGCGCGAGACCGTGCTCTTGTGCGTCCCCAGGACGTCCGCGAGCTCGACGAGGCTCAGTCCGCGCGCCGCGTCGTGGCGCAGCGCGTCGAGGATCCCGAGGGCGCGCCGGAGCGACTGGGACGAGTTCCTGCTCGCGGCGTCGGAGGTCGCGGCGGTGGAGGCGGTGGCCGCGGCGGCCCGCGGGCCGACGGTCACGTGCGGTCCGCCGGGACGGTCGGTCGCAGCGCCCGCCCGGGGGTGGCGCCGGTGGGCAGGCCGCCCGCGAGCACGGGGACGCCGGCGACGAGGACGTCGTCGATCCCGGTCGCGGGGCGGCGCGGGTCCTCGTAGGTCGCGACGTCCTGCACGGTCGCGGGGTCGAGCAGCACGACGTCCGCGCGCACGCCGGGCACCAGGCGGCCCCGGTCGGTGAACCCGAAGCGTTCGGCGGCCGCCGTCGACAGGTGCCGCTCGGCGTCGTGCCACGTCCAGTCCTCGAGCGTGCGCACGTGCTCGGCGAGGAACCGCGCGAACGCCCCCCAGCCACGCGGGTGGGGGCGCCCGCCCTGGTAGATCGCGTCCGACCCGCCCATCTGCGCCGGGTGGCGCAGGAGCGTGCGGACGGAGTCGGGGGAGTTGGTCGGCGGCTGGGCGAACACGCAGCCCGCGCGCAGGTGGGTCGAGACGAGGATGCGCAGCGTCGTGTCCACGGGGTCGAGGCCCAGGCGGTCCGCGACCTCGAGCAGGGCCATGCCCTCGCTCCACCGCAGCTCGCCGGGGACGGCAGCCATGGTCACGCGCTCCCAGAGGTCGGTGAGCCCGGGGAAGTGCTCGGCCTTCAGGCGCGCGACGACGTCGGGGTCCTGGAGCATCGCGACCGTGGCGTCGGGGTCCGCGATGGGCAGCCACGTGGGCAGCGAGACCATCGAGAGGATCGACGCGCCGCGCAGGTACGGGTAGGAGTCGAACGTGACGTCGAGCCCGGCCGCGTGCGCGTCCTCGACGTAGCCCACGAGCTCGGCCGCGGGGCCGTGGTAGTGCGAGACGTGGGTCGCGACGCCCGACGCCCGGGCGACCCGGACGAGCTCGGCCATCGCGGTCCCGGCCTTGTCCTCGTAGCCGCGCATGTGGCTCACGTGGGGCAGGCCGCGCTCGGCGAGGACACGGGCCAGGGCGACGAGCTCGTCGTCGGTCGCGTTCGAGGCCGGGGCGTACTCGAGGCCCGTGGACATGCCGCACGCGCCGTCGTCGAGCGCCTCGCGCAGCAGGGCGACCATGCGGCCGGTCTCCTCGGGCGTCGTGGGGCGGGCCGCCCCGCCCAGGACGCCGTAGCGCAGCGTGCCGTGCGGCACGAGGTAGGCGACGTTGAGCGGCGTGGTGCCCTCGTAGGTCGCGAGCAGGTCCGCGACCGAGCCGCCCCGGAACGTCGGGTGCTCGCCGTTGATCGCGCTGAAGTAGCCCGTGGCCCAGGTGTGCGCGTCGGGGGTCCCGTCCGCGACGGGCAGCGGCGCGGAGGGCGCGTACGACACGCCGTCCTGCCCGACGACGATGCTCGTGACGCCCTGGCGCAGCATCGCGAGCTGCACGTCGGGGTCCAGGACCGCGGCCTCGCCGTGGACGTGGGAGTCGATGAAGCCGGGGAACGCGATGCGCCCCGCGGCCTCGATCAGATGCGCCCCCGCGGGCACGGGCACGGTGCCCGTCGGGACGACGTCGTCGACCAGGTCGCCCGCGACCAGCAGGTCGACCGGCTCCGACAGGCCCTCCGGGGTCGTGAGCCGCGCGCCGCGCACGACGAGGGTCACGCCCGTCGTCCTGCGGGCGCCCGCGTCGCTCGTGCCGTCAGGCTGGTCCGTGGTGCTCATGCCTGTCCCTCCGAGTGCTCGTCGCGTCCCTCGACCCAGCCGCCCACGCCCGCCCAGCCACCGGCCGCCATCTCCTGGTCGAGGTGGCGCAGGAAGCCGTGCACGCCCGGACGCTGCTGCCAGGGCTTCGGCCCGTCGAGCGGGCGGTACTCGACCCCGGCCGCGTCGAGGCGCGGCAGGTGGTCGTGCTCGAGCCGCGCGAGGAACTCGGCCGAGGCCGACCCGCCGGGGGTACGCTCCGCCGTCGGGCTCCAGACGACCTCCGCGAACGCCGCGAGGCGCGGGAACGCCGCGTAGTCGACGCGGCGCGGGGAGTCGAGGTGCTCGGACCAGACCTCGGCCTGCGCGCCCAGCAGGCGGCCCGGCGCGGCATCGAGACCCGGGTGCTGCGCGAGGACCTCGGGCGGGAACGGGTCGAACGCGTAGACGTCCTCGACCGTGCGCAGGAAGCCGACGGGCACGGGCTCGTCCGCGCCGTCGCCCGCGCGGTGGTCCAGGTAGACGACCTGCTCGGGGGCCATGACGACGTCGTTGCCCGCCTCGAGCGCGTCCGCGCCGACCGTGAAGCCCCGCCACGCGGTCACGACGACGTCGCGCGGGAGCTGCTCGCCGAAGCCCTCGTCCCACACGACCGCCCGGCGCCCCCTGGCCGTGACGTGCTCGCTCAGGCGGGCCAGGAACCAGCCCGCGAGGTCGGCGACGTCCGCGAGGCCGCGCTGCTCGGCGAGGGCCACGATCGCTGGGTTCTCGCGCCACAGCGTCGTGGGGACCTCGTCGCCGCCGATCGCGACCCAGGGGGAGTCGAAGACGCTGCACACCTCGTCCAGCACGTTCTTGAAGAACTCGAGCGCCTCGTCCGACGGGTCGAGCACCTCGGTGCTCACGCCCCACGTGGTGCGCACCGCGTGCGGCGCCTTGCGGGTCCCGAGGAACGGGTAGGCCGCGACGGCCGCCTCGACGTGCCCGGGCGCGTCGATCTCCGGCACGACGACGACGCCCCGCTCGCGTGCGTAGGCGACGATCTCGCGCAGGTCGTCCTGGGAGTAGAAGCCGCCGTGCGGGCGACCGTCGAAGACCCCCGTGCGCCACGTCCCGACGTTCGACTCGGTGCGCCACCCGCCGACCTCCGTGAGCAGCGGGTAGCGGTGGACCTGCATGCGCCAGCCCTGGTCGTCCGTGAGGTGGAGCTGCACGACGTTGAGCTTGTGCGCCGCCGCGAGGTCGACGAACCGCAGCACCTCGCGCTTGGGCAGGAAGTGCCGGGCGACGTCGAGCAGGACGCCGCGCCAGCCGAAGCGCGGACGGTCCTCGATCGTGAGGGCGGGCAGGTGGGCGACCGCGGTGCGCCCCTGCAGCTCGCCCGGTCCCGCCGTGACGAGCGGGGAGCCTCGGTAGGCCTGCGGGCCCGCGAGCTGGCGCAGCGTCTGCACGCCCGCGTGGGCGCCGGCCGCGTCGGCGGCCGTGAGCAGCACCGCACCTGGTGTGATCTCGAGGCGGTAGCCGCCCGCGGGGCGCGACGCGTCGAGGGCGAGGGTCACGCCGGCGGGGGCGGCGCCGCCGGGCAGGGCCGTCGGGCTGGGCGCCTGGTTGCCGGGGACCGCCGGGTCGACGGTGCTGGCGGTGCTGGCGGTGCTGCTGGGGCTGACGGGGCTGGCGGTGCTGACGGGGCTGGCGGTGCTGACCGCGAACGGCAGGTCGAGGCCGAACGCGTCCTCGGTGACCCGGCGCCACCAGCGCGCGGCGGCGGCCAGGGCCGGGTCCGTGCGGACCGGGGTGCCGTCGGTCAGCGGGAACGAGCCGGCCGCAGGCTGCAGGCTCACGGGTGCGGGCAGGAGCCCGGGTGTGGGGGTGGGGGCGCTCACGCGTCGAGCCTAACCACGGCCAGACGCTCGGACTGTGCCGCGCACACGAGTTGTTGTGCACTGCACGACACCTGTCCTGGGCGATTCGTGCGTTCCGCGTGTCGGTGGCGCGGCCTAGGCTCGCGGGCATGTCCGCGCAGAAGCTCCGCCTCCTCGACTCGTTCTTCACGCTCGCGCACGAGCCCCACGCGTCCTTCCCCGACGACGACGAGTGGGTCGCGCTCGTCCGTGCACCCGAGGGCCTGACCGTCCTGCGCGAGGCCTCGCCCTTCGGCGGCGGTGGCGACCGGTGGGCCGGTTTCTACGGTGACCCCCACGGGCTCGGCAAGCCCGGCATGCTCGCGGCGATCGTCGGCCCGCTAGCCGAGGCGAGGATCGCGGTCTTCGTCGCGTCGACCTTCCACGCCGACCTGGTGCTGGTCCCCGAGGACTCGGTCGAGTCCGCCGCGGACGTGCTCACCGACGCGGGGCACACGGTCACGCGGGGGCGCTGACGGCGCTGGCGGCGCTGGCGGCCGACGCGGCCGACGCGGCCGACACGGCCGAGGCCGCCCACGCGGCCGACGCCGCAGACGCCGCCGACGCGGCGGACGGGTGGCCCGACGTGCCCCCCCGGGAGGCGCTCAAGATTGCGCAAGCGAACGCAAGCCGCTTGCGCTCTGCGTATAGTCAGGAGCATGTCCAGACGACTTGCCGAGGTGGCCAAGAAGGTCGGCGTCAGCGAGGCCACGGTCAGCCGCGTGCTCAACGGCAAGCCCGGGGTCTCCCAGGCGACGCGCGACTCCGTCCTCACGGCCCTCGACGTGCTCGGGTACGAGCGCCCCACCAAGCTGCGCGGTGAGCGAGGACGGCTCGTCGGCCTCGTGCTCCCCGAGCTCGCCAACCCGATCTTCCCGGCGTTCGCCGAGGTCATCGGCGGTGCGCTCGCGCAGCAGGGGTTCACGCCCGTCCTCTGCACACGGACCGCGGGCGGCATCACCGAGTCCGAGTACATCGACCTGCTGCTCGGCCAGCAGGTCTCGGGCGTGCTCTTCGCCGGTGGCTTCTACGCCCAGCGTGAGGCCGACCACGAGCCGTACCGGCGCCTCGCCGAGCGCAACCTGCCCGTGGTCCTCATGAACGCCTCGATCGAGTCGCTCGACTTCCCGCGGGTCTCGTGCGACGACGTCGTCGCCATGAACCAGGCGCTCGGCCACCTCCTCTCGTTGGGACACCGCCGGATCGGGCTCCTCCTCGGGCCGACCGACCACATCCCGTCCGAGCGCAAGCTCGCCGCGGCCCACACGCTCGCGGCGCGCCACGGCGTGACCATCGACCCCGCGCTCGTCCAGCACAGCCAGTACTCGCTCGAGAGCGGCCAGGCCGCCTCGGTGCGGCTCCTCGAGGCCGGGGCCACGGCGATCGTGTGCGCGAGCGACCCGCTCGCGCTCGGCGCGATCCGGGCGGTGCGCCGGGCCGGCAAGCAGGTGCCGACCGACGTCTCGGTCGTGGGCTACGACGACTCGGCCCTCATGAACTCGACCGACCCCGCGCTCACGACCGTCCGCCAGCCCATCGAGCCCATGGGGCGCGCGGCCGTCGACCTGCTCGCGAGCATGATCGCCGGGGCGGACGTGTCGCGCGACGAGCTGCTGTTCGAGCCCGAGCTCGTGGTGCGCGGCTCCACGGCGCCGCTGCGGAGCGCCGCGACCGACTAGCAGGCGCCGCCGCCGACGAGGGCGCCGTTCCCGGGACTCCGGGGGCGGCGCCCTCTGTGCTGCCCGGGGAGCCGCCCCCGGCCTGGCGCCGGCCCCGCCCCCGGCGCCGGCCCCGCCTGCCCCGCCCGCCCCTGCCCCGACCCCCGCCCCCCGCCTGCCGCTGGGTGCGGAGCAGTTGCCCCGTTCGTGGCCCCACGGGTGCAACTACTCCGCACCCAGCGATGCCCCCATGCAAGGTCGCGTTTTGATAACGCTCCTGTCGAGTTCTTGCGTGATTGCTGTCGACTGATTACGTTGTTGCTCACGACGACGGATCTACGGATCGGGAGTCCAGCGGCACACCCACCCGGGACGCCGCGCTCGACGAGGAGCACCCGTTCATGGCTGAACGGGACGGACGGAAGACGAGGACACGGTGCGCGAGGACGACTCGACCCGAAGGACCGACGCCACCTGGTGGCGCGACGCGGTCATCTACCAGGTGTACGTACGCAGCTTCGCGGACGGCGACGGCGACGGCACCGGCGACCTGGCCGGCGTCCGGCAGCACCTGCCATACCTGCGCGACCTGGGCGTCGACGCCATCTGGTTCACGCCCTGGTACCTGTCCCCGCTCGCCGACGGCGGCTACGACGTCGCGGACTACCGCGAGATCGACCCGCAGTTCGGCACGCTCGCCGAGGCCGAGCAGCTCATCGCGGAGGCCCGCGACCTGGGCATCCGCACCATCGTCGACGTCGTCCCCAACCACGTCTCGGCCGCGCACCGCTGGTTCCAGGCCGCGCTCGCCGCAGGTCCCGGCTCGCCCGAGCGCGAGCGCTTCTGGTTCCACCCCGGCAAGGGCCCGGGCGGCGACGAGATGCCCACGCACTGGGTCTCCGACTTCCAGGGCACCACCTGGACCCGCACCACCAACCCCGACGGCACGCCCGGCGAGTGGTACCTGCACCTGTTCACGCCCGAGCAGCCCGACCTCAACTGGAACCACCCCGACGTCCGGCGCGAGCACGAGGACATCCTGCGGTTCTGGTTCGACCGTGGCGCGGCCGGCATCCGCATCGACTCCGCCGCGCTGCTCGTCAAGGACGCCACGCTCCCCGAGGTCCCCGCCCACCCCGGCCCCGGCGAGCACCCGCACGTCGACCGTGACGAGATCCACGACGTCTACCGCGGCTGGCGCGCCGTCGCCGAGTCCTACGACGAGCCACGCGTCCTCGTCGGGGAGGTCTGGCTCGCCGACCGCGCCCGGTTCGCGCAGTACCTGCGCCGCGACGAGATGCACACCGCGTTCAACTTCGACTTCATGGCCCGCCCCTGGGACGCCAAGGCCCTGCGCGAGTCCGTCCAGACCACGCTCGACGCGCACGCCCCCGTCGGAGCCCCCGCCACCTGGGTCCTGTCCAACCACGACGTGACCCGCCCCGTGACGCGGTACGGCCGCGAGGACAGCGCGTTCGCCTTCCCGACCAAGCGCTTCGGGACGCCGACCGACCTGGCCGCGGGCCGCCGTCGGGCACGGGCCGCCGCCCTGCTCTCCGCCGCCCTGCCCGGCTCGCTGTACGTCTACCAGGGCGACGAGCTCGGCCTGCCAGAGGTCGAGGACCTCCCGCTCGACGTCATCAACGACCCCATGCACTTCCGGTCCGGGGGAGTGGACCCCGGCCGAGACGGCTGCCGCGTCCCCCTGCCGTGGACGCGCGGCGGCAGCAGCCACGGGTTCGGGCCCGACGGCGGCACGCACCCCTGGCTGCCCCAGCCCGCCGGGTGGGGCGATCTGTCCGTCGAGGCGCAGACGGGCGACGACGCGTCGATGCTCAGCCTCTACCGCCGCGTCCTCGCGCTGCGCCACACCGAGCCCGCGTTCCGCGGCGACTTCGCGTGGGCCGACGACGTCCTGGCCGGCGAGGCGACCGAGGTCCTCGCGTTCACGCGGGGAGACCTGCTGTGCGTCGTCAACCTCGGCCCCGCCGTCCCGCTGCCCTCCGGGCACGAGGTGCTCCTCGCGAGCGCCGACCTCGAGCAGGGCCCCACGGGCCCCTGGCTCCCCACCGACACGGCCGCATGGCTCCGGCGCACCCCGCCCGGCCACGCGACCGGCGCCACCCCCGCCTGACAGCACCACCCGACACGCACCACCCGACACGCACGACCCGCACACCCGCCCGACAAGGAGCAGAGACAATGAAGTCCACACGCCGCGCGATCGCCCTCACCCTCGTGGGGGCCCTCACCGCCACCGCCCTCGCCGCCTGCTCGAGCTCCGGCTCGGGCGACGACGAGTCCGCCGACGGGAAGACCACCCTCAAGGTCGTCTCCCTCCTGCCCGGCTCCGAGCCCGAAGCCATCGACGCCTTCAACGAGCAGGTCAAGCAGTTCGAGGACGCCAACCCCGACATCGACGTCGTGCCCGAGGAGTACGAGTGGAAGGCGACCACGTTCGCCGCCCAGCTCGCCGGCGGCACCCTGCCCGACGTGTTCGAGATCCCGTTCACCGACGCCAAGACCCTCGTCGAGAACAAGCAGATCGCCGACCTCGACACCCAGTTCCGCACCCTGCCCTACGCCGACAAGTTCAACCCCGCCATCATCGACGCCGGGACCGGCCCCGACGGCCACGTCTACGCGATCCCCGCCAAGAACGTCTACGGCGTCGGCCTCCACTACAACCGGGCCCTGTTCGAGTCCGCAGGCCTCGACCCCGACTCCCCACCCACCACCTGGGACCAGGTCCGCGAGTACGCCAAGAAGATCGCCGACGCCAACCCCGGCGTCGCGGGCTACGCCCAGATGACCCAGAACAACACGGGCGGCTGGCAGCTCACCGTCAACACCTACTCGCGCGGCGGCCGCGTCCAGGACGTCGCCGACGACGGCAAGGCCACCGAGTCGCTCGACAACGACGGCACCAAGGAAGCCCTCGAGTTCCTCAAGACGCTGCGCTGGGAGGACAACTCCATGGGCAGCAACTTCCTCCTCGACTGGGGCACCATGAACGAGGCCTTCGCCGCCGGACAGGTCGGCATGTACACGTCGGGCTCCGACGTCTACACCTCCATGGTCCAGTCCAACGGTCTCGACCCCGCGACCTACGGCCTCACCGCGCTGCCCCTCGACGGCGGCGAGGCCGGCGTCCTCACGGGCGGCACCCTCGCCGCCATGCCCGCCAAGGCCACCGACGAGAAGAAGGCCGCCGCCGTCAAGTGGATCGACTTCTTCTACCTCAACAAGCTCGTCGACCAGGACGCCGCCGTCAAGGACGCCCAGACGCTCGTCGCGAGCGACCAGCCCGTCGGCACGCCCGTGCTCCCCATGTTCAGCAAGGAGCAGTACCTCGAGAACCAGACGTGGATCAAGGACTACATCAACGTCCCCCTGGACCAGATGACCGGGTACACCGACACCATGTTCGACCTGCCCCTCGTCGGTGAGCCCTCGCAGAAGACCCAGGAGATCTACGCGCTCATGGACCCCGTCGTCCAGGCCGTGCTGACCGACAAGAACGCCGACGTCGACAAGCTGCTGGCGGACGCGAACAAGCAGGCCCAGGCGCTGCTCGACCAGGGGTGATTCCCTTCGTGGGGTGAGGCGGGGGACGGGGCCGGGCCTACCATCCGGCCTCGTTCCTCGGCCTCCCGCCTGGCCCCACCACTGCCCGTCCCCGTCCCCCGCCCCACCCCGGGACCCCGCCCCTGTCTCGCCGGTGCTCGCCCGGTGCTCGTGAGGGCGGGCCGGGGGTCCGTCCCCGTCTCCCTGGCCCTCACCCCGAGCTCGTGAGTGCGGGCAGCCCGGCTCCTCGTTCTCCCGGTCGGTCGCGAGCCCCCTCTGGCGACCGACCGGGGACACCCCTCCTCTCCTCGACCCCGAAGGACCTTCCGTGACCGCCACCAGTGCACCGGCGCGCAGACGCCACGAAGCGCCGGCCGACAAGCCCGCCCGACGACGGTCGCCCGCGACCTGGGTGCGCGGCGGCGGGCTCAGCAACCTGATCTTCATGCTGCCCGTGATCGTGATCTTCGGGGTCTTCTCGTGGTTCCCCATCGTGCGGGCCCTGATCATGAGCGTGCAGGAGACGAACCTCGTCGACACGCAGTTCGTGGGGCTCGACAACTTCCGGTACGTGCTCGCCGACCCGCTGCTGTGGACCGCGGTCAAGAACACGGCCTACTTCGCGTTCCTCGCGCTGCTGTTCGGCTACCCGATCCCGCTCGTGGCCGCGGTGCTGATGAGCGAGGTCCGGCGGTACAAGGGGCTGTACTCGGCCCTCGCGTACCTGCCGGTCGTCGTTCCGCCCGTCGTGGCCGTGCTGCTGTGGAAGTTCTTCTACGACGGCAGCCCCAACGGGGTGTTCAACACGATCCTCGGCTGGGTGGGTCTCGGCCCCTACCCGTGGTTGCAGGACGCGACCACGGCCATGCCGTCGCTCGTGCTCGCGGCCACGTGGGCCGGGGCCGGCGGCACGATCATCATCTACCTCGCGGCGCTCACGAGCGTCCCGCCCGAGCTCTACGACGCCGCCGAGGTCGACGGCGCGGGCGTGTGGCGCAAGGTGTGGCACGTGACCATGCCCCAGCTCCGCGGGGTCCTGTTCATCACCCTGATCCTGCAGATCATCGGGACCGCGCAGGTGTTCCTCGAGCCGTACCTGTTCACGGGCGGCGGCCCCGCGAACTCGACCATCACGATCCTGCTGCTCATCTACAACTACGCGTTCGCGAACAGCCTGGGCGGCAACTACGGCGCGGCGACCGCGCTGTCGCTCATGCTCGCGCTCGCCCTCGCGGCCTTCTCCGCCCTGTACTTCCGCCTGACCCGGTCCTGGAGCACCTCATGACGACCCCGCGCACCGACCGTCCTGCCGCCGTCCCGCCAGGAGCGCCTGGCGGCGCGCCGGACCTCGCCCCGGCCACCGGGCCCGACGGCGCCGCCCGCCCCGGCGGGTACCCCTCGCCCGTGGAGATCTCGGCCCAGGGCGGCGGCTCCATGGCGGGGCTCGCCGAGAGGGCCTACCTGACCCGTCGCGAGGGCGACGCGGCGCGCGAACGCAGGCGGCGCCGTCGGGCCATGGATGCCGTGGCCGACCGCGGCGCCGTGTCCGTCGCGGACTGGCGACGCCCGTCGGTGCGGTTCGGGATGGGTGGGACGCACGTCCTGCTGCTCGTCCTGCTCGTGGTCGCGGGGCTCGGGCCCATGCTGCTGCTCGCGAAGTTCGCGGTCACGCCCACGCAGGACATCCTGCGCACGCCCATGGCGATCTTCCCGAACGGCATCGCGTGGGACAACCTCGACAAGGCGTGGAACGAGGTCCAGGTCAGCAAGTACTTCTTCAACACGATCTGGCTCGCGCTGGGCTCGTGGGCCGTGCAGATGGTCGTCGCGACGACCGCGGGCTACGGGCTGTCGGTGCTGCGCCCGCGCTACGGCAAGGCGGTCCAGGCCGCCGTGCTGTCGACCATGTTCATCCCGGCGGTCGTGCTCCTCGTGCCCCTCTACCTGACGATCCTGGACCCGCCGCTGCTGGGCACCTCGCTCATCAACAGCTTCTGGGCCGTGTGGCTGCCCGCTGGGGCGAGCGCGTTCAACGTGCTGCTGGTGCAGCGGTTCTTCGACAACCTGCCGCGCGAGGTCTTCGAGGCCGCGCGCGTCGACGGCGCCGGCCCCTACCGGCTGTTCTGGTCGATCGTGCTGCCCATGTCCAAGCCCATCCTGGGCGTGGTGTCGGTGTTCGCGATCATCGCGAGCTGGAAGGACTTCCTCTGGCCGCTCCTGGTCCTCAAGGACCCGCTGATCCAGCCGCTGTCGGTGCGCCTGCCCGCGATCGCGGCCACGACCGACAAGGGCGTGTTCCTCGCGGCGCTCGCGATCTCGACCATCATCCCGGTGCTGCTGTTCCTCGTGTTCCAGCGCACGTTCCTGCAGGGCGCGGGGCTCGGGGGAGCGGTCAAGGGGTAGCCGGAGGCGCGGGGTGCGCCAGGTGGGTCACCTGGTGCTGACCGCCGTGCGCTCGCCCGGTCGCACAGCCGAGCCGGCGCACGGGCGGGTCGTTCGCGAGATGCGGCGGACCGGGGTCGGAGGACGCCTTCCACCCCCCCGTCCGCCGCATCTCGTGGACGCTCGGGCGCTCGCACGACCCTTCCCGCACCGTGGGCCGCGCCCTCGCAGACCGCCCGCAGCCGTTCTGACGAACTGTCCCGTCAATGTCACGTCCGCGTCGCAGCCCTCCGGGGATGAACCCCCAGGTGCGGCTGAGATGATGCGGACATGCCCTCGTTCTCGCCCCAGACGACGGCCGCCGGAACCGGTGCACGGACCAGCACCGCTCCTGCCGCTGCCGCAGAAGTCCGCCCCTACGACGCCCTCCTCCTCTACTCGTTCGGAGGGCCCAACAAGCCCGAGGACGTCGTGCCGTTCCTGCGCAACGTCACGGTCGGCAAGGGGATCCCCGACTCGCGCCTCGAGGAGGTCGGCGAGCACTACTACGGGTTCGGTGGCAAGAGCCCCATCAACGAGCAGAACCTCGCCCTCAAGGCCGCGCTCGAGGAAGAGCTCGCGGACCGCGGGATCGACCTGCCCGTCGTGTGGGGCAACCGCAACTGGGAGCCCTACACGCGCGACGCCGTCGAGCAGCTCGCGCAGGACGGCGCCCAGCGGGTCGTCGCCCTCGTGACCTCGGCCTTCTCGTCCTACTCCGGGTGCCGCCAGTACCGCGAGGACCTCGCGCTCACGCTCGACGCGCGCGGCGACCTCGGTCCTGACGGCTCGACCGGCATCGAGTTCGACAAGGTGCGCTCCTACTTCAACCACCCCGGCTTCGCGCAGGCGAACATCGACGCCGTGCTCGAGGGCTACGAGGCCCTCGCCGCCAAGGGGGGCGACGTGCGCGAGGCCCGCCTCGTGTTCGTCACGCACTCGATCCCGCTGACCATGGAGGCCGCGTCGCGCATCTCGCACGCGACCTACTCGCGCCAGCACCTCGACCTGGCCAGGGTCGTCGCCGAGGAGGTCTCGGCGCGCCTCGGTCACGAGGTCGAGTGGAACCTGACGTTCTGCTCGCGCTCGGGCCCGCCCGCGCAGCCGTGGCTCGAGCCGGACGTCAACGACCACCTGGAGTCGCTGGCCGCCGACGACGTCACGAACGTCGTGCTCTCGCCGATCGGCTTCGTGTCGGACCACATGGAGGTCGCGTACGACCTCGACACCGAGGCCATGGAGACGGCGACGCGCCTCGGGATCACCGCGGTGCGCGCCGGGACCGTCGGCACCCGGGCGCCCTTCGTCAAGGGTCTGGTGGACCTGGTCCTCGAGCGGGCGGCCATCGCGCGCGACGAGAAGTTCACCGAGGCCGTGGTCGGAGAGCTCGGCGCGTTCCGCTCGGTGTGCGCACCGGACTGCTGCCTGCGCCGCGACGGGGAGCCCAGCGGCATCCCGGCGCTGTGCAGCACCGACCTGCACCGCTGACCCGCCGACCCGCACGACTCCCGGGACGTCGACGGACCGGGAGCACGCACACCAGAGAGGCACGACGATGAACGACGCGCACCGCGTCCCCGTGGACCACGAGCAGATCAACGACTCGATCCGCTACACGATGTGGTCGGTCTTCGCGCTGGCCGAGTCCCTGCCGGCCGACGCCGCCGAGCGCACCGAGATGGTCGAGGCGGCGCTCGCGGCAGTCG
Source organism: Oerskovia sp. NPDC057915 (assembly GCF_042887685.1). Taxonomy (NCBI): domain Bacteria; kingdom Bacillati; phylum Actinomycetota; class Actinomycetes; order Micrococcales; family Cellulomonadaceae; genus Oerskovia; species Oerskovia sp. NPDC057915. The sequence goes on along the minus strand of NZ_JBHVOS010000002.1, from coordinate 194,672 downwards.
GCGGCGGCGACGACCCGGCGGCCGTCGAGGGCGACCTCGTGGTCCGTGGCTGGTACGACCTGGGCGGCCTCCGCTCCGACGCCGACCTCATGGTCTGGTGGCACGGGCCGACCATCGAATCCGTCCAGGGCGCCTACCAGCGCCTGCGTGCCAGCGAGCTCGGGCGCCACCTCGAGCCCGTCTGGTCGAACGCAGCCCTGCACCGTCCGGCCGAGTTCAACCGCGGTCACGTCCCGGCGTTCCTCATGCACGAGGAGCCGTCGGCGTACCTGTGCGTGTACCCGTTCGTGCGGTCGTACGACTGGTACCTCCTGCCCGACGCCGAGCGCCGCACCATGCTGCGCGACCACGGCCTGGCGGCACGCGACTACCCGGACGTGCGCGCCAACACGGTCGCGTCGTTCGCGCTCGGCGACTACGAGTGGCTGCTGGCGTTCGAGGCCCAGGAGCTGCACCGCATCGTCGACCTGATGCGCGAGCTGCGCGCGACCGAGGCGCGTCGCCACGTGCGCGAGGAGACGCCGTTCTTCACCGGTCCCCGGACCACGCTCATCGAGTGGGCGGGACGCCAGCCCCTGTCCTGACCTCGTGACCTGCCGCTGAGTGCGGAGCAGCTGTCGCCGATCCGCCCGATCCGCGACAGCTACTCCGCACTCGGCGTCTCCGGGGTGCCCGGGGGCCCCGGGGTGCCCGGGGAGGTGGCGGGGGCTCGGGCGTCGAGGACCCGGGCGAAGGCCCCGAACAGGTCGACCGACATCGGCACGTGGCCGTGCTCCCACGCCGGGGCGACGTACTGCTGCTCGGCGAAGGTCCGGTCCGCCGTCGCCACAGGCTCCGCCGTCGCCACAGGCTCCGTCGACGTCGACGTCGACGCCGACGCCGACGCCGACGCCGACGCCGATGCCCTGGTCGACGCCGCCCGGTCGCCGTCCGCCGCGACCCCCGGGGCGAGGACGTGGACGAGTGCGCCGAGCGCCGCTCGCAGCGTGCTGTTCATGTGGTTCTCCGACGGCGGGCCGCGTCGCGGCGATCTGCTGGCGCCGGAGCGTAACCGGTCGAGGGTGTCCGGCGCCAGCGGGGCGTCCACAAGATGCTCAGCATGCTGAGCGTTGGCATGCTGGGGTCATGAGCACCACCCGAGCGACCACCTCTGCCCAGCCCGCCGCAGCCCCCACGACCGCCGACCGGGTCCGCCAGGTCACGGTCCTCGTCGGGGCGGCGGTCGCGATCGTCGGCGCGGCGTTCGGCTCCGGAGCGTTCGGCGGCCAGGCGATCCAGGACGCCGCCGGGGGAGCCCTGGCCGCCGACGCGACCCCCGTCGCGCCCGACGGCCCCGCGTTCTCGATCTGGTCGGTGATCTACCTGGGGCTCGCGGCCTTCGCGATCTACCAGGCCCTCCCGCGCCAGGCCACCGATCCCCGGCTGCGGGCCGTGTCGTGGTGGGTCCTGGCCTCGATGCTGCTCAACGCGGCCTGGATCGGCGTGGTCCAGACGGGCGTTCTGCCGCTCAGCGTCGTCGTGATCGGCGCCCTCGTCGCGGTCCTCGCCGTGATCCTCGTCCGGCTCGTCCGCACGCCGCCCACGAGCGCGCTCCAGGCCGTGGTCCTCGACGGCACGGTCGGCCTCTACCTGGGCTGGGCCAGCGTCGCGACGCTCGCGAACGTCGCCGCCGCGCTCACCGACGCGGGCGTGGGCGACCTGGGCCTCGGGGAGACCGGCTGGGCGGTCGTGGTCGTCGTGGCGGGAGCTGTCCTGGCCGTCGCCTACGCCCTGTTCGCGGCCCGGCGGCCCGTGGTGGCGATCGCGACCGGCGCGGCCATGGCCTGGGGGCTCGGCTGGATCGCCGCCGGCCGGGCGAACGGCCCCCTGCTCGACGGCACCGTCGCGGTAGCGGCCGGCGTCGCCGCAGGCATCGCGCTCCTGGCTCCCGTCGTGACCACGCTGCGCGCACGACGCGGCTGACGCGGCGCCGTCGGGCCGCACCGCGTGGACGCCCCCGACGGCCCTGCCAGGACGCACCGCAGGGCGGCCCTCGCCTCGCGAGGACCGCCCTGCCGCTGCCGAACGAGACCGCTACGGGTAGAGACCCCGGATCTGGTGCGCCTCCGCCGTGCGCTGGATGCCGATGACGAGCGCGGCGTCGCGCAGGCTCAGCTCCTCGCGACGAGCCAGCGACGACACACCCTGGTAGGCCACGTGCATGCGGTGCTCGAGCTTCTCGCCGATCTCCTGCTCGGTCCACCAGTACGCCTGGTTCGCCTGGACCCACTCGAAGTAGGACACGACGACGCCGCCCGCGTTCGCGAGGATGTCCGGCACCACGGTCACGCCGTTCTTCGCGAGGATGCGGTCGCCCGCGGCCGTCGTCGGGCCGTTCGCTCCCTCGACGACCCAGCGGGCCTTGACGGTGTGCGCCGTCTCGTCGTCGAGCACGCCCTCCACCGCCGCCGGGATGAGGACGTCCACGGGCAGCGCGAGCAGCGCGTGGTTGTCGATCGCCTCGGCGTCCTCGAAGCCGACCACCGTCCCGGTCTCGGCGACGTGCCGGAACAGGGCGGCGACGTCGAGCCCGTCCTCGTCGTGGATACCGCCGTACTGGTCGCTCACCGCGACCACGCGGGCACCCTGGCCCGCGAGGATCGCGGCGGCGTGCGAGCCCACCTTGCCGAAGCCCTGGACCGCGACCGACGCGTCCGAGACCTCGAGCCCCGCCTCCGCGAGCGCGGCCTTGGTCGTGTGGACCACGCCCTGCGACGTCGCCGTGGTGCGCCCGAGCGAGCCGCCCACGGGGATCGGCTTGCCCGTCACGACGCCCGGGATCGTGTAGCCCTGGTTGACCGAGTAGGTGTCCATGACCCACGCCATGGTCTGCTCGTTGGTGCCCATGTCGGGGGCCATGATGTCCCGCTCTGGACCGATCACGGGCATGATCTCGCTCGTGTACCGACGGGTCACGCGCTCGAGCTCGGCCTGCGAGTACTGGCGCGGGTCGATCGACACGCCGCCCTTGGCCCCGCCGTACGGCAGGTCCACGACGGCACACTTCCAGGTCATCCACATGGCCAGGGCGCGCACCTCGTCGATGTCGACGCTCGGGTGGTAGCGCAGGCCGCCCTTGCCGGGCCCGCGCGAGACGTTGTGCTGCACGCGGTACCCGCGGAACAGCACGATCTCGCCGCTGTCACGACGCAGCGGGACCGAGACGTTGACCTCGCGGCGCGGGGTCGCGAGCATCTCGTGCAGGCCCGGGTCGTAGCCGAGGATGTCGACCGCGTTCGCGAGCTGGCTGTGGGCCGTCGCGAGGGCCGAGGCCTTCTGGTGAGGGGGCTCGGCCGTGGATTCGGCCTGGGTGGAACCGCTGGTGGGCGGCGTTGACGTCGTCGTCACTCTTCCTCCGGGTGATGAGGGTTTCCCGGTCCCGAGGTGAGGGACCGTGCCCGTCCAACGTACCGCCAGGTGGGGGCCCGTCTCACGTCGCCGGCCGGATCGTCACCCGAGCGTGTCGATGCTCGCGAGCTCGTCGGGGCTCAGCGAGAAGCCCGTGACGTCGAAGTTCTCCTCGATCCGGGCGGCCGTGACCGACTTCGGGATCACGACGAAGCCGTGGTCGAGGTGCCAGCGCACGACGACCTGCGCGGTGCTCACCCCGTGAGCCTTCGCGACGGCCCGCAGCGCGGGCGAGTCGAGGTTCGTGCGCTTGAACGGGCTGTACCCCTCGAGGACCACGCCGCGCTGCGAGTGCTGCTCGACGACCCGGGCGTCGTAGTCGTCGGGGCCCCACGGGATCTGGTTGATCGCGGGCGTCTCGCCCGTCTGCTCGGACAGGACGTCGAGCTGGTCCACCGAGTAGTTCGACACCCCGACCGACCGCACGAGACCGACGTTGCGCGCCGCCAGCATCTCGGCCCACACCCACGGCGAGGCCTCGCCCGACGGCGGCCAGTGGATCAGCCACAGGTCCAGGTAGTCGGTGCCGAGCAGACGCAGCGACTGCGCGAGGGTCTCGTGCTCGCGGCCGACGTCGGCGGGGCGCAGCTTGGTCGTGAGGAACACGTCGCTGCGCGGCACCCCGGACGCGGCGAGCGCACGGCCCACCTGCTCCTCGTTGCCGTACATGGTCGCGGTGTCGATGTGCCGGTAGCCGACGTCGAGCGCGTGACGCACCGCGCGGTAGCAGTCGTCGCCCTCGGACTGCCACGTGCCGAGGCCGAGCAGGGGGATGTCGCCGCCGGGCAGGGCGGCGGTGGGGATCGAGGTCATGGGTCCCAGTCTTGGCACGGGTCGGGCGGGTGCGCGAGCGGGGAGGGGGAAGCGGGTGAGCGGCTCCTACCGCCGCGCCCGCCGCCGGAAGGACGACGGCGTCTCGCCCGTCAGCCGCGCGAAGGTCCGGGTGAACGCCGGCTGGTCGTAGAAGCCCGTGACGACCGCGATCTCGGCGATGGGGGAGCCGGTGCCCGCGAGCAGCTCGGCCGCGCGGTCGACCCGGGCGCGCAGCACGAGCTGGCGCGGGCTGAGCGAGAACACGCGCCGCACCCGCCGGTCGAGCACGGCGGGCGTGCACCCTGCGAGGGCCGCGAGGTCCGCGACCGTGAGCGCCTGCCCCAGACGCTCCTCGATCCCGGCCACGAGCCGAGCCATCGAGTCCATCGAGGCGTCGTCGGCGTCGTCCTCTCTCAGGTCCTGCGAGACCGACACGAGCCCGACGAGGCGACCTGCGCCGTCGTGCACCGGGAGCTTGGACGTGAGGAACCAGCCGGGCGTGCCGCCCAGGCGACGGATCAGCTCGAGCTCGTTGCGCAGCGGGCGGCCCGTCCTCAGGACCTCGGCGTCCTGCTGGTCGTAGCGCTCGGCGAGCTGCGGCACGAACAGGTCGGTGGCGCGCCGGCCGAGGACCGCGCGGCGCGAGCGCTCGTGCGTGCGGGCCACGAAGACGCGGTTGACCAGCACGTACCGGCCCGTGACGTCCTTGGCGCAGAACATGGTCGACGAGAGCTCGTCCATGAGGTCGACCATCGCGGGGCTGAGGGCAGCCAGGAGCGCCTCGCCCTCGGGCCAGGTGCGTGGTGGGGCGGACTTGTCCGGAAGCGATGCCATGACAGCCCGGATCGTACAAGACGAAGCGTCAGCAACGGAGGCACGCTAGGAGGATGAGCAGCCACGACTCGAGCGCCCCCGCGGGCGCGCCACGCGCGGACGACCGGTCACGAGCCGGCGCCTCCTCGCCCCTGACCAGCGTCGACGTCCACACCGGCACCCCGATCGAGGCGCTGACCGACGACGCCGCCCGCCTCGCGCGCAGCTGGATCGCGACCGCGGCCGCAGCCTCCGAGGGCGTGAGCGAGCGCAGGACCGCCGAGCGCCTCGGCGCCCTCGTGTCCGACCCCGCGGGCCTCGAGCTCGCGGTGCGCTTCGTCGACAACGTCGCCCGCCCCCAGGACGTCCAGGTCGCCGCGCACGAGCTCGGCCTCCTGGGCGACCTCGCGGGCGGGGCGAAGGGCTTCCTCGGCACCGTCGACACCGCGCTGCTGCGCCTGGGGGCACGCATGGCCCCCGTGCTGCCGAAGGTCGTCGTGCCCGCCGCGCGGATCCGTCTGCGCCAGCTCGTGGGGCACCTCGTCGCCGACGCCGGCCCCGGGCTCGGCAAGCACCTCGCGCGCACTCGCGCCGAGGGGTACGCGCTCAACGTCAACCTTCTCGGTGAGGCCGTGCTCGGCGAGGACGAGGCGCAGGCCCGCCTCGCACGGACCATCGCGCTCGTCGAGCGTCCCGACGTCGACTACGTCTCGGTCAAGGTGTCCTCGGTGGCGTCGCAGCTCGTCACGTGGGACCTGGAGGGCTCGCGCGACCGCGTCGTCGAGCGCCTCCTGCCGCTGTACCGCGCCGCGCGCGACCACGGGGTGTTCCTCAACCTCGACATGGAGGAGTACCGCGACCTGGCCCTGACGACCGAGGTCTTCCAGGCGATCCTGGGGCGCGAGGAGTTCCACGGCCTCGAGGCCGGGATCGTGCTCCAGGCGTACCTGCCCGACGCGCTCGGCGCGCTCGACGGCATCACGGCGTTCGCGACCGAGCGCGTCGCGGCGGGCGGTGCGCCCGTCAAGGTGCGCCTCGTCAAGGGCGCGAACCTCGCGATGGAGAAGGTCGAGGCCGAGCTCCACGGCTGGGAGCAGGCGCCCTACCCGACCAAGCCCGACGTCGACGCCAACTACGTGCGCCTCGTCGACCACGCGCTGCGCGCCCCCCGCACCGACGCCGTGCGGATCGGGGTCGCGAGCCACAACCTGTTCCACGTCGCGCTCGCGATCCTCGTCGCGCGGGCGCGCGGCGTCAGCCACGCGCTCGACATCGAGATGCTGCAGGGCATGGCGCCGGGCGAGGCCCGGGCGGTGCGGGCCGAGGTCGCCCTGAACGGGGGCCGCGTGGTCCTCTACACGCCGGTCGTGGCGCGCGAGGACTTCGACGTCGCGATCTCCTACCTGGTCCGCCGCCTCGAGGAGAACGCGGCCGAGCAGAACTTCCTGCACGCCATGTTCGCGCCGTCGGACCACCCGTCGGACCACCCCTCGGACACCGCGATGGACCGCCAGGAGGCCGCCTACCGCGCCTCGGTCCGGCTCGGGACGCAGTACACCGCCGCGGACGTGGCGCCGCGTCGCCAGGCGCGAGACGTCGTCGGATCTGCGCAGGGCGGGAGGGCCGCGGCCGGGTTCCGCAACGCGTCCGACACCGACCCTGCCGTCGCGGCCCACCGCGCCTGGGCCGCGCGGATCGTCGGACCGGACTCCGGGTTCGTGCCCGCGCAGTCGCCCGTGGTGACCAGCACGGACGAGGTGGACGACGTCGTCGCGCGCGCCGGCCGGGCCACCGCGGCCTGGGCGCAGGTCGCCCCCGCGGACCGGGCCCGCGCGCTGCGTGCCGTGGCGGCCCGGCTCGAGGAGGCCCGCACCGACCTCGTGACCGCCATGGTGCACGAGCCCGGCAAGACCGTCGCCGAGGCCGACCCCGAGGTCAGCGAGGCCGTCGACTTCGCGAGCTACTACGCGCAGTCCGCCGAGGCCCTCGACCAGGTCCCCGGCGCGACCTTCACACCCGACGGCGTGACCCTCGTGACCCCGCCGTGGAACTTCCCGGTCGCGATCCCCGTGGGCGGGATCGTCGCGGCGCTCGCGGCCGGCTCGGCCGTGATCGCGAAGCCCGCCCCCGCGACGCCGCGCTGCCTCGAGGTCGCGGTCGACGCGATCCGCGCGGGGCTCGCGGACGCCGTGGCGGACGCGCCGGCGGGGAGCGGCCTGACGGCCGAGGCCGTGCGCGACGTCGTGCAGCTCTCGCGCGTGCCCGACGGCGACCTGGGCCGCCACCTCGTGACGCACGAGGGCGTGGCCCGCGTGATCCTCACCGGGGCCATCGAGACCGCGCAGATGTTCGCGTCGTGGCGCCCCGACCTGGACGTGCTCGCCGAGACCTCGGGCAAGAACGCGATCGTCGTGACGCCCTCGGCGGACCTCGACCTCGCGGCGGCCGACGTCGTGCGCTCGGCGTTCGGGCACGCGGGCCAGAAGTGCTCCGCGGCCTCGCTCGTGATCCTCGTGGGTTCGGTCGGTGACCCGCGCACCGAGACCGGACGCCGGTTCCAGGTCCAGCTCGTCGACGCGGTCCGTTCGCTCGCGGTGGGCCCGGCCACGGACGTCTCGACGACCATGGGCCCGCTCACGGAGGCTCCCGGCGACAAGCTGCTGCGCGCCCTGACGACGCTCGAACCGGGCGAGCAGTGGCTCGTCGCGCCGCGCCGCCTCGACGCCGCAGGGCGCCTGTGGACCCCGGGCCTGCGCTCGGGCGTCGCGCCCGGCTCGTTCTTCCACCTCACCGAGGCGTTCGGCCCGGTGCTCGGGATCATGACGGCCGCGACGCTCGACGAGGCGATCGAGCTGCAGAACGCGGTCTCGTTCGGCCTCACGGGCGGCATCCACAGCCTCGACGACACCGAGGTGGACACCTGGCTCGACCGCGTCCAGGTCGGCAACGCCTACGTCAACCGCGTCATCACGGGCGCGATCGTGCAGCGCCAGTCGTTCGGCGGCTGGAAGCGCTCGGCCGTGGGCCCGGGCGCCAAGGCGGGCGGTCCCAACTACGTGGCTGAGCTCGGCACGTGGAGCGACGCGGTCGGTGCGGGTCCGGCCGCGGGCAGCGTGCCCGACGCCGGAGCCGTCCCCGCGCGCGAGGCCTCGCCCGAGGCGTGGCTCGCGTGGGCCCGGGCCGACGACGCCCGCTGGTGGGCGCACGAGTTCGCCGTCGAGCACGACCCGTCGGGCCTGCACGTCGAGTCGAACGTGTTCCGGTACCGGCCGGTCGACGTCCTGACGGTCCGTGTCGGTGCTGACGCCGCGGAGGCCGAGGTCGAGCGTGTGCTGTCGGCGGCACGCACGGCCGGGGTGCCGGTCGTGGTGAGCCGTGCAGACGGCCCGTCGGCAGCGAGCCACGAGGCGTTCGCCGCGGCCGTGGCGCGGGGCGAGGTCACGGGGCGGGTGCGCGTCGTGGGCTCGGCACCCGGGCTGCGTGAGGCCGCGGCCGGCCACGTGGGCGACGTGACCGTGCTGGACCACCCGGTCCTCGCGAGCGGTCGGCGCGAGCTGCTCACGGTCCTGCGCGAGCAGGCGATCAGCCGCACGATGCACCGCTTCGGGCACGTGACGCGCTAGGCCCCCGGACGTGTCGGAACCAGCGTGACCCAGGGGTCACGCTGGTTCTGGCACGAGGTGGTCCGGAGGCGCGATCAGGTGCGCCGCCGGAGCTGGGGGAGGTCCTCGTCGTCCAGCACGTCGGACAGCCGGCGGCCGGCGAGCGCGGCGGCGTACTCCGGGCGGGTGCCGACCGGGCGCGCCTCCTGGAGCACGTGTCCCCGCACCCCCAGCGCCGACAGCTGCCCGCAGAGCTCGAGGACGTCGTCGCGGGAGTGCACGGTCGGGTCCACGGTGGTCCGCACCTCGTGCGCGACTCCGGAGCCCTGCAAGGCCGCCAGCGAGCGGTAGGCGGCCCCGCCCGACGGGGCGGCTCCGGTGACGCGTGCGTACTGGTCGGGCAGGTCCTTGATGTCGAGACCCACCCAGTCGACGAGCGGCAGGACGTGCTCGAGCCGCACGGGCCACGCACCCCCGGTGTGCAGCCCGACGCCGAGGCCCAGCTCCCGCACGTCGGCGATCGCCGCCGGGAGGGCGGCGTGGAGGGTCGGTTCGCCGCCCGAGAAGACGACCCCGTCGAGGAGTCCCCGCCGCTTCCCGAGGAACGCCAGGACGTCGGTCCAGGGGATCGGCCCGTCGGCGTCGCGGGGTGCGTACGTGACGAGGTCCGGGTTGTGGCAGTAGGTGCAGCGCCACGGGCAGCCCTGGAGGAAGACTGTCGCGACGCGCCGGCCCGGCCAGTCGACGGTCGAGAACGTGGTCAGGCCCGCGATCACGAGGGGGAGGAGCGCGCGCTTCTCGGACGAGCCTGCGGTGGCGGTCATGTCGTGTCCTTCCGGCCTGTCGTCAGGGGTCGTGGTGCGGTCCCGGGCAGGCTCGGGTCAGCGGTGGCACGACGTGCCTCGACGGTACGGTGATGTGACGCGCGACTCACCGAGCACAATTGTGAGAACTTTCACAAGCGTGACGGTTCGGCGACGCAGCACGGACGAGGGAGCGGCTCTCCCACGACGCGCGCGGTTCGCCCTAGGCTCGTGGCGTGCCCCCGCGGCCCCCACCGGCCTCGCCCGCCGACCGCGGCGCACTGCAGACCTCGTCGAGGAGGCCCCGTGCTCGCTGTCTGGATCATCGTCGCCGTCGCGCTCCTGGTCGCGTGGCTCGCCTGGCTCGGGGCCACCGACCGGATGACCCGCAACGGCCTGATCGGGATCCGCACGCCCGCGACCCAGCGCAGCGACGCGGCGTGGATCGCGGGGCACCGCGCCGCGCTCACGGTGGTGCTGCCGGGGGCGGCGCTGGTGACGGTCCTCGCGGTCGTCGGGAGCCTCCTGGGCCCCGACGGCGCCACGGACGTCCTGTTCTTCGTCGTCGCCGGGGCGCTCCTCACCGAGGGCATCGCGGCCGCGGCCGTCGCCGAGGTCGCGGCGCGCGGAGCAGACCTCGGGCAGGGGGACGAGCGCGCCGAGCAGTGGGACGTCGACTAGCGGCGCACGGTCAGTCCGACGCCCCGCGGATGAGCTCGGGGGAGAAGACGCGCGGCGACCGCGAGACGGGGTGGCCCGCGATGAGGTCGAGCAGCATCCCGGTCGCGGCCTTGACCATCTCCACGACGGGGTTCTGCACGGTCGTCAGCGCCGGGCTGGTCGCCCCCGCGACGCCGAGGTTGTCGAAGCCGACCACGGCCACGTCTCCCGGCACGGACTTGCCCCGAGCGCGCAGCACGCGCAGCGCGCCCTCGGCCATGAGGTCCGAGGCGGCGAAGACCGCGTCGATGTCGGGGTGGCGGTCCAGGAGCTCCTCCATGGCCGCGGCACCGCCGGCCGCGGCGAAGTCTCCCGAGGCGATCGCGTCGTCGGGCAGGCCCGCCGCACGCAGAGCCTTGCGCCACCCCATGAGGCGGTCCACGCCCGCCGTCATGTCCTGGGGGCCGCTGATCGTCGCGATGCGGCGGTAGCCGCCGTCGATCAGGCGCTGGGTCGCGATGCGCCCGCCCTCGACGTTGTCGACGTCCACGTAGACGAGGTCGTCCATCGCGGTGAAGGGTCGGCCGACGAAGACCGCGGGGAGGGGGGACGCGAGCACGGCGCCCTCGAGGTCGTCCTCGCGGTGGTGCGACGTGATGATCGCGCCGTCCACGTGACCGCTGCGCAGGTACCGCACGATGCGGCCCGCGTGCTCGTCGGGCCGGGCGATGAGCAGCACGAGCTGCAGGTCCGTGGGCGCGAGAGCCGCGCTGACCCCGCGCAGCGTCCCCGACAGGAACGGGTCCGTGAGGATGCGCTCGTCGGGCTCGGGGACGACGAGCGCGATCGAGTCGGTACGCCGTGTCACGAGGGACCGCGCCGCCCTGTTCGGGGTGTACCCGAGCTGGGCGACGGCGGCGTCCACGGCGGCCTGCGCCTCGGGGGAGACGCGCAGACCGCCGTTGATGGCGCGGGACGCCGTCGAGCGGGACACGCCGGCCGTCTGTGCGACCTCGTCCAGGGTCGGCGCGGAACTCAGGGTGCTCATGGTCTCAGTATCCTGCCAGGCCTGGATGAGAGAACTGCCACGTTCGGAGGCTCGCCGTCAGGGGCGGGCCGGGACCGCGTTCTGGGACGCGACCTGGGCGAACCAGCGCCCGCTCGCCTTGACGGTGCGCTCCTGGGTCTCGTAGTCGACCCGGACGATCCCGAACCGCTTGGAGTAGCCCCAGGACCACTCGAAGTTGTCCAGGAGGGACCACGCGAAGTAGCCGCGGACGTCGGCGCCGTCGTCGATCGCGTCCTTGACGGCCCGCAGGTGGGCGTCGAAGAACTCGAGGCGGTTCTGGTCGTCGACCGACCCGTCGGCCTCCACGACGTCGTCGTAGGCGCAGCCGTTCTCGGTGATGTAGAGCGGCACCCCCGCGGGACCCGTGTAGTCCGCCTGGAGGCGGTTGAGCAGGCGCGTGAGGCCCTCGGGCTGGATCTCCCAGCTCTGGTCCGTGACGGGCAGCCCGCGCGGGTGGTTGAACACGCCGTCGGCCGCGGGGTAGGGGCTCGACGTCGGACGCTCGACCGGCGCGGAGCCGTCCAGCGTCGTCGACGCGGGCCTCGAGGAGACGAGCTCGCCGTGGTAGTAGTTCACGCCGAGCGCGTCGATGGGCGACGAGATGATCGCGAGGTCACCGTCCTGGACGTGCTCGGCGAAGCCGTACTCCTCGACGTCCGCGAGGACGTCTGCCGGGTACTCGCCCTTGATGACGGGGTCCAGGAAGATCCGGTTGAACTGTCCGTCGATGCGGCGGGCCGCGTCGACGTCACCCGCGTCGTCGGGGTCGACCGGGTCGGCGACCGTGAAGTTGAGCGTGATCCCGAGGTTCGCCTCGGGGGCACGCTCACGCAGAGCCTGGACCGCGAGACCGTGGCCGAGCAGGAGGTGGTGCGCCGCGGCGAGACCGTCGGGTCGGCTCTGGCGGCCGGGGGCGTGGACACCGCCCGTGTACCCGAGGAACGCTGAGCACCACGGCTCGTTGAGGGTCGTCCAGACCCCGACGCGGTCGCCGAGCGCCTCGTGCATCGTCACGGCGTAGTCCGCGAAGCGGTAGGCCGTGTCGCGGTTCGTCCACCCGCCCTGGTCCTCGATCGCCTGCGGCAGGTCCCAGTGGTAGAGCGTGATCCAGGGCAGCAGGTCCTCGGCGAGCAGCTCGTCGACCAGGCGGGAGTAGAAGTCCAGGCCCTTCTGGTTGACCGCGCCGCCACCCGGCTGGACGCGGGCCCACGACGACGAGAACCGGTAGGTGCCCAGGTTCAGGTCGGACAGGAGCGCGACGTCCTCGCGGTAGCGGTGGTAGTGGTCGCACGCGACCTCGCCGTCGTCGCCGCCCAGGACGGCTCCCGGGACGCGGCAGAACGTGTCCCAGACGGAGTCCTCGCGGCCGTCGGTGTGCGCGGCCCCCTCGATCTGGAACGCGGCGGTCGCGGCGCCCCAGAGGAATCCCTGGGGGAACTCGACGCGGTCGGTGGCGCCCAGGTGGCGGGGGGTGATGATCTCGGTCATCCCTTGACAGCTCCTTGCATGATGCCGGCGACCAGCTGGCGACCGGTGAAGATGAACAGCACGATCAGCGGCAGCGTCACGAGGAACACGCCTGCCATGACGAGCGAGTAGTCCACGAAGTAGTTCGCCTGCAGCGACCGCACCACGAGCGGCAGCGTCGGGTTCTCCTGGTTCAACACGATGGACGGCCAGAAGAAGTTCGTCCACTGCTGGACGAACGTGAACAGGCCGAGCATCGCGGCCGCGGGACGGGCCGCGGGCAGGGCGATCGACCAGAAGGTCCGGAACATCGAGGCACCGTCGACGCGTGCGGCCTCGATGAGCTCGTACGGCAGGGACTCCGACAGGTACTGCGTCATCCAGAACACGCCGAACGCGGTGACGAGCGCGGGCACGATCACGGCCTGCAGCTTGCCGATCCACCCGAGGTCGGACATGAGGATGAACATCGGGATCACGCCGAGCTGGGTCGGCACGGCCATGGTGGCGATGACGAAGACCAGCAGGGGGCCGCGGCCACGGAACCGGAGCTTGGCGAACGAGTAGCCCGCGAGCGTGGAGAACAGGACCACGGAGAGCGACGTGACGACCGCGATGATCACCGAGTTCGCGAACGCCTTCCAGAAGTTGATCGCGCTCGACCCGATGACCTCGGCGAACTGCGTGAACAGGCTCGCGTCGGGCAGGAGCTGCGGGAGCGCGGCCTTGGAGATCTCGGCCGGCGTCGACGAGCCCAGGATGAGCGTGAAGTACAGCGGGAAGATCGAGATCAGCAGCACGAGGCCGAGGAAGGTGTAGGTGACCCAGCCCGGTCGGCGGGTGTGGCCCCCCGTGCCCTTGCGGACGGGGCGGCGGTTCGGGCGGCGGGCGGCCGCGCGGGCGGCACCCGCTCCGGCGGTCTGCGCGACGACGGGGATCGAGCTCATCGCTTCTTCCGATCGTTGGGTGCGCTCGTGGGCGCGCTGGGTCTGCGGGCGGGGGAGTGTCCGCGCGGGCTGGTCGTGTTCTGCGCCCGGACCGCGGCGGCGGCCGCCTTGCGGCGTGCGCGCTGGACGGCTCGTGGCGCCTTCTTGCTGGGGCCCGAGGTCGAGATGCTGCGCGTGATCGCGAAGTTCACGAGGCCGATGAGCAGGATGACGATGAACAGGATCCAGGCGATCGCGGCGGCGCGGCCGAAGTTCTTCTGGTTGCCCCACGCGACGTCGTACAGGTACAGCACCGTCGTCATCCACTGGCGGTCGGCGCCGCCGAGGCCCTGCGCGTCGTACGTGCGCGGCTCGTCGAAGATCTGCAGGCCGCCGATGGTCGAGGTGATGATGACGAAGATGATCGTGGCGCGGATCTGGGGCACGGTCACGGAGAAGAACTGGCGCACGCGGCCCGCGCCGTCGATGATCGCGGCCTCGTAGAGCTCGCGCGGGACGGCCTGCATCGCGGCGAGGAAGATCAGCGCGTTGTAGCCGGTCCAGCGGAAGTTGACCATCGAGGCGATCGCGACGTGGCTCGCGAGGGCGTCGGCGTGCCAGCGGATCGGTTCGATCCCGATCACTCCGAGCAGCCCGTTGATGAGGCCGTACTGGTCGGCGAAGAGGCGGCCGAAGATGAGGCCGACCGCGACGGGGGCCACGACGTAGGGGAGCAGGACGCCCATGCGCCAGAAGGTCGCGGCACGCAGGTTCTGGTCGAGCAGCGCCGCGATGATGATCGCGCACATGACCTGGGGCACGGACGAGAGCAGGAAGATCGAGAAGGTGTTGCGCAGCGACTTCCAGAAGGTGGGCTGCGCGAGCACGTCGGAGAAGTTCTGGAGACCGACGAAGTCCCCTTGTCCGCCCAGCAGGTTCCACTCGTGGACCGACACGAAGGCCGTGTAGACGAGGGGGAAGAGCCCGGTGATCGCGAAGAGGATGAAGAACGGGGAGATGTAGAGGTAGGGGGAGAGCTTGACGTCCCAGCGGCCGAGGCGCTGGGAGAAGCCGACGCGCCGCTGCGGGCGTGGTGCCGGTCCGTCGAGGCCCTGGTTGGGCTGGGTGGGAGTGAGGACGCTCATCCGACTTTCCTTGCTGGGTCGAGCGGGGACGCGATGCCCGACGGCGGGCTGGGGCCTGGGAGCGCGGGGTGACCTCCCGGAGGGGGTCACCCCGCGCGCCGGATCAGCTCAGGCCCAGGTCCTTGAAGGACTGGATGGCCTTGTCCCACGACGCCTTGGCGTCGTCGGTCTTCTCGACGTCGGTGCGCTTGATGGCGTCCTGGACGGTCTGGTGGATCGCGAAGTAGTTCGCGCCCTTGAACGGGGCGCCCTCGATCGCGTTGGCGCGGGCGACGAAGATCGCGCCGACCGGCGCGGAGTTGAAGAACTCGTTCGTGAAGGCCTGGACGGCCTCGGAGTCCTGCGCCTCGACCTGCGAGGGGAACGTGCCGGCCGACTCGAACGCGGCGGTCTGCTGCGCGGGGTCGGTCAACCAGGCGGCGAGCTCCTTGGCGGCGTCGGCGTTCTTGCCGGAGGCGGGCACCGTGAGGAACGAACCGCCCCAGTTGCCACCGCCACCGGGGAAGACGTCAGCGACGTCCCAGCCGGTGATGCCGCCCGAGCGCTCCTCGATCGGGCCCGTCATCCAGGCGGGGCACAGCATGGTCGCGAAGCCGTCGTTCTGGAACGCGGCGTCCCAGTCACCCGACCACTGCTCGAGGTGGGCCGAGAGGTTGTCCGTCACGGACGCGGTCAGCACGGACTCGTACAGGCTCTGGATGTCGGAGTTGGTCGCGAGGTCCTTGGGCGTGCCGTCCGAGTTCTCGTAGGCGTTGTCGAGCTGGTTGACCATGCCCTGGTAGGTGGCCATGCCGCTGTCGAACCAGGCCTTGCCCGTCGCGGTGCTGTACTGCTTGCCCGCGGCGAAGTAGTCGTCCCACGTGGCGTCGGCGCCGCCGAGGAGCTCGGCGACCGCCGCGCGGTCCGTCGGCAGCCCGGCTGCGGCGAACAGGTCGGAGCGGTAGCAGATGGCCTCGGGGCCGATGTCCGTGCCGTAGCCGATGAGCTTGCCCTCGGGGGTCGTGGCCTGCTCGGACTTCCACCCGACCCAGCGGTCCGCGAGCGCGGGGTCCGTGAGGTCGGTGAACAGGTCGGGGTACTGCATGAGCTCGGGGAGCCAGTCGACCTCGATGGCCTCGATGTCGGCCAGGCCGTCGCCGCCTGCGGCGAGCTTGGTCGTCAGGTTGGTGCGCGCGTCCTCCGACTTCGCGGCCTTGGTCTGCTTGACGGTGACGTTCGGGTGGGCGTCGGTGTAGGACTTCAGCATCTCGTCGGTGTAGCCGAAGTCGTTGAACGTCGCGACGGTGAGGGTGATCTTCTCGCCGTCGGACGAGCCGCTGCCCTCGTCCGACGAGCCGGAGCCCGAGGAGCAGGCGGTCAGGGTGAGGGTGAGGGCCGCAACCCCCGCGACGGCGGCTGCTGCTGTGCGGGTGCGGGTCGAACGGGTGCTGCTCAGCACGGTGACTCCCTTGTCGATGATCGGCGTGGCAGCGCTCCCATACTCCTTCGAGTGGTAGCGCTCCCACGAAGTGCCACGATGGTGGCCGGTTGCTTCCGGAGATGTCAACCTCGTGAGGTGACAGAGCGTTGTGGAAACGCTCCCACGCCGACGTCGTCGCAGGTCACAGCGTTTCGGCGCCAGATCCCGTGCTCGAATCGTTATCGATTACCGACCGCTCGTACGGGATTCGTGGCGTGCTCTCGAGGGGCGCCGGGGACCACCGCGAAGGGGAGCGCAAGGGGCTCGTCAGGGGGCGGTGAGCCACTCCACGCCGGCCTGCTCCTCGGACGAGAGCGTGGCCCGGACGGCGCCCGCGGCAGCCTCCTCGACGGCCGCCGCGAACAGCGGGACGGTCGCCTTGAGCTCGCCCTCGTACGACTGGCGCGTGCCGCCGTCGGGCAGGGCCTCGAGGGTGACGGTGCCCGTCATCCGGACAGGGGCTCCCGTGATCTCGAGCGAGACCGTGCCCCGCCGGGAGTCGCCCGCCGCGGGCTCCCAGACCTCGGCCTGACGGATCTCGAGCGCGTTCCCGACGAACGCGCGCAGGTGGCCGGGGATCTGGTCCGTGGGGAGCGTGCGTCGGACGACGACGGAGAAGCCCTCGTCGAGCGAACCGGTCACGTCCGCGAGGTCCACGAGGCTCTGCGGGCCGCCGGTGCGCTGCGCACGCCACCTGACGAACGCCTCGCTCGCGAGCATCCGGGTGACGTCCTCCAGGCCGGCGGGGTAGTGCAGATCGACGCTCAGGTGCACAGGCTCTCCTCGGGACGTGCCGACCGGCGCGCAGGGTGCGCCGGGGAGACCGACTCTACCGAAGGAAGGGCGTCGATCCCGTGAAGGCGCCGGTGCATGCGTACGCTGGAGCCCGTGTCTGCCATGAGTGACTTGATCTCCCGCCATGCCGAGCTGTCGCCTGCCGACAACGAGTGGCTGCACCTGCTCGTCGGGGACTGGCAGGTCATCTCCGACCTGGCGTTCGCCGACCTCGTCCTGTGGCTGCCCACGGGTGACGGGAACTTCGTCGCGGTGTCCCAGTGCCGGCCGAGCACCGGGGCCACCGTGCACTACGACGACATCGTCGGCTCGACGGCCCCCGACGGTCAGCGGCCCCAGCTCGAGCGCGCCCTCTCGGAGGCCCGCTCCCAGCGGTCCCGCGAGCCCCGCTGGTTCGGCGCGTACGCGGTGCGCGAGGAGGCCATCCCGGTCGTGCACAGCGGGCGCGCGATCGCCGTGGTGGCCCGGCAGACGAACCTCGGCAGCGGACGCACGCCCAGCCGGCTCGAGCTGAACTACGTCGAGGCCGCCGACGACCTCATCGCGATGATCTCCCGCGGAGAGTTCCCCGCACCCAACGCGGCGACCGGCCCTCGCCGCGGCGCCCCTCGCGTGGGCGACGGGCTGATCCGGCTCAACTCCGAGGGTGAGGTGCTCTACGCGAGCCCCAACGCCCTGAGCTGCTTCCACCGTCTCGGCGTGATCGGGCCGCTCGTGGGGCGCTCGCTCATCGAGGTCACGACCGACCTCATCGAGCACCAGACCCCGGTCGACGAGTCCCTGCCCCTCGTGGTCATGGGGCGCGCGCCGTGGCGCACCGACATCGAGGCCCGGGGGGTGGCCCTGTCGCTGCGTGCGCTGCCGCTCACCGAGTCGGGGCAGCGCATCGGGGCGGTGCTGCTCTGCCGCGACGTCTCCGAGCTGCGCCGGCGCGAGCGCGAGCTCATCACCAAGGACGCGACGATCCGCGAGATCCACCACCGGGTCAAGAACAACCTGCAGACCGTCGCCGCGCTCCTGCGGCTCCAGGCGAGGCGCATGGACGTGCCGGAGGCACGGGCGGCGCTCGAGGAGGCCATGCGCCGCGTCGCGACCATCGCCCTCGTGCACGAGAGCCTGTCCCAGACGCTCGACGAGGAGGTCGAGTTCGACGACATGGGCGGGCGCGCCCTGCGCCTGGCGGCCGACGTCGCCTCCGCCGACACCAAGGTCCGCACGGTGCAGACGGGGAGCTTCGGGCTGGTCCCGGCCGAGGACGCGACGCCGCTCGCACTCGTCCTGACCGAGCTCGTGACGAACGCGGTCGAGCACGGCCTGGCCGGCCGCACGGACGGGACCGTCGAGATCGACGCGCGGCGCAGCGGATCGGCCCTGCGGATCGTGGTCGCGGACGACGGCGTCGGCATGCCGCTGCCGGGTGCCGAGCCCACCGTCAAGGCCAAGAAGAGCGGTCTGGGATCGCAGATCGTCGCGACGCTCGTGACGAACGAGCTGGGCGGGACGATCGAGTGGTCCACCCGTCCGGGGGGTGGGACGCAGGTGGTCCTGGAGCTCGTGCTGCGCGACGGTGCGGGCTCGCGGCAGGGGTGACGCTCGTCCTCACGGGGAGGATCGGACGGGCCGACAATTCTCTTCCGTGGGCAACATAAAGGGCCGTCACCAGCAGGTGACGGCCCTTTATGAGAAAAGTATGTGAAGCTCAGCCGGCGCGACGGGCGCGAGCGGTGCGGCGCTTGAGCGCGCGGCGCTCGTCCTCCGACAGGCCACCCCAGACGCCCGCGTCCTGACCGGACTCGAGGGCCCACTTGAGGCACGTGTCGACGACGTCGCAGCGGCGGCAGACGGCCTTCGCCTCTTCGATCTGCAGGAGGGCGGGGCCGGTGTTCCCGATCGGGAAGAACAGCTCCGGGTCTTCTTCCAGGCAGGCTGCGCGGTGGCGCCAGTCCATGTGAGGTCTCCTTGGCATGACGAGCAAGGCCGCTTTGTGAATGTGTCGGACGCACGTCCACAATGGGCTTCGGGCTCAGGTGGGGGGGTAATTGATGCTTGAACTAGGTTCACATCTCGTGAAGCCCAGCACAAGGGGTTACCGGAAAGTTTCTGCGGGGTGAACCGTGAGGTCTTGGTCACACTTCGGTGAAGGTGCAGGTCACGCGTACCCTGGGTTGTCGTGGCACCTGTGAGCACCCCGAATCAATCATCCCCCGAGCCTCCCGAGGACGGGGCGGGCCCCTCGGCGACGCTCCCCGCAGGAGCGAGACCTCCCGCGCTGTGGGTCGTGGTCGCGGGCATCGCGCTCGAGGCGCTGGCCCTCGCCGCCGCCGCGGTGGTCGTCCTCGCCGAGCTCCTCGCGGGCGGTTCGTTCTCGGCCGGGGTCTCGATCTTCCTCGCCCTGTTCTGCCTCGGGGTCGCGGTCACCCTCGTGGCCAGCGCGCGTGGTCTGCTCCGCGGCCAGCGGTGGGGACGGTCACCCGTGGCCACGTGGCAGCTCCTCCAGATCGTGGTCGCCTTCAGCTGGCTCCAGTACCAGGTCACGCCCGGCGGGATCGGGACCATGGCGCTCGCCCTGGTCGTGCTCGTGGGTCTCATGCTGCGCCCGGTCGTCGTCGCGACGACGCGCGACGCGGCCCGCACGGACGGCTGAGGCCGCACCGGCGCCTGAGCCCTCACCGGCGCCTGAGCCCTCGGCGCGACCGGTCCCGGCCTCGTCCTGCTCGGCCGCCGGTGCCACCGTGACCGTCCCGGGCGAGGCGACCTGGACGGGGACCAGGTCGTTGCCGCAGATCGCGACCGCTCGACCGGTCGGCGCGATCTCGGGGTCGACCGACCAGCCCAGAGATCTCCCGAAGACCTCGCTGCTGCCGCGTTCCTCGGGGGCCAGGACGAGGCCGCTGCGCGCGCCGCGCAGCTCGGCGACCGGCCCGCGGTGAGCGGTCGCGGCCCCTGCGGTCGAGGTCGACGCGAGGACGGCGACGCCGCTCCTCAGCAGGTCTGTGAGGACGTCCGCCTCGAGAGGCGACGTCCTGACGACGAGGTCCAGGTCGTCGACGACCACCACGTCGCCCGCCTCGAGCCCCGCCCCCGGCAGGGCACCGAGCACGGCCCGCACCTCGGTCGGCGACGGCCCGATGGCCGCGTGCAGGTCGTGCGCACCGCCTCGGACGACGTCCTCGAACCGCCCGTCGGGCGAGAGGACGGCCCGCAGCCTCCCCGCGGCGAGCACCTGGCGTGCCAGGACCAGCAGGGCGCTGCTGCGCCCGCTCCCCGGGGGGCCCACGACGAGGGTGCCGTGCGCGACGTCGAGGTGGACGGGGCCCGCGTGGTCACCCCCGCGTCCTACGACCAGGCGTCCGAGCGGCAGGACCGGGGCCCGGGGCGCGACCGTGCCCGCACCGCTGCCCTGCCCGGCCACCTCGGTGCTCGTGACGTCGCCCTCGGCCACGTACCGGGGCAGCGGGAGCAGCCGCACCGGCCCGTCGCCGCAGGTCGCACCGTCGGGATCACCGACGACCGTGGTCGCGCGGCCGGGGGCGGCGTCGACGAGCACCTGGCACTCGACGGCCTCGCCCGCCCCGAGCCACACCGCTCGACCGGGGCGACCACCGCGCCCGGCGAGCCGTGACGGGACACCGTGCGCGACGTCGTCGGGCACGGCGTCCGACGCCAGCACGAGGCGGGGGCCCGTGCGCTGGGCCAGCCCCGCCAGGCCCGGGGAGCCGCCCGCGAGAGCGACGTGCACCCCGTGCGCGGGCCCCTCGGCGAGCAGGCGACCGAGCTGGTCGGCCCCTGCCCCCGACGCGAGACGGCCCAGGGACGCACGCAGGTCCTCGACGTCGTCGAGCAGCACGAGGGCCGGGCGGCGGCGCGCTCCCCGGAGCAGGAGGTCCACGAGGCGTGCGACCCGCCGCGCGTCGTGCCGTGGCACGACCGTTCCGCACCGTGGGTGCCGCGCGAGCGCGCCGGGGAGCGCCGGAGCGCCGCCGACGACGTGGACGTCCCAGCCGCGGTCGAGGGCCGAGACGGCGAGCGTGTGCAGGGTCGTCGACCGCCCGGACCGCGGGCGTCCGACGACCGCGAGGTGCCCGTCCTCGGGCCGCCAGGAGACCAGGCCGCGCCTCTGCTGGTCCGGCAGGTCGGACAGGGCCAGGGGCAGGTCGCCGGACGGCGCACCCAGGAGCGCACCCCTCAGGTCCGACGGCGTCACGCGAGCGGGCAGGGCGGGGAGCCATGGCGGGGCATGGGTCGGGAGGCGGGCGGCCTCCGCCGCGGCGACCGCGGCCGCGACGAGGTCGGCCACCGGGTCGGTCGCAGGCTCTCGGGCGAGGGCCGTGTCCCGGGGTGCCCACCACCGCCCGACGGTCCGCACCTGGACTCCCGGCGGTGGCGCCGCCGTCCCCGCGTGCGCGCACTGGAGGGCCGACGGTGGCTCGTTGCCGCGTCGCAGGACCGCCCGGCCGGGTCGACCGGCCGGGATATGCGCGGCGTGCGGCGAGTCGATCACGTCCCGTGAGTCGCCCGGGTCGATCTGGCGCAGGGCCAGCCGCAGGGAGATGTTCGCGCGCATGTCTGCCGTCACGGCACCGGCGGGGCGCTGCGTGGCCAGGACGAGGTGCACCCCGAGCGACCGGCCCTGCGACGCGAGACGCGGGAGACCGGGGAGGAAGTCGGGCAGGTCGTCGGCGAGCGCCCGGAACTCGTCGATCACCACGACGAGCCGGGGCAGCGTCCCGGGCGGCAGGTCGTCGACGTCGGACGCCCCGACCTGCGCCAGGGCGTGCTCGCGTCGGCGCAGCTCGGCGCGCAGACCGGTGAGCGCGCGGCCGGCGAGCCCCGGTTCGAGGTCCGTGACCTGCCCGACGACGTGCGGAAGGCCCACGCAGGCGCCGAAGCCCGCGCCGCCCTTGAAGTCCACGAGCGCGATCGCGAGGTCGCGTGGGCCGTACGTGAGGGCCAGTGCCAGCACGAGGGACTGGAGCAGCTCGGACTTGCCCGCGCCCGTGGTCCCGGCGACCAGGGCGTGCGGTCCGTCGCGGACCAGGTCGACACGGACGGTACCGCCCTGCGCGTCGGTGCCGATCGGGACGTCGAGTCCCGGGCGGGGTCGCGCCGCGGCGGCCGACCACCGGGCGGCGACCCAGGTAGACACCGAGCCGGGGTCGTGGGGGAGCGGCGCGTGCAGGAGCCCGGCGAGCGAGACGCTCGCGGCGAGGTCGGGGTGGACCGGGTCGGTGGGGTCGACGGGGCCCGCTGGTTCGGTGTCTGCAGGCCACCGGCCGAGGCGTGCCGCAGCCGCGACGTGCCGCGCGTACCGCTCGGCCAGGTCGACCCCCACCCCGATCTCCGGGGCGGGCTCGACCG
This sequence comes from Oerskovia sp. NPDC057915, assembly GCF_042887685.1. Taxonomy (NCBI): domain Bacteria; kingdom Bacillati; phylum Actinomycetota; class Actinomycetes; order Micrococcales; family Cellulomonadaceae; genus Oerskovia; species Oerskovia sp. NPDC057915. The sequence goes on along the minus strand of NZ_JBHVOS010000002.1, from coordinate 172,315 downwards.
TGCCGTCGGCCAGGTGCCAGGTGTGCCGGGCCGTGTCGAGGAGCGTGCGGCACCAGGCCGGGACCGACCGGCGGTCGGCGGCGAGCAGGATCAGCCGCTCGGTCCCCGTCCGCCGTGCCCACCACGTCTCGAGGGCCTCGACCAGGGGGTCGGACGTGGTGCCCCGGCCGACGGGACCGGGACTCGTGGGGACGTCGACCACGACGACCCGGAGCGGTCGCTCGTGGCTCCCGCCCTCGTCCTGGGGGGCGGGCACCACCAGGTCGCTCCGGCGGGCGCCGGGCAGCCAGCGCAGCCACGACCAGTCCGACGCCAGCTCGTCGCGGTGCACGGCGTCGACCTCGGCCCCCGAGGCGACCTGGGCGAGGAGCAGGGATCGCGCGGCCGCCAGGCGCTCGACCCGGGGCCCGACGACCGCCACGCAACCGTCCGGCAGGCGGGCGCCCTGGGCGCTCGCGACGGCGGCCCGGGGTACGGGCGCACCGAGTGGCTGAGTGCCCGCGGCCGCAGGCGTGCCCGGCGGACGGGCCTCGGTCGCGTGGTGGGCGGCGAACGCGGCGGTCAGGAGGTCGGCCGGGTGCGGGTCGGGGTGCCTGGACCGGTCGAGCAGGGCGCCCGGCACAGGGGTGCGACGCTCGCGCCGGGACGACGGCGCTGGCCCGTCACGGCGACCTGCGGTGCGCGGCCCGTCCACGGAGAGCGCAGGGTCGGCCGCTCTCCCGGGGGCCGACCCGTCCTGCCCGGGGCGCCCTCCTGTCATGCCGGGCAGTCCGCTCACGGCGGTGCGACGCCGTCGGGCGAGAAGGGGGATCAGGAGCGTGAGCGGGCCGACCAGCGCGAGGAGCGCGAACAAGGGTTGACGCGTCCCGGCAGCGAGCGCGAGCGACCCGATGGCCGGTGTGATCGCCATCGTGAGGGACGCCGGGTCGAGAAGTCCCCGCGGGGCGGCCGGGGCCGGGTGGGAGAGCCCGCTCGCGACGTCCCACTCGTCGAGGTGGGGACGGGGGCGCAGGTCGTAGGTCGTGGCACCTACCTCGAGCACGTGACCCGGGGGCCACCGCCGGACGGCTCCGTACGGCACGTGCCGCCGCCTGCCCTCGGGCGAGCGACCGTGGACGTGCACGGGCTGCTCGGTGCCGCCCTGGACGACGACGCGGCCCGCCGCACGGACCGGGGTGCACCGGGAGACCCTCAGCCGTACCCGGGCACCCGCTTCGGCTCCCGCCCCCGCGACGGCTCCCGCCCCCGAAGCCCCACCCCGCGACCTCGAGGTCCACCTCCGCGGGCCCCGGCGGCGCGACACCCCGAGCGTGACGACCACGACCGGACCGGTCCCGTGCCGCAGGACGAGCGGGACGCCGGGCTGCAGCGGCAGCAGGCCGCCGCAACCGGGACCCGTGAGCACCGCGACGTGCCAGGGGGCGCGCAACGCGGCAGCGTCCGGGTCCACCGGGACGGCGCTCGCGGCCCGGGGCGCGCGTGCGGGTCGGCCCTCCTGACCGTGCGCCCCGATGTCCGTCGCGCGGAGCGTCGCGCCGGGCAGGAGGGGTCGGGTCCCGACCCGGTGGTCGTCGCCGACCAGGACGCCGTCGACCTCGAGCGGTGAGCTCGCGATCTCGGGGCGGCACGCGACGCGTGCGAGATCCGGGCGGAGGTCTCCCAGGCGGGACCCCAGGGGGACGTCCAGGTCGACGCCCGGATGGAGGGTGATGAGCACCCGCCGATCCTGTCGTCGAGCGCGGGGTTCCCGCAGACGACGACGGCGCGCCTGTGGACGAGGAGACCGTCCACAGGCGCGCCGTCGGGCGTGCTTGCGCGAGGTGCCGGGTCACTCGACCGCGAGCGCCTCCACGGGCGAGGTGCGGGCTGCCGAGCGGCCCGGGATCACCGAGGCGAGCAGACCCGCGACGAGCGCCACGACCATGACCAGGGCGACGTCGCGCCACGGTACGGCGAGGGTCACGTCGCCCATCACGGCGAGGGCCGCGGACGCACCGGCCCAGCCGTACAGGATGCCCAGCAGGATGCCGAGCACCGCGCCGACCCCTGCGATGAGCATGCCCTCGATCGCGAGCATCCACCGCAGCTGGGACCGGCTCAGGCCGATGGCCCGCAGGGTCGCGGACTCGCGTCGGCGCTCGATGACCGACAGCGAGAGCGTGTTCGCGACACCGATGAGGGCGATGACGACCGCGACCGCGAGGAGGCCGACGATGACGCCGAGGATCGTGTCGACGACCTTCTGGTACATCGCCCGCTCGACCGCGGCCCCCGTGACGTCGATCGGGAGGTCGGTCTCCGCGAGCGCGTCCTGGAGGGCCGGCACCACGGAGGCTGCGTCGTTGACGTCGGCCAGCCCGACCCACGCGCTCGTGACGGGTGTCCCGGTCGCGACGCCCTCGAGCGTCTGCGGCGTGACGAGCAGCGCACGACCACCCATGGGGGTCACGAGCGCCTCGAGGGTCGCGGGCGTGCCCTGAGGGTCCGCGTCGTCGGGGAGCGGGGCCGCGGTCAGCACGAGCTGGTCGCCCGACGAGACGTTCCAGTCCTTGGCGACGCCCGCCGGGACGACGACCGTGCCGGGGGCCAGGCCCTCGACGGCCTCCTTGTCGCGCACGAGCGTGCTCGCGGCCTCGGGGTCGACGCCGCGTGCGAGGAACGTGACGTCGTCGCCGTCGAGGTCGACCGTGACGGACGTCGCGGTCAGCGGGACGACGGACTCGACGCCGTCGACCTTCTCGGCCGTGCCGATCGTGGACCGGGGGAGCGCGACGGGCTGGTTGCCGCCGTACTCGTCGAAGCCGTCGGTCGCGAGCGAGACGTCCACAGGGTAGCGGCCGTCGAGCTCGTCGTTCATGCTCATCCGGGCGCTCACGGCCCCGGTCGACATCATGGCCACGAGCGTCACGCCGATGAGGAGCGCGGTGCTCGTCGCGGCCGTGCGGCGCGGGTTGCGCAGCGTGTTCGCGGCCGCGAGCTTGGCCGTGCTGCCCGAACCCGTCAGGACCTTGCCCACGAGGCTCACGACCTTGGGGAGCCAGAAGATCGCTCCCACGAGGACGCCCACGAACGAGGCCGCGCCACCTGCGGTCGCGGCGAGCAGTCCGCCTTCTGCGCTGCCCTGCTGCCCGAGGAGGACCCCCAGGACCAGGAGGCCGGCACCGCCGACGACGAGGATCGACGAGATCGCGAGGCGGATGCGTCCCGCGCCCGACGTGAGGGTCGGTGCGTCGGAGGGGCGCAGCGCGGCGAGCGGGGCGACCCGGGTCGCGGCACGTGCCGGGGAGAACGACGCGACGAGCGTCACGACGGTCCCGACGAGCAGCGGGACGAGGACCGCGACGGCCGTCACCTGGACGACGGACGGCAGCGGGATGCCGAGGTCCATGCGGCCCGCGACGGTCAGCGCGAGCTGGACGAGCCCGATGCCGAACAGGATGCCGGCGACCGACGCGACCAGCCCCAGGATCACGGCCTCGAGCAGGACCGAGCGGGCCAGCTGCTTGCGGTCCGCGCCGACGCAGCGCAGGAGTGCGAGCGTCCGGGTGCGCTGGGCCACGAGCACCTGGAAGGTGTTCGCGATGACGAGGGCGGCGACGAGCAGCGCGATCGCCGCGAACGTGAGGATCACGTAGGTGAAGACGTCCTCGCCGCCCGTCATCTGGGCGGCCTGCTCCTTGGCGTACTCGGCGCTCGTCCAGACCGTGGTGTCGGCGCCGAGCGAGCCGGTGATGGTCGATCGGACGGCTTCGAGGTCGGTGCCGGGTGCCAGGGCGACCAGGACCGCGTTGTACGCGGTCGCGGACTCGCCCGGGACGACGCTGTCGGCCTCCCAGGCGGTCATGTCCTCGGTCGACAGGACGCCCGCGCCGCCCACCTGGGCGTAGGCGCCCATCGGGTCGTCGAGGGTCCCGACGACGGTCAGCTTCTCGTTCGTGTCGACGAAGCTGCCGGCGGCCGACTCCTCGCCGGGCGCGGTCTCGTCGGCGGGGGCGGGCGCGCCCTCGGCCTCGTCGGTCGCGTCGGCCGGTGCGGTCTCGGGCGCGGCGGCGTCCTCGGAGGGGGCGCCGTCCTCGCCGGCTGCGCCGGTCCCGGTCGTCGTGTCCTCGGAACCGGGCGTCCACACCGAGCGCACGACCGTCACCGTGTCGCCGAGCCCGAGCCCGAGCCGCTCGGCGACGTCGGTCGGCAGCGCGATCTCGCCCGAGCGTGCGGGCATCGCACCTTCGACGAGCTCCTGGGCCTCGAAGCGCGGGTCCGAGGCGGTCGGGACGACGACCTGGTAGGTGCGCTTGCCCCCCGAGACGAGCTCGAAGGCGCGCATGACCTGGGGGTCGGCGGCCTCGACGCCGTCGGTCCCGCGGATGTCCTCGAGCCCTGCCGGGTCGATGCCTGCACCGTTCGTGACCACGAGGTCGGAGTCGGCGAACTGCGCGGCGATCGAGTCGGTCGTGATGCTGCTGATGATGGTCCCCGCGAGCAGGGTCGCGGTGAGGAAGGCGGTCCCGATGAGGATCGCGATGCCGGCGGCGCTGAGCCGCCCGACGCTGCGGCGCATCTGCGCCAGGGTGAGCCGGACCATCAGGCGCGCACCGCCGTCGAACCGGTCGAGCCGGCGGCGAGCGCGTCCGCGGGGTCGCCCTCGAGGGTGCGGAGCGCGTCGAGGCCGGCGAGGACGGACTCGGGGGTCGGGTTGTCGATGTCTCCCGCGATGCGGCCGTCGGCGATGAGGATGACGCGGTCGGCGTAGGCGGCGGCCGTGGGGTCGTGCGTGACCATGATGATGGTGCGGCCGAGCTCGCGCACCGAGCGGCGCAGGAAGCTCAGGACCTCGGCGCCCGAGCGCGAGTCCAGGTTCCCGGTGGGCTCGTCGGCGAAGACGACCTCGGGCTTGGCGATGAGGGCGCGGGCGATCGCGACGCGCTGCTGCTGGCCGCCCGAGAGCTCGCTGGGGCGGTGGGTGAGGCGTGCGCCCAGGCCCAGGGTCTGGACGAGGGTCGCGAGCCACTCCTTGGTCTCGGCGTCGACCTTGCGCCCTGCCAGCTCGATGGGGAGCGTGATGTTCTGCTCGGCCGTGAACATGGGCAGCAGGTTGAAGGACTGGAAGACGAAGCCGACGCGGTCGCGGCGGAGCCGGGTCAGCTCGTTGTCGCCCAGCGCGGTGATCTCGGTGTCGCCGATGAACCCCTGGCCGCTGGAGGCTGTGTCGAGCCCTGCGAGCAGGTGCATGAGCGTGGACTTGCCCGACCCCGACGGGCCCATGATCGCGGTGAACGCGCCCTTCTCGAAGTCCACGTCGACGCCGTCGAGCGCGCGCACGGTCGCCTCGCCCTTGCCGTACAGCTTGGTCAGGGACCGGGCGCGCACGGCGGGCGTGCCCGGTGAGGCGGCGGTGCCGGGGATGGGCTGGTACACGGTGGTGTCCACGTCTGCTCCAGGGAGTTCGTCGTCGGTAGGTCCGGTCCGGCGGTGGGGCGCGTGGTGCGTCCGGCGTCGGGGCCGAGGGGGTGCGGGGGAGGGCGGAGGCCCTCGTTCCCACCTGATGACGACACTAGGAGCCGGGACGTGGCGCCCGCGTCCGGCGACGGGCTGGTCCTGGCCGTGGGGGGAGTCATCCCGTGGTCGTACGTGCCTGGTCGAGCGGCTACGCCGCGCGTCGAGCAGGACCGCGTCCGGGCCCCGTCCGGTGCGTGGTGAGGCGACCGGTGCCCGACGCCGTCACGCGCCCGGGCGCACCAGTCCCGTCTCGTAGGCCGTCACCACGGCCTGCACGCGGTCGCGCGCCTCGAGCTTGGCGAGGATGCGCCCGACGTGGGTCTTGACCGTGGCCTCGGCGACGAACAGGTCGCCCGCGATCTCGGTGTTCGACCGCCCCTTGGCCATGAGCACGAGCACCTCGCGCTCGCGCTCGGTGAGCGAGGAGACCTGCTGCTGGGCCCCCGTGTCGACGAGCTGCTCGGCGGGCAGCGCCACGACGAGGTGCTCCAGGAGCCGGCGGGTCGAGGACGGGGCGATCACGGCGTCGCCCGAGTGCACGGTGCGGATCGCCGCGAGCATCTCCTCGGGGGGAGCGTCCTTGAGGAGGAAGCCGCTCGCTCCCGAGCGGATGGCCTCGAGGACGTACTCGTCGAGGTCGAACGTCGTGAGCACGATCACGCGGGGCACGTGCTGCCCGTCCGCGGCCGCAGCCGTGAGCTGGGCCGTCGCGGCGAGCCCGTCGAGGTGCGGCATGCGCACGTCCATGAGCACGACGTCGACGGGGTGGTCGGCGAGCAGGCGCAGCGCCTGGAGCCCGTCGCCGGCCTCGACCGTGACCTGCAGGTCGGGCTGCGAGTCGATCACCATCCGGAAGCCTGCCCGCACGAGCTGCTGGTCGTCGACGAGCGCGACCCGGATCGGGGCACGGTCGGGCAGGTCGGGCGTGAAGAAGGTGGAGGTCATGGGTCCTGACGATCGTCGGGTGCGGGTGCGGGTGCGGGTGCGGGTGCGGGTGCGGGTGCGGGAGCGCTGCGTCGTCCTATCCTGCCCGACGGCAGGTCCGGTGGTGGGGGGACCGGGCCGGGACCCGCCGTCGGGCCCGGGGGCGGGACGGGCGGTCCGGGGACCGGCGGGACGGGGGGCGCGGCGCCGTCGAGCCGGGGGATGGGCATGGTGAACCGGACGCGGAAGCCGCCCCCGGGGCGCGGGCCTGTCGTGACCGAGCCGCCGAAGATCACGGCGCGCTCACGCATGCCGAGCAGTCCGTAGCCGGGAGCGTGCGAGCCGTCGGCGGACGCACCCCGCCCGTCGTCGTCGACCGCGAGCTGGAGCGTGTCGACGCCCCAGGTCACGACCACCGTGACGGTCGGGTCGGGGCCCGCGTGCTTGAGGATGTTCGTCAGCGCCTCCTGGCAGACCCGGTACACGGTCAGGCCCGCACCCGGGGGCAGCGCGCGCGGCGTGCCCATGCGGACGAGGGAGACCCGCATCCCGCTGTCGCGCACCTGGGTCACGAGGGTCTCGAGATCGGCGGAGTCGGGCTGCGGGTTGAGCTCGACGCGGCGGGTCGCGCCCGTGACGGGCGTGGAGCCCGTGCTCGGAGGTCCGCCGGTCGGGGCGGCGCTCGCGGGACCACCCGGGGCGAGCTGCCGGGGTCGGTTGTTGAGGCCGGGGGCGTGCGTGAGCTGGGCGGGTCCGGCGCCGGCCACGGCGTCACGGTCGTCGGTCCGCAGGACCCCGAGCAGCCGGCGCATGTCGGCGAGGGCCGCGCGCCCCGTCTCCGAGACGGTCGTGAGCGCCCGCGTGGCGGCCGCCGGGTCCGTCACCCCTGCGTACCGGCCTCCGTCGGCCTGCGCGATGATGACCGACAGCGAGTGGGCGACGATGTCGTGCATCTCGCGGGCGATGCGGGAGCGTTCCGCGGCGGTCGCGATCTGCGCCTGCTGGTCGCGCTCGACCTCGAGGCGCTCGGCGCGGTCGACCAGCGCGTTGATGGTCTCGCGCCGCGACCGGCGCACGAGCCCGAACGCCCAGACCGCGAGGAACATCATGGTCGTGAACATCGTGGTGAACACGAGCACCCCGGCCGCCTCGCCGGGGCCGCTCGCCTGCATGGCGAGCGACAGGCCCAGCACGAGCGAACCGGCGGCCGAGGAGATCATCGCGGTGCGGTGCGCCCAGCGAGGGCCGTAGACGGTGACGGAGAACAGCGAGATCAGCAGGAGGAAGTCGGCCGGGAGGAACACGATCCCGAAGACCAGGTGGAGCAGCGCGACCGCGTAGACGGTGATCGCCGACGCGACGGGCCGGACCCGGCGCCACGGGAGCGGTGCGAGCATCCCGACCGTGAAGAGCGTCGAGAGCGCGGAGCCGCCCGTGGCGGACGTCCCGAAGGCCATGGCCGCCGGGATGAACGCGAGCGCGACGACGAGCGTCGTGGTCATGTCGACACCGAACCGGTGCCGCTCCCACCACTTGCCCATGTTCTCGTACCAACCCATGCCTGTCAGCCTAGGTGGGCCCCGCCGCCGGTGGGGTCCACCCGTGGACGGACCGGCGGCACGACCCGGCACGACCGGGGCATGACCCGGGCGCCGGAGAGCAGGCCCGGCCCAGGTCGCGGGCGACAGGTCCGGCGGCGGTCCGGCGAGCCGTGGGAGCGGCCTCCCATGACGTCCCGACGGCGTGCGCATGGCGGGCGCTACCGGGTGCAACCGGGCAGACCCGGGCAGAGCAGAAGGCCCCGGCCATCGGCGTCCATCAGGTGTGCCATGGGTGTCCCACAACGCCTGCCGGATAACGCCAAAGTTCTGCGAATGCCCTAGCATGATCGAATGACCCACGTACTGCTAGCGGAGGACGACCCGGCGATTGCCGAACCTTTGGCGCGTGCGCTGACGCGTGAGGGTTACAACGTGGTCGTGCAAGGAACTGGTCAAGGAGCGATCGACGCCGCGAACGGTGTCGACATCGTCGTGCTCGACCTGGGCCTCCCCGACATGGACGGCCTGGACGTCGCACGTGAGATCCGCAACAAGGGCCTGACGACGCCCGTCCTGGTGCTGACCGCACGCGCCGACGAGGTCGACCTCGTCGTCGGTCTCGACGCCGGCGCGGACGACTACGTGACCAAGCCCTTCCGCCTGGCCGAGCTCCTCGCCCGCGTGCGGGCTCTCCTGCGCCGCACCCACGGTGACACCACCGACGAGGAGGAGCTGGTCGCTCAGGACGTCCGTATCGACGTCGCCGCCCACCGCGCGTTCCAGGGCGACCGCGAGCTGCACCTGACGACCAAGGAGTTCGAGCTCCTGCGCGTGCTCATCGCGAGCGCGGGCTCCGTGGTCGTGCGTGACACCCTCATGCGGGACGTGTGGGGCTCGGAGCCCGTGGGCTCCACCAAGACGCTGGACATGCACGTGTCCTGGCTGCGTCGCAAGCTCGGCGACGACGCCAACTCGCCGCGCTACGTCTCGACGGTCCGTGGGCTCGGCTTCCGTTTCGAGACCGGCGAGGGCTGATCGGCCGACAGGCTGGGTGAAGGAGTAGGGCGTGCGTCGACGCGTGCTGCAGGCGACGGTCGCGGCCGTCGCCGTCGCCGTCCTGCTCCTGGGATTCCCCCTGGCCTTCCTGGGCGCGCAGTTCGTGCTCGCCAACGAGAAGGCCCAGCTCCAGGGGCGGGTCGACACGCTCGCCCGGAACATCGACGCCCGGCTCTCGCAGAACGAGCCGGTCCCGCAGTCGGTCCTGGACAACGCGTCCGACGGGCGCCCGGGCGAGCTGCCCGCCTACGTCTTCGTGAACCTGCCCGACGGCGAGCAGATGACCGCCGGCGAGCCCATCTCGGGACGGGTCAACGAGGCGGCGGACCGGACCGACCAGAACGCGACGGTGGCGCTGACCACGTCGTTCGCGGAGAGCTACTGGAACGCCGCGCAGATCGTCCTGCTGGTCGTGGCGGCCTCGGTGGTCGCCTTCGCCGCGGGCATCGCCATGGCCGTGTGGCAGGCCAACCGGCTGTCGGCACCGCTCGTCTACCTCGCGGCATCGGCCGAGCAGCTCGGGTCCGGCCAGGTCCGACCCCGCCTCGAGCTCTCCGGGGTCGAGGAGATCGACCTCGTGGCCGCCGAGCTCGCGCGCAGCTCGGACCGCCTCGCCGGTCGCCTGGCCGCCGAGCGTCAGTTCGCCTCCGACGCCTCGCACCAGCTCCGGACCCCGTTGACCGCGCTGAGCATGCGCCTCGAGGAGATCTCGATGGCCTCGGACGACCCGGCGATCCAGGAGGAGGCGCGCATCTCGCTCGAGCAGGTCGAGCGTCTCGTCACGGTCGTCGACGACCTGCTGACCCAGTCCCGTCGTGCGCAGGGCGGCACGACCGAGGCCGTGCGCCTCATCGAGGTCGTCCGCCAGCAGGAGGAGGAGTGGGTGCCGACGTTCGCCAAGGCGGGACGTCGGCTCGTGGTCGACGTCCCCGAGGGCTACCAGGTCCTGGCGACGCCCGGTGCGCTCGCCCAGGTGCTCGCCACGCTCATCGAGAACTCGCTCAAGCACGGGGCGGGCACCACGACCGTGCGCGCTCGTCCCAGCGGGACCAGCGGTGCCGTCGCGATCGAGGTCGGGGACGAGGGGGACGGCGTCTCGGACGAGATGGCCTCGCGCGTCTTCGAGCGCGGCGCGACCTCGGGCGCCGGGACGGGCCTCGGCCTCGCGCTCGCCCGCGACCTGGCAGCGGCCGACGGTGGGCGGCTCGAGCTGGCCCAGCGTCGCCCACCGATCTTCGCGCTCTTCCTCGCCGGCGTCCCCCGCACCCTCGACCCGCGGATCGTGCTCCCGACCGGGACCACCATCTCGGCGTCCGGCGTGCGCAGGCGGCGCAGGCGGCGCGGGCAGGACACCGAGGGCTAGTCCTTGTCGGGCACGTTGCCGACGAGGTCGTCGGCGAGGCTCCTGTCGGGCGCCGTGCCGACCGACCCGTTCCCGCCGTCCGCGCCCGTGACGTGCCCACCACCTGCCCGTGACGGGCCCGTGAACACGACCCGTCGGTAGGCGACGTAGCGGAACACGTTCGCCAGCGCGAGGCCGACCCCGTTCGCCGCGACGTTCTCCGCGAGCGGGGACGTCAGCCCGAGGACGTCGGTCGTGAACGCGAGCACGCCGAGCGAGATGGCCATGCCGGCGGCGTTGACCAGCAGGAAGGTCAGCAGCTCGCGGCCGTGGCGGCTCGTGCGGCGGTCGGAGAAGGTCCAGTAGCGGCTGCCGAGCCACGACACGACCGTCGCGACGCTCACGGCGATCGCCTTGGCCTCGAGCGGGCTCGCGCTCAGCGCGTCCCAGGGGCCGAAGCGCAGGAGGTTGAACAGGCCGAGGTCCACGAAGAACGCGACGGTCCCCACGAAGCTGAACCGGCCCAGCTCGGCCAGGCGCGCGACGACGCGCGTCCGACGCCGGGCAGCGTCGGACGTCGGGCGCGCGGCGGTCCCGGTGGGGACGGGCGCCCGGACGGGGGCGAGCGCGAGCTCGTCGACCTGGCTGGACATGGTCGGCAGGGTACGCCGTCGACCTGGGAAAGATTGCCAGGAGCAACCGCCGGGTGGGACGGGTCGGCCGAGGGCCGGTCGAGCGACTACCCTCGGTACACGTGTCAGCACCAGTGATCGCCGTTGTCGGAGGCGGGCAGCTCGCCCGCATGATGGCCCCTGCGGCCGGTGAGCTCGGGGTGCACCTGCGGGTGCTCGTCGAGGCTCCCGGCACGTCGGCGGCCCAGGTGGTGACCGACTCCCCGGTGGGAGCGGCCACCGACGAGGGCGCGATCCGCGACCTCATCGCACCGGCGGACGGCAGGGCCCCGGCCGACGTCCTCACGTTCGAGCACGAGCACGTCCCCAACGACCTGCTCACCGACCTCATCGAGCACGGCACCCCCGTGCGGCCCGCGCCGCACGCCCTGGTCCAGGCGCAGGACAAGATCGTGATGCGCCGACGGCTGACCGAGCTCGGCGCCCCGTGCCCGCGCTGGGCCCCGCTGCCCGTCGACCCCGAGCAGGGGCACGCGACGCTCGCCGGGTTCCTCGCCGAGGTCGGCGGCCAGGCCGTCGTCAAGACGTCGCGCGGCGGCTACGACGGCAAGGGCGTGCGCGTCGTGTCCTCCGCCGACGAGGCCGCCGACTGGCTCGCCGCTGCCGCAGCGGGCGGACCCCAGCTCCTCGTCGAGGAGAAGGTCCCGTTCACGCGCGAGCTCGCGGTCCTGGTCGCCCGGCGGCCGAGCGGCGAGGTCCGCACGTGGCCCGTGGTCGAGTCCGTCCAGCGCGACGGAGTGTGCTCCGAGGTGATCGCCCCGGCCCCCGACCTGACCACCGACGAGGCCGAGGAGGCGCGCCGGGTGGCCGTCGCGATCGCCGAGGGGCTCGACGTGACCGGCGTGCTCGCGGTCGAGATGTTCGAGGTCGCCGAAGGCCCTGACGACGCCGTCGGCTCGGCCGACGACCGCCCCGCCCGTCGCGTCCTGGTCAACGAGCTCGCCATGCGACCGCACAACTCCGGCCACTGGACCATCGACGGCTCGGTCACGAGCCAGTTCGAGCAGCACCTGCGTGCCGTCCTCGACCTGCCGCTCGGCGACACCTCGACCACGGCGCCGTGGACCGTCATGGCCAACGTGCTCGGGTCGAGCCTCCCGGCACTCACCGACGCGCTGCCCGACGTCCTGGGGACCTTCCCCGACGCGCGCGTCAACCTGTACGGCAAGGACGTGCGCCCCGGCCGCAAGCTCGCCCACGTGAACGTGAGCGGCCAGGACCTGGGCGAGGTCCGCCGTCGGGCACTGGGCGCCGCCGCGCTGCTGCGCGGAGAGACACTCCCCGAGAACCACGCCACCGACGAGACGAAGGCCTGAGACATGACCGAGAGCACGCCCATGGTGGGCATCGTGATGGGATCCGACTCCGACTGGCCCGTGATGCAGGAGGCCGCGGGCGCGCTGCGCGAGTTCGGCGTGGCCATCGAGATCGACGTCGTCTCGGCCCACCGCATGCCCACCGAGATGATCGACTACGGCCGCGAGGCCGCGGGCCGCGGGATCCGCGTCATCATCGCGGGTGCCGGGGGCGCGGCGCACCTGCCGGGCATGCTCGCGGCCGTCACGCCGCTGCCGGTCATCGGCGTCCCCGTGCCGCTGCGCTACCTCGACGGCATGGACTCGCTCCTGTCGATCGTGCAGATGCCCGCCGGCGTGCCCGTCGCGACCGTCTCGATCGGGGGAGCGCGCAACGCCGGCCTGCTCGCCGCACGCATCCTCGCCTCGGGCGTGGACGACGACGCCGCCCGCCTGCGTGAGCGGATGGTCGCGTTCCAGGAGGGGCTGAGCGAGCAGGCGCACGCCAAGGGGGCCGCGCTGCGCGCCTCGGTCGCCGGCGAGCGCCGCACGGGCTTCGGGGCGTAGCACCCCCGTCCACAGCAGTGCGAGAAGGGCCCGCGCCGGGAACGGTGCGGGCCCTTCTCGCTGCCGCCGGCGACGACCACGGCCGGCGACGACGCTACGACTGCGGCAGGCCACCCACGACGCCTGCGGGCAGGCTGCCGTCACGGATACCGGTCCAGAAGGCCGGGCTCAGGTCGGGGTCGAGCAGCACGGTCGACCCGACGCTGCCAGGACGGTAGTCCGGGTTGGAGATGGGTGGGGTGCCCGTGATGCCGTCGGGACCGTTGGCCGCACGGAACGCCAGAGTGAGCCTCCCGAGGTCGAGCACGCCGGTCTTCTCGTCGACCTCGAGCGCACCGATCCCGGCCCCCAGCAGCGAGACCTGGTCCCCGGGCCGCACGAGCAGGCTCGCGTCGACGGCCTTCTGGCTCACCGCGGCGATGACCTGCCGCTGACGCTCGCCACGGCCGATGTCGCCCTTGGGGTCCGAGTAGCGCATGCGGGCGAACGCCAGGGCGGTCGTGCCGTCGACCTCGTGGCACCCGGCGCTCCAGTAGAGCGCGCTGTTGGGGTCGTTGACGTCGTAGTCGAGGCACAGCTCGACGCCGCCGACAGCGTTGACGACGTTCGTCACCCCGCCCAGGCCGATCTCGACGAAGTGGTCCACGGTCAACCCGGTCAGGCCCTCGACCGTCTGGACGAGGAGCGGGGCGCCGCCCCACGAGTACGCGGCGTTGAGCTTCGCGGGTCCCTTGCCGGGAACCTCGACGAACGTGTCCCGCGGAAGGCTGATGAGGGCCGCGGGGCCGCTCTTCGGCTCGTGCAGGATCATGATGGTGTCCGTGCGGGCCCCCTCCGTGCCGTCCTCGGCGATGCCGTCGCCGCCACGAGCGTCCGACCCCGCCAGGAGGTACGTGGTGCCCGGGGTCCCCGCAGCGCCCGAGAGCGCGTCGACGTGCTGGATCTTGCCGTTCGCCCACACGAGGAGCCCGACGGGCCAGGCGACGAGCAGCACGAGCGCGAGGACTCCCACCATCGCGACGACGCGTCGTCTGCGTCGGCGCCCGCGTGGGGCACCGGTCGCGCCCCGCGGGGGGTTCAGGGGCGGACGGGCGCCCGGCGGTGAGCCGGCGGGGCGGGTCGACGGCCTCGCGCCCCGCGGGGCAGGGACGGCACCCGCCGGGCGCGCTGCCGAGGAGCGCGCGGAGGCTGCGGCCGGACGTCGCGCGGCCGCTCCGGCCTCCTGCTGCGCACCACGGACCGCCTGTACCGGGGACTGCGGACGGGCGGACCTGCCCTGCGCGGGGGGAACGGACGGCGGCGCCGCGCTCCGGGTCGACGCCGGCGCCCGGGGATCGGTGCCACGGGCGCGTCTGGTGTCCGAGGCGCCGACCGGGCGCGCCGGAGGAGCGGGAGGGGGTGTTCCTGGGCGCGCCGTGGCCGGGGCCGAGGTCCGCGACGACTGACGCTTGATCCGCGGTTCCGCGGAGAGAGGGATGTCGGGCGCCAGTGGCTCGACCGGTCGCCCTGTCGTGCGACCCGTGCCGTCGGAACCGACCGCGATCGCGTCGTTCGCGCTGGGCGGTCGGCCCGCGCGTCCCGTCTGGGGTGTGAAGCTCGGAGGCCTGGTCCGGTCGGTGGGGTCGTCGTGAGACATGGTGGGCTCAACCACCCACGCCAGCGACGACGCCGGGCAGGACGCACCGGCGAACCCGGTGAGCGTCCGGACGCGAGACGGACATGGGGACGATGATGCCACCCGTGCCTCGGGTGCTGCGGTAGGCGCGCCCGGACCGCCTGCCCGTCCGAGCACGTCGGCTCGTGGTCGCTCGCTCCTGCGGGACGACGAGCGGGGCCGCGCACACGGAGGCCTTTGCCGTCGAGCCGGGCGAGAGACAGCTACGAGAGGTCACGGGTCAAGAGCATAGGACCTGGTCCGGTCCGCGCGGAGACGCCCGGGAGGTCGCCGCGTGGAGGTCTCGTAGAGACCCCGGCCGGGTGGGACCGCCCGGCCGGGTGGGGGAGGGGAAGACGGACGGGCCTCACGCCGCGGGTGCGGCGTGAGGCCCGTCCGTGTGCCACCAGGATTCGGTGCGCGACGGTCGTGGGCTAGCCCGTGACCGTGACGTCTCCGCTGGGCGACACCGTGATGGTGCCGTTCTGGAACCGTTGGGACGTACCGGAGCCCGAGACGACGGCCGCGGCGACCGGGAAGCCGAGTCGGCCGCCAGGCCCGCCGTTCGCGGCGAACGCCACCTGGACCGCGGCCGGCACGGTCTGGATGCCCGTGGTCCCAGCGATGTAGATCGTGCCGCCCTGGAACGACTGGACGATCGCTCCTGCCTCCACGTGGGGGCTGTTGGTCGGGAACCCGAGGCTGCCCTCCGGCCCCCCGCGGTCACGGTAGATGTCGTGCATCCAGCCCGACGAGTAGTTGAACCCCGTGGATCCGGAGATGTACATCGTCCCGTTCGTGTACCGCTGGACGATCCCGCCGGCTACGCCGTTCTCCGGACCTGCGGGCCAGCCGATGGTCCCGGTCGGACCGCCGAGCGACTGGTAGTACATCTCGGCCAGACCGCCGGCCGGGTTGCTCTGGATGCCTCCCGACCCAGAGATGTACACAACGGCGCTCGTAAAGGCCTGGGTGATCCCGCCGCCCACGAAGCGGGTGCTGCCGGTCGGCAGACCGAGCGAGCCCTTGTAGCCGCCGCGCGAGGCGTACACGTCGCCCATCATGCCTCGCGAGACGAAACCGCCCACCGTGCCGTCCGTGTAGAGCACGCCCGACTGGAACGGCTGGAAGGTCACGGGGCTCGCCGACGTCGCAGGACCTGTGGGGAACCCGAGCGGGCCGGCCGGCCCGTCGTTCTTCGCGTACACGGTCTGGACCGGCGTCGGGACGAGCTGGATACCGGTGGAACCGGCGATGTAGATCGTCCCACCCTCGAAGGACTGGACGATCCCACCTGCCTGGACGCCCTGGCTCCCGGTGGGCACTCCCAACGAGCCCTTGGGCCCGCCGTTGGCCTGGTAGATGTCGTGCATCCACCCGGACACCGAGTGGAGCTCGTCGCCACGGCCTGCGACGACACCGTTCTGGAACGTCTGGACGATCGCTCCGTCCGTCGTGGTCTGCGCGCCCGTGGGGAAGCCGAGGGACCCGGACGGTCCACCCGCGGCGAGATAGGCGCGCTGGACCCCGGCACCGAGGGTGTGGATGCCGGCGCTGCCGGAGATCCAGACCGTCCCCCCCTGGAAGGACTGCGTGAGCCCGCCGGCGTTCACCGAGCCCAGGCTGGTCGGGAAGCCCAAGGCTCCCGCAGGACCGCCCTTGGACTGGTAGACGTCCAGCATCCAGCCCGAGGCATAGGCGAACCCCGTGCTGCCGGAGATGAAGACGGTGCCGTTCTGGAACGGCTGCGACAGCCCGCCTGCCGGGGACGAGTGGGCTCCCCTCGGGAAGCCGAGGACCCCCGGTGGCCCCCCCAGCGAGTCGTAGTACAGCTCGAGCAGCCCCGCCGGAACGAGGTGCACACCGTACGTGCCGGACATGTAGACCGAGCCGCCCTGGAAGCCCTGCCTGATCCCTCCGGCGGTGATGGAGGCCTGCGTCGTGACCTCTCCCGCAGCCGCCTTGTTCGCCGGATCCTGGTACCAGTTCCAGATGTACGGGGAGATGACGTTCCCCGACGAGCCGAACCAGTCACCGAAGTAGAGGAAGAAGTTCCGGTTCCCGTAGCTCGAGCACGAGTCGCCCGACCCGTAGCCCGCCGCGAGCGCCGCGGCGTTGGGGACGTACGGCGTGTAGTTGTAGAGCGCCGCGGTCGCCTGGTTCTGGATGTAGACCTGGGTCGTCCCGCACGCGGTGTTCGGGTGGTACAGGATCGTGTTCGTCCTCCCCGCGACGTACGAGTAGCTCGTGGGGCGGGCCTTGTAGATCTGGAACTGGCGAGCAGCGCGCTGCATCTGGATGAAGAAGCCCGAGTAGCTCGGGTCGCACCAGCCACCTGCGTTGTCCGGGCACCCGTAGCCGAGAGCACGTCGGAAGGTCGCGGCCGGCTTGCCCGCCGTCGAGGTGACCAGCCCCTGCTCCTTCTGGAGCGTGACCAGGAGCACCTGGGGGTTGATCCTGCAGGCGGAGGCCACCTTGGCGATGATCTGTGCGGCCGATTCCGAGGCAGCGCCCTGATAGGCCGCGCAGTAGCTGTCGCCGGGGATCGTGTTGGTCGACTCCCGGTAGCTCTTGAGGCACGTGTTCCCCGCTGCGGGCGTGCAACGAGCACCCTTCGCGTCGATGAACGACTGGATCTGGCTCTCGTTCATCGCCCCGGAGTCGTAGAACACGGCGTCCGAGACGATGAAACCAGGGTTGAAGTCGGAACCGGAGACCGCGGACGCCGGGCCCGCGGAGACGAGCGCCCCGGTGAGGAGCAGCACGAGCGAGGCGAGGGCCGCGACAAGTGCGCGCGGGCGTCGTGCACCCGAGACTCCGCGGATCACGGCACGTTGACGACGACGGGGTCGGAGGTGCCCCACGCGGTCGTCGACTCGTAGGAAAGGACGGCCGTCCACGCGCCGGACGAGAGGTCGCCCGGTCCGACCACCAGCTCACCGCACGACATCGTCTTCGGGCTCTCGAGCGCCTCGGACGTGACGGTCCGGGTCGTGCCCGCCTTCGTCAGCTCGAGGGTGCACGTCGCGGCGGCGTCGACGGTGTCGGCGTACCCGCGCACGATCACCCCGGTCGTCGCGTCCCAGGCCGAGTTGGAGATCAGGACGCCGACGCTCCCGACGACCGGCTTCTCCGACTCGACGGGCGCGGTCGGGGTGGGCGTCGTCGGATCGAGGTCTGGGGGGTCGGTGGCAGCATCGGTGGCCGTCTCCGTCGGGGGGATCTCGGTCGGGACGGTGCCCGTCGACTCCAACGCCCCGGGCGTGCCCTGGTCGTCGACCGCGCACCCGCCGACCGCGAGAGCGAGGACGAGGACGAGGGCGGCGCCTGTGAGTGATGTGTTGCTGGCCATGTTCAGGCCTCTCTGTCGGCGGTGTGCTCAGCGACGGCTCGCGACGCGCGGGGGAGGCGCAAGTCGACGGTCTTGCCGACGACCATGTGAGAACCCCGCGGAGAAGTGCGTTCGAGTGTCGCTTTCTGGCACGTTACGTGGTATCGAGCACGTCGCCTCGCAGGCACGCCGTAGGGCGAAACCGGCCGCGGCCCGTGCTCAGGCGAAGACCCACAAGCGATAGAGCACGTAGTTCCAGCACGTGCTCGCGGCCACGATTGCGGTCTTCGCGACCACTATCGGCACCCCCCAGGACGTCGTGAGGTGGAGGATCCCGAGGGTTGCGACGTAGTTGAACGCGAGAAGCACGCCGTACCGGCTCGTCTGGGTCAGGAGCGAGCTCTTGTCACGGTTCATGACGATCCGGTTGAGCGAGAAGTTGACCAGCACCCCGGCCCAGAAGCCGATCGAGGCCCCGAGCCACACGGCCCACCCGAGGACCGAGGTGCAGACCCACAGGAGGCCCGCGTCGACGACGAAGGACAGCCCGCCGACGATCAGGTACTTCGCCAGCGGGTGCCGCACGATGCGGGGGATCAATGCCCCGGAACCGGAAGAAGGAGGGAGCCCGGCCGCCGCTTCGTCACCCTGACGTTCGTCGGACATCTGGTCCACCTCTCGACTGCCGCTTCCTCGCCCAGGGATGACCGAGAAAGCCGGCTCGGACGTCGTCGGGCCGATCGACCCAGAATAGGGTGAACGCATGACGTCCTCTCGTCCTCACGACCTGCCGGACTTCCCGACGGGTCCCCGACGCCCGCGAGCCTGCTCCGGTCGGTGCGCCGGCATCCGCCGTGCGGTGGCCCTGTGACCCGGCGGACGGGCAGCGCGGCAGCGCTTCGTCTGCGATGGTGCGTCGTCGCCGTCTCGTTCTTCGCCATGTGCGCCCTGTGGGCGGTCGCGACACCGGCGATGTCCTCCCCGGACGAACCCAGCCATACGATCAAGGCCGTCGCCGTGGCGCGTGGACAGCTCTCGGGAACGGTCGGCCCCCGTCCCACTTCGTGGATGGTGCCCGGCGCGCTGACCATGGTCCACGTGCCCGCCGACTACGCCGTCGTCCCTGGGCTCAACTGCTACTCGACCCTCCCCGAGCAGCCGGCCTCCTGCATGCCGGGACTCCCCGACGACCACACCACGATCGTGGAGGCGAACACCGCAGCCGGGCACTACCCGCCGCTGTACTACGCGCTCGTCGGCTGGCCGAGCAGGCTGCTCCCCGCCGACCCGGGGATCCTTGCGATGCGCCTGGTGTCGGCCGCGGTGTCGTCCGCCTTCGTCGTCGCGGGGCTCGTCGCGCTCCGGGCTACGAGGGCGAGCAGGATCGTCCGCTGGGGAGCGGTCACCGCGCTCACGCCCATGGCGCTGTTCCTCTTCGCGACCATCAATCCCAACGGGCTGGAGATTTCGGCCGGCTTCGCGGCCTGGGCGTCGAGCTGGGCGCTCTTCCGAGCCAGAGGACGCCTTCCGCGCCACGTGCTCGCCATCGCCGCGGTGAGCTTCGCCGTCCTGGCCAACGTCCGAGGCCTCTCGCCTCTCTGGGCCCTGGTGATCGTCACGCTCACCCTTCTCGGGAGCGGGCGGACCAGGGCACTGTGGGGCGAACGCCGACGGCTCGTCCTCGGGGCGTTCGTGTACGTGGCCGTCGTGTCCGTCCCCTCGGTCCTGTGGTCCGTGCGGTACGGGACGCTGCTGACCGGGGAAGGGCTGTGGCCCGCCTACGAGGACAAGGTCCTGGCGGTCACCGACATGGTGCTCTCGCTGAGCAAGCAGTACCAGCAGATGATCGGGAACCTGGGGTGGTTCGACTCGCCCGTCCCGCTCCTGACGCTGCTCGTGTGGACCGTGTCGCTCGGGATGCTCGCCGCGCTCGCCCTCCAGCGGCGCGGGCAGGTGTCGGCCAAGGTGGCGTTGGGCGTGCTGTTCGTCGGTGTGGTCGTCGGCCCCATGCTCGTCCAGCTCCCGGGGGTGGCGGACGCCGGTCTGGTCTGGCAGGGGCGCTACACGCTGCCCATCGCGATCGGCCTCCCCCTGCTCGCGGCGTGGATCCTCGCCCCGGGGGCGGAGCGCGAGGATCCGACGGCGGCGCGCCTCGCGCGCGGGATGATCGTGACCCTCGGGTTCGCGGGCGCGCTGGCGTTCTACGGCGCTGCGAGACGGTACGCGGTGGGCGCTGGTGGGCCGTACGTGACGACGGAGCCCGCCTGGTCGTCGAACCTCGGCTTCATGCCGGCGGTCGTCCTCTACGTGATCGCCCTGGCGGTGTTCCTGGTCGCCCTGGACGGGGATCGCGGCTCTCGTGGTCCCGAGGACGGCGAGCCCGGCGACGGGACGGGCGCACCTCGGATCGGCGAGACCGCGCCTGCCGGCGACAGCCAGACCGGCGCCCGGTCGTAGTGTGGGGTTGGGGTAGCATCATGCAGTCCTCGGCGCGGCTCTGCCGAGCGAGTTCGCGATACGGAGGAATCGATTGAAGCGCGTTGCCATCTACCTGTTCTGGGCTGCTGACGGTCATGTGGACGACTACATCCCGTACTGCCTCGAGGACCTGGGGCGCAGCGTCGAGACGATCGTCTTCGTGTCCAACGGGCCGCTCGACGAGGAATCCCGTGCGCGCGTGGCGCCCCTCGTCGCGGAGATCGTCGAACGAGAGAACGTCGGGCTCGACGTCGGCGGGTACCAGGACGCGCTGGCGAGGTTCGGCGCGGACCGGCTCCGCGAGTACGACGAGCTCCTCCTGCTGAACTACACGTTCTTCGGGCCGGTCTACCCGTTCGCCGAGGTCTTCGAACGCTCCGAGAGCTGGAACGTCGACTTCTGGGGCCTCACGGACCACGGCCAGGTCACACCGCACCCGTTCGCCGCGAAGAAGACCATGCACGGCCACATCCAGTCCCACTGGATCGCGGTCCGTCGCTCGCTCTTCGACACCGACGTGTTCCGTGAGTACTGGGACACGATGCCGCCCATCGAGACCTACAACGACTCGGTAGACAACCACGAGGCGCGGTTCACGCACCACTTCGAAGAGCTCGGCTTCGGCAGCATGGTCGCGTTCCCCGAGCGGAACTACCCGACCCGCCACCCGGCGATCGACACGCCGGTCCTGCTGCTCAACGACCGCTGCCCGATCGTCAAGCGCAGGCTCTTCTTCCAGGACCCGCTCTACATGAACGACAACGCGGTCATCGGGCGGGACCTGATCGAGAAGCTGCGGACCACGGACTATCCTCTGCGGCTGGCCTGGCAGAACATCTCGCACTCGGCAGAGCCTCGGGTCGTGTCGACGAACATGACCCTGACGCACGTCCTGCCCGACGTAGCGACCGGCAGCGGGAGCGGCTCCGCGCTCTCCATGGCCGTCCTGGTGCACGTCTTCTACGAGTCGATGATCGACGAGCTCATGGACTCGATCGACCACGTCCCGGTCCCGTACGACCTCTACATCACGACGACGGACACGATCAAAAAGGAGTACATCGAGCGCCGACTGCTCGCCCGCGGGCGAGAGCAGTTCGACGTCCGGGTGCTCGAGTCGAACCGTGGCCGTGACATCACCGCGTTCCTGATCGGGCTGCGAGACGTCCTGCTGGACCCGAAGTACGACGTGATGCTCAAGCTGCACTCCAAGAAGTCTGCTCAGGACGGGTTCACGGTCGGCGAGTGGTTCAAGCGCCACCTGATGGAGAACCTGCTGAGCTCCCCGGGGTACGTCCAGAACCTCCTCGACCTGTTCGGCGACGACGAGTCCGTCGGCATGGTCTTCCCGCCCGTGGTGCAGATCGGCTACGCGACCCTGGGCAAGGCCTGGTACGCCAACAAGAAGCCGGCCATGGCCCTCGCCAAGAGGCTGGGTATCGACGTCGTGTTCGACGCGAACACCCCGCTCTCGCCGTACGGTTCGATGTTCTACTTCCGTCCGGCTGTGCTCCGACCGCTGCTTGACGCGCGGTTCACCTGGGCGGACTTCCCCCTGGAGGGGCAGTATGCCGACGGGTCGCTCGCCCATGTGGTCGAACGTCTCTTCAGCTACTCGGCCTTGTCGGAGAAGTACATGGTGCACACCGTCCTGAACACGACGAACGCCGCCATCAACTACAACTTCCTCGAGTACAAGCTCGGCGCGCTGAGCTCTCGTCTGCCCGGGACCGTCACGGCGCAGAACGAGCACCTGGAGTCGATCACCGGGCTCCCCAACGTGCTGGTCGCGATCAAGCGCTCGGTGGCTCTGCGCCACCCTCGTGTGGCGAGCATGCTTCGGCCGGCGTACCGGGGCGCGCGAGGGGTCCGACGGCTCCCCGGCAACCTGGCACGAGGGATCAAGGGCGGCCCCACCGCTGCGGCGAACCAGGACGAGGACCTCACGTGACCGCAGGTGTGTTCTCCGTCCCCCGCAAGCTGCGCCTGCAAGGGGGGCCGCTCTCGCTCGTCGAGGCGTTCGACCCGCGCGCGAACAGCATCGGTTTCCTTCGCTGGCTCATGGCCTTCCTGGTTATCTTCAGCCACGCCGGCCCGATCGCGGGCTTCTACGGCGGGCACGACCTCGGCGTCCAGATCAGCTCGGAGCAGTCGATCGGAGGCGTCGCGGTCGCAGGCTTCTTCTTCTTCAGCGGCTTCCTGATCGCGCGGTCGCGCATGGGGTCGTCGACGATCTGGCGCTACCTCTGGCGCCGTTGCTTGCGCATCTTCCCGGCGTTCTGGGCCACGCTGCTCCTGGTGGTGCTGGTCTTCGCCCCGATCGCCTGGTGGCACACGACGGGTTCGATCGCCGGCTACTGGGGCGTGAACTACGAGTCCCCGCTCACCTACTTCTTCAACAACATGTGGCTCGACCTGGGGCAGCGCAACATCGCGGGCATGGGTGCCGAGCTCCCCTACTCGCAGCTCCACGGCGGATACGACTGGAACGGCTCCGCCTGGACCCTGAGGTACGAGTTCCTGGCGTACATCGTCGTCGCCGTGCTCGGACTCTTCGGGGCGCTGGCGAACCGGATGATCGGCGGGATCTTCTGCGCGGTGGTCCTCGTGCTCAACGCGATGCAGTGGTCGGGCGCAGGCACCCTGTGGTCGGTCAACCCGATCTTCTCGGACCCCTTCCTCCTGATGTTCCTCGCCCCGTTCTGCTTCGGGGTCCTGTTCACGCTCTTCGGTGACCGCATCCCGGTCGACGACCGACTGGCGATCGGTGCGCTCGCGTTCGGAGCGCTGACCTACGCGTACGGCGGCTGGAACGTCATCGGCCAGTTCGGCTTCCTCTACTTCCTCATGTGGTTCGCGGTCCGCGGCCGGATCACGAACTGGGAGAAGCACGGTGACTTCAGCTACGGCATCTACATCACCGCCTGGCCCGTGATGACGCTGGGGGCCTTCTTCGGCCTCCAGGACTACGGCTGGATGGTCTACCACGTCGTGGTGATCGTGGCGACCCACGTCCTGGCGTACCTGTCCTGGCATCTCATCGAGAGCCCGGCCATGAGCCTCAAGAACTGGACACCACGTCTGCTGGAGCGTGGGCTGAATTTCATGCGGCCGGCCACCACGTTCCTGCGTGAGGAGCTCGTGAATCCCGACTTCTCCTCCACGCCGTACGCCAGTCGCCTGCGCAAGCAGCGGCAGTCAGCAGAAGGACAGTCATGAGCGACACTCAGCAGGGCGCGGGGGAGACCGCGTCCGCACCGAACCCGTCGCCCGCTGGGCAGCCAGGTGTGCGACCTCGCACGCCGCTCCTGCCTCGCCGTTCCTACATCCCGCTCACGGCCCTGGTCGTCCTCTCCGCGGTCATGGCCGGTATCGGTCTCGCGTCGACGAGAGGTTGGCTCGACGCCGACGCAGCCGTGGAGGCGAGCACGCCGGACTCGTGCCGGTCCGACCTCGCTCCCGGTGACCCGACGATCTGGACGGGCCCCAGGACCCCCGAGTCCGAAGCGGTCTTCGCGGAGAACACCACGGATCTCCCGTACCCCGGGATCCCGGGGCGTGACGGGTTCGTGTTCTGGTCGGACATCCAGGCCAACAACTTCTCCGACATGCTAGGTCGGGCCCCTTGGCTCGACGAGCAGCGAGACCAGTGGCGCGACTACTTCGACGACCTTCGCGCGGGACTGGCACGCGAGGGCAGGGACCTGATCGTCGTCGTCGCACCGTCGTCGGGCACCGTCTACCCGCAGATGCTGCCCGACTGGGCGCAGCCCTTGCGTGGACTGACCCACTTCGACCAGCTGCTCGCGGTCTCCGGTGACCTCCCGATCGTGGACGTCCGCGGCGACCTGCGCGACGCGTCCGAGGACGAGTGGGTCTACAGCGCTGTCAACAGCCACTGGACCCCCTACGGTGCGTCGGTGGCCTGGGAGTCGATCGGCGAGTGCCTCCAGGACCTCTACCCGGACTCCGGGTACGACGGTCTCGCGGAGGCCGAGGTCGCCTCCATCGAGACCCAGGCTGCGCCGAACGAGTTCGCCGAGTGGGGCGTCGAGGCGCCGCGCGACGACTGGACCGTTCCCACGCTCGATCCCGGCCCCGTGACCACCACGCGTGTCGCGACCGACGGTACGAAGTCGGAGCTCGCGTGGCCTGGCGGCGTCGACCTGCTCGAGCTTCCCGTGACGACCACGGGTGGCGAGATGGCCAAGAAGGCGCTCGTCGTGGGCGACTCGCAGGGGACTGCGCTGTCAGCGTTCTGGGCCGGTTCCTTCGAGTCGACCTTCCAGATCCGCCATTTCCTGGACGACCCGAGCCAGCGTGCCAACGTCCTGCACGCGGCCCGGACGTCCGACGCCGATCTGGTGGTCTTCGAGCTGACCGAGAGATATCTGAGCCTGCAGCCACCCACGATCCTCAACTGACGTGGGGAGGGTGCCCTGGATGGGCGTGCGCCGGATGTGTGGAGGGAGTACGGATCGATGACCACGTGCGTGGTGACCGGGGGAGCCGGGTTCATCGGCTGCGCCGTCTCGGCGTCGCTCGCAGAACGGTTCGACCGGGTGGTCGCGATGGACAACCTCCATCCGCAGGTCCACGCCGACCAGGCCCGCCCCTCGGGGCTGGACCCGCGGGTCGAGCTGCTGCGAGGCGACGTCACCGTGGCCTCCGACTGGGACCGTCTGCTGGACGACGTCACCCCTGACGTGATCGTCCACCTGGCTGCCGAGACGGGCACTGCACAGTCCCTGACGGAGGCGAGTCGTCACGGACTGGTCAACGTCGTCGGCACGACGCGGATGCTCGACGCGCTCGCGACCCGTGACGTGCGCCCGCGCTCGATCCTGCTGACCTCGTCCCGTGCCGTGTACGGGGAGGGGGCCTGGCGGGACCGGGAGACCGGCGCCATCACCTATCCAGGACAGCGTTCGCACGCGATGCTGGCCGCCGGCCAGTGGGAGTTCCCCGGCCTCGAACCAGTCCCGCACAGCTCCCGTGCGGTGCGACCGGCGCCGTCGAGCATCTACGGCTCGACTAAACTGTGCCAGGAGAACCTCGTCTCGGCGTGGTGCCAGTCGATGGGCGTCGCCTCGGTGCTGTACCGGCTCCAGAACGTCTATGGACCGGGCCAGTCGTTGACCAACCCGTACACGGGCATCGTGCCGCTCTTCGCACGGATCGCCAAGGCGAGGCAGTCCATCCCCGTGTACGAGGACGGCGAGATCATCCGGGACTTCGTCTTCATCGACGACGTCGCCTCGGCGATCGTCGCCGGCACCGGTCTGGGCCTCTCCACCGCGAACCCGTTCGACATCGGCTCCGGTGGCGGGACGACGATCCTGCAGCTCGCGACATGGATCGCCGACCGCTACGGAGCGCCGGCTCCGCACGTGACCGGTGCGTTCCGGGACGGGGACGTGAGATCAGGCGTGGCAGACATTGAAGCGGCGCAGGCCGCCCTGGCATGGCGCCCCGCCGTGCCGGTTGAACACGGGATTGGCCTACTGTGCGATTGGATCGATGGCAGTGAGCAGTACTGAGAGAACGGCGTCCGAACCTACGGGGAGTGAGGAGCTCAGGCACACGATCGGCCTGATCTGGAATCTCGCCAGGAGACAGCTGGGCTCGCAGTACAAGCGCACCGCGCTCGGTCGTCTGTGGTCCTTGCTCAACCCGCTGGCCTCGATCGCGATCTACTCGCTCGTGTTCGGGCTGGTGATGCGCGGCGGGGTCGCACCGGGGACGAACTCGGGGATCAACTCCTTCGCGGTGTGGATCGCCATCGGCGTGATCGCCTGGGGGTACCTCTCCGGGTCGATCATGTCGGGGATGAACTCGTTGACCTCCAACACGGCGTTGCTGACGAAGGTCTACTTCCCGCGCTGGGTCCTGCTCGTCGCGGAGATGGTGGCGAACACGATCAACCATCTGCCCGAGATCGGGATCCTGATCGTCCTCGTGCTGTTCGTCGGCGGACCGGGAGTGCTCCCGCTGGTCCCGCTGCTTCTCGGCGTCGTCCTGCTCACCGGGTTGTTCGCCACCGGAGTCGGCTTGACGCTCTCTCTCGGCATGGTCTACTTCAGGGACCTGTCGTACCTGTGGGGGATCTTCAACCAGATCTGGCTCTACATCTCGGGCATCGTCTTCCCGCTCACCCTCCTGGTCAAGGTCCAGAACGATCTCTACGAGAAGGGGTGGGAGTTCAACGGGGAGCCGATCCCGCTCGCACAGATCGCACGACTCAATCCGGCGCAGCTCTACGTCGAGGCATACCGGAGCATCTTGTACGACTTTTCTGCACCGTCGCTCGGAGTGTGGCTCGGCTGCCTCGCGTGGGCGGTTCTCGCGCTCTTCGTCGGGATCCTGGTGTTCCGCAAGCACAGCGCACGGATCGTGGAGGCACTGTGAGCAACTCAGCCATCTCCGTCACCGACGTCTCCAAGACGTTCCGGATGTACACGAACAGGAGCCAGTCGCTCAAGTCGTTGTTCGTCGACCGCAACCGGACCAAGTACGAGGACTTCTGGGCGCTGCGGGACGTCAACCTGGAGATTCCCGAGGGCAAGACGTTCGGCCTGCTGGGGAACAACGGGTCGGGCAAGTCCACGCTCCTCAAGTGCATCGCGAAGATCCTGACGCCCAACCAGGGCAGCATCGTCAGCCGTGGCCGGATGGCCGCCATGCTCGAGGTGGGGTCCGGGTTCCACCCGGAGCTGACCGGGCGCGAGAACGTCTACCTCAACGGTTCGATCCTCGGGATGAACCGTCAGGAGGTCGACCGGAAGTTCGGTGACATCGTCGACTTCGCGGGCATCGGAGACTTCATCGACCAGCCGGTCAAGAACTACTCCTCGGGAATGTACGTGCGGCTCGGGTTCGCCGTGTCCATCCACGTCGAGCCCGAGATCCTGCTCGTCGACGAGATCCTCGCCGTCGGCGACGCGGAGTTCCAGGAACGTTGCATGAGCAAGTTCGCGGACTTCCGCCGCGAGGGACGCACGGTGGTCGTGGTCAGCCACGGGCTGGAGCAGATGCGCAACTTCTGCGACGAGGCAGCGTGGCTCTCGCACGGCCAGCTCATGGGTACCGGACCGGTCAACGAGGTCATCGAGAACTACTCGGAGGCTTCCCACCTGGCCAAGCCGGTCGAGGGCGGCGGGATGCGGATCGGGTCCGGCGAGGCGAAGATCACCCGGATGGAGTGGCTCCACCCGGACGGCCGGGACGCGCACATCTGCCGTACGGGCGACGAGATCCGGATCCGGCTCCACTACTCGGCGTCCGAGGCGATCGAGCGTCCGGTCTTCGGTGTCTCCGTGCAGACGCTCGACGACAGGCTCATCTGGGGTCACCACGCCCAGGACTCCGACTACGTCCCCGAGAGCATCGAGGCAGGTGAGGGATCGATCGACGTCGTGATCCCCAGCCTTCCGCTGCGTCCCGACACCTACACGCTCTCGGCGTCCATCCAGGCTCCTGGGACGGCGAAGCTGGTCGACGGGCTCCTCCGAGGGGTCACCTTCACGGTCGTGCCGACCGGGCGGACGGAGTCGGGTGGCTACGTCGTGTTCGGATCGCACTTCGAGAAGCTCACGCCCGCACGACCCATGGTCACGTCGCCCAGGGACGACGTCGTCGATGCCGCGAGCTGACGTGCCGCGAGCGGACGTGCCGCGTGTCGCCCTGGTCGTCGAGCAGCTCTGGCAGCCGGTGCCCGGCGGTTCGGGCACGTACGTCCGCGAGCTCGCCAACGGCCTGGCCGCGGCAGGAGCGGTAGACCCTCTCTGCGTCCGTGCGCGCGGCGCGGTCGGGGACCGCCGAGGACTGGCCCCAGGTGTGCCGGTCAGCATGTCACGGCTGCCGCGTCGGGCGCTCTACGAGTCCTGGCGGCGCCTGCGGGCACCACGGGTTCCGGGTTGGCGCACCTCCGACGTCGTCCACGCCACGACGTGGGCGATTCCACCGGCGTCGGCACCGCTCGTGGTGACGGTGCACGATCTCGCCTTCCTCCGTGAGCCCGAGCATTTCACGAAGCATGGCGCGGCCTACTTCCGGGACGCGCTCGCACTCACCCGCGACGAGGCGGCGCTGGTGATCGTGCCGTCCGAGGCGACGGCCGAGGACTGCACGGCAGCCGGGATCGAGCGGAGCCGGGTCCGTGTGATCCCTCACGGCGTCACCTCTGTGCCGGTCTCGGCCGAGGACGTGGCCGACTTCCGACGGCGCCACGAGCTGGACCGACCTTACGTGCTGTGGGTCGGCACCCTGGAACCGCGCAAGAACCTGCCTGCCCTGCTCCACGCCTATGCAGAGCTCCGCTCGGCGGGAGCCGACCTGGATCTGGTGCTGGTCGGACCCACGGGCTGGGGGTCCACCGCCGACGACGTGCGCAAGGCCGTCGACGCGATGGGAACCGATCGTGTGCGCCAGCTCGGAAGGGTCGACCAGGCCGACCTCCACGCCGCCTACGCCGGTGCGCAGGCCTTCTGCTTCCCGTCCGTGTGGGAGGGATTCGGTCTGCCGGTGCTGGAGGCGCAGGCTCACGGAACTCCCGTCGTGACGTCCCGGGGAACCTCGATGGAGGAGATCTGCGGCACGAGCGCCCTGGCGGTCGACCCCGAGGACGTCCACGCCCTGGCTGAGGCGCTCTCGCTCGCGACCGGAGCGCGGCACGAGGAGCTGTCCGCGGCGGGCCGGGACAACAGCGCTCGCTTCACGTGGGAGTCCGCAGTGGCAGCCACGGCCGGCGTCTACCAGGAGGTGCTCTCGTGACGGTTCCTCTGGTGCGGGCCGTGGTGGTCAACTGGAACGGGGAGGATCTTCTGGCGGCCTGCCTCGGGTCGCTCGTGAGGCAGGACCTTCCTCCAGGGGCGCTGGAGATCGTCGTCGTCGACAACGACTCCCACGACGGCTCGGTCGCCCTCGTCCGTCAGGACTTTCCGGCCGTGAGGGTCGTGCAGAACTCGACCAACCGAGGGTTCGCCGGAGGGGTGAACGCGGGGCTCGACGATCTCGACGCCCCCTACGTGGCCCTGCTCAACAACGACGCCCGGTTCGATCCCGAGGCCCTCCGGCGGATGATCGACGTGCTCGAGGCGCCGGGCAACGAGGACGTCGGGGCGGTCACCGCCTTGATCGTGCTGGAGGATCCGGCCCCGGACGGCACGAGGCTGGTCAACTCGACGGGGAACGTCGTCTCACGCACAGGTTCCGCGACGGACCGCGACTGGCTCACGCCGCTCGACCGCCTCGACGCCCCGCCCGACGTCTTCGGGTTCTGTGGTGGCGCTGTGGTCCTGCGGTCGGCCGCGCTCGCGCAGGTGGGGCACTTCGACGAGTCGCTCTTCCTCTACTACGAGGACACTGACCTGTCCTGGCGCCTTCGTGCGGGAGGGTGGCGGATCCTGTTCGAGCGGGATGCCGTCGCTTGGCACCGGCACGCCCAGAGCTCCGACTCGGCGAGCGGGCTGTTCCGCTTCTACAACAACCGCAACGCGCTCCTCGTGCTCGCGCGATACGCACCGTTGTCGGTCGTGGTGCGAGCCTTCGGGCGGCAGGTGCTCGCGCCGGTGCGGCACGTGCTGCGCCGCGACGAGCGGCCCGAGCTGTTGCGGGCACGGCTCCGTGCCCTGGTGCAGGCCGGCCTGCGCCTTCCGGGCGAGCGACGCGCTTCCCGCGCTGCTCGACGGCGACTTGACGCCCTGGGGGGGCTGGCCGCGCCCTTCTCGGACTAGGGGCGGCCAGCTGCCTCCTCGGGTGACGGCGGGGTGGGGCGCCACCATCGTTGCGAGTCGTCGCAGGTGCTGTGGACGCGATGGCCGTGCGGTCCGTCAGACGGTCCGCACGGCCACGTCGGCGAGGTAGGCGAGGTCGACGAGCAGGCGCTTCCGACGGTCCCGACCGGATCAGCGCGTGCGAGCGGCCAGGACCGATCCTGCCGCCTCGGCCCACCGTTCCTGCCACGCACCGATGGGTTCGAGCCCTACCGCACGCAAGGACTCGTGTCCCAGCACGGAGTAGGCCGGACGCGGAGCAGGCCGGACGAAGGCTTCGCTCGTCGTCGGTCGCACCAGGTCTCGGTCCATCCCCGATGCCGCGACGGCCTCTGCCGCGAACTCGAACCAGGAGGCGCTCCCCTGGGACGTCGCGTGGTAGATGCCGCCCGGGACCTCGGCGTCGACCGCACGCAGCACGAGGTCGGCGACGTCGACCGTCCAGGTCGGTTGGCCCAGCTGGTCGTCGACCACGTCGAGCCCGCCCCGCTCGGCCGCGAGCTTCACGATCGTCCGAGGGAAGCACACGCCACCCGCACCGTACAGGTATGCGGTGCGCATGATCAGGTGCTGTTCTCCGTGGGCCGTCACGGCCCACTCCCCGGCCGCCTTGGTACGGCCGTATGCCGTCGCCGGGTTCTGAGGTGCGTCTGCGGCGTAGGGCGTACGAGCGGACCCGTCGAACACGTAGTCGGTCGAGATCTGCACGAGTCGTGCACCGACCGAGGACGCCGCACGCGCCAGGTTCGCGGCGCCTGTGGCGTTGACGGCGAAGGCCTCGGCCTCACGCTCCTCGGCGAGGTCGACCGCCGTCCACGCAGCGCAGTTCACGACCACGTCGGCACCCCGGAGGAGCTGGTCGCACGCGCCGGGGTCGGTGATGTCGAGGTCGGCACGGTCGAGCGCCTCGACCGACCGCCCCTCGCTCGCCAAGCGCGCGACGACGTCCTGGCCGAGCATCCCGGCCGCGCCGATCACGATCCACTGCATGTAGAACTCCTCGTCCTGGCACGGGGCCGGCGATGGTAAGGGATGCTCAGGCCTGGCCGGAGAGCTCGTACTTGGCCTCGGTGGCTGCCTTCACCGGGCGCCACCAGCCCTCGTTCTCGCGGTACCAGGCGACGGTCGCCTCGAGGCCGGCACGGAAGTCCGTGTAGCGAGGCGTCCACCCGAGCTCGGTCCGCAGCCGGCTCGAGTCGATCGCGTACCGCAGGTCGTGACCGGGACGGTCGTTCACGTGGTCGAAGTCGTCGGCGGGTCGACCGAAGATCTCGAGGAGGGTCCGCACGACGTCGAGGTTGTTGACCTCGCCGTCCGCACCGATGAGGTACGTCTGGCCGATCTGTCCTCCGTCGATGATCGCCCACACCGCGGAGTTGTGGTCCTCGACGTGGATCCAGTCCCGGACGTTGAGTCCCGCGCCGTAGAGCTTGGGTCGGACCCCGTCGATCAGGTTCGTGATCTGACGCGGGATGAACTTCTCGACGTGCTGGTACGGACCGTAGTTGTTGGAGCAGTTCGAGATCGTCGCCTGCACTCCGAACGACCTCGCCCAGGCGCGCACCAGCATGTCGCTCGACGCCTTGGTGGACGAGTAGGGGGACGACGGGTTGTACGGGGTGGACTCGGTGAAGCGCTCCGGGTCGTCCAGCTCCAGGTCGCCGTACACCTCGTCGGTCGAGATGTGGTGGTATCGCACGCCGTGCCGGCGTACCGCCTCGAGGAGCGTGTAGGTGCCGATGACGTTCGTCTGCACGAACGGCCACGGGTCGTTGAGCGAGTTGTCGTTGTGCGACTCCGCGGCGAAGTGCACGACGAGGTCCGCGTCGGCGACGAGAGTGTCGACGAGCGTCGCGTCCGAGATGTCGCCCTCGACGAAGGTGATCGCGTCCGCGACCGAGGCCAGGGAGGACTTGTCCCCTGCGTAGGTGAGGGCGTCGAGGACCGTGACCTTGACGTCCGGACGCTCCCGGACCGTCTGGTGGACGAAGTTCGATCCGATGAAGCCGGCTCCGCCGGTGACGAGCAGACGCATAGGGGTGTTCCTCCTGGACGTGGTGTGGCCTGCAAGCCTACCGAACCCCTGGGAGCCCCGGGTGCGCCCGGAGTGTGTGACGTGCGGGGCCCGGACGTGAGTACGCTGGCCAGCAATCGATCGCGCGACCGTCGCCCGACCGGCCGTGCTTCGTGTCCTCTCGTCGAAGGAGCCACCGCATGCCATCGAAGTACGTGTTCGATTTCGACCCCCAGGAGACCAACACGAGCCACAACATCCTCGTCGGTCTGATCCCGCCGCGAAGCAGGGTGCTCGACGTCGGGTGCGCCGCCGGATACCTGGGTGATGCGCTCCAGGGCAAGGAGTGCACGGTCCACGGGGTGGAGCTCGATGCCGTCGCAGCCCAGGAGGCGCGCGCCCGGCTCGCGTCCGTGGTCGTCGCCGACGCGGAGGCGCTCGACTACCGGGCGGAGTACGGCGAGGGCGCCTTCGACGTCGTCGTCCTTGCCGACGTGCTCGAGCACACCCGGAACCCGGCACGTGTGCTCGCCGGCGTGCTGTCGGTGCTCGATACCGACGGGACCGTCGTCGTCTCGATCCCGAACGCCGCGCACGGGGCGCTGAGGCTCGGGCTGCTGCAGGGGCGCTGGAACTACACCCCGCTCGGCCTGCTCGACGAGACCCACGTCCGCTTCTTCACGTGGGCGACGCTGCAGGACCTGCTCTTCGAGGCGGGCCTGGTGATCGACACGGCGTGGATGACGACGGCCGACCCCCTGGCGACCGAGGTCGACGTCGACCCCGCGCTGCTCCCTGCAGGCATCGCCGACTGGGTACGTGGTCAGCCGCTCGCGCTCGGGTACCAGTTCGTGCTGGTCGCACGCCGTGCCGTGCCGGGCGAGGGCAGGCCCGTGATCGAACCTCGTCCTGCCGGGACGGTGGTGACTCCTCCGGAGAGCCCGACGCTCGTCTCGGCGCGCGAAGAGGTCGACGAGCTGCGCCGGAGGATCGCCGATCGGGAGGACGAGCTCCGCCTCGCGAAGGACATCATCGCGTACCACGAGGCCACCGCGGGCGAGGCCGAGCGCAAGCTCCGATCGTCCGCCGCGTGGCGCGTCGGAAACGTCGCGGTGGCGCCCGTGCGGGCCGTGAGGCGGGTGCTCGGAGGGCACCGCGGACCGAGCTGATCAGCGGCGTCCCGTGCCGCGCGGTCTCGCCCGCGGCACGGGACGCGACGACCTCGTCAGTCCGAGGTCGCGTTCTCGAGGACCTGACGGATCTTGGTCGCGTCGCCCCAGACACCGGGGGAGTCGTAGGCGCGATCGGGGAAGGCCCCGTAGGCCAGCGAGATGTCGTAGCCGTGCCGCGCGATGTACGCCTCGACCTCTTCCGCGAGGGACACGGGCTCCCCGGTGCAGCAGTTGATGATCCCCGTGACCTGCGTCTGCAGGGCGACCGCGGCGATCTGCTCGCCGAGCTCGCCGACCTCGATGAAGTCGTACCGGTTCCTTCCGCTGGTGAACGGGAACTCGCGCTGTCCGGCACGGGCAGCGGTCGCGATCTTGCCGAAGATCGAGTTCCCGCGCTCGTCGTCCCCGTGGATGTAGTAGCAGCGCAGCCACTGCACCGTGACGTCCTTGCCGTCCGCCACGACGCCCAGGCTGCGCCGCAGGGCGTCCTTGGCGATGCCGTACAGCGAACGAGGGTTCGTCGGCGTCGACTCGTCGATGGGGCCTTCGTGGTAGCCGACCTCGTGCATCGTCCCGAGGGCCACCAGCTGCGGCACCCCGGCGGCGATCGCCGCCTCGAAGAACCGCAGGTGGTCCGGGAGGCGCTGGATGTGCACCGGGTCGTTGTGGACGAACCCCTTCTCCCAGGCCAGATGCACGACCGTGTCGACGTGGCCCGCCCGTTCGAAGAGCCCTTCAGGGTCCGCGAAGATGTCGCCCTGCACCGCGATCACACCCTCGGGGTACCGCGTGGCGGCATCGGGCGAGCGGTCCGCTGCCAGCACCGTGGCGCCCGCACGAAGCAGGGCCTCGACCACGTGGGCACCGATGTAGCCGTTCGCTCCTGTCACAAGAATCCGAGTCACGCAGTCATTCTGCCGCATGCGGGGAACGGGCTCGACCTCCGTCTGCCATGGTGCTCGCGGAACCGCTCACCGGGAGCCGTCGGGACGGGCCGGTTCGTCAGCAGGTCAGGCGTGGTGCGCGACGGAGCTCACGTGCCGTCCGACCATCCGCCACAGGACCACCAGGGCGACGCAGACTCCGACGAGCGGACCGACCAGCGCGCCGACGACGGTGGACTGGACGATGCCGAACGGGTTGAGGAGGAGCCACAGCGCGGTCGTGCCCGTCGCGGTGGCCCAGACGATCGCCATCCAGCGGTAGCTGCCGAAGGCGATGAGTGCAGCCGAGGCGAGCTGCAGGAGGCCGAGGAAGCACGCGGAGAAGACCAGGACGGCGATCGTCGCGGGACTGACGACGTACTTCTCGCCGAGCGCGATCTGGACGGCCCAGGGGCCGATGAACCATGCGACGACGCCACCGACGAGGCCGATGATCAGTGTGCCCGTCGCTGCCAGCACGAGGAGGCGGTGCGCGTCCTTGACGGTGTTCGAGCCGTCCTGCTGCCAGCGCAGGATCGTCGGTACCGCGAGGGCCTGGAGCGGGGCGACGAAGAGGAGCGGCAGACGGGAGACGGTGAGCGCTGCGAAGACCGCGCCGCCCGCTGCGCCGGGCGTCCCACCGGAGAAGGCTGTGACCATCGTGGTGTACCCGGTGATCAGCGCCGCGGTCAGAGCCGCCCCGAGCATGAGCGATCCTGCACGCCGCAGCGGGTCGAGCCAGGACCGGATACCGAACCCCGCCCGGACCTGGGACCGGCGCAGCAGCCGACGAGCAGGACGCATCCAACCGACCCACGCGAACGCACCGACGGCGACGGCGGCGGCGGCGGAGCCCAGCGTGACTCCCACGGTGAGCCAGACGACGGCCAGGAGGACCAGCCGGGACATGGGTTCGGCGATGACCAGGCCGGCGTAGCCGCGGATGTCGTCGGAGCCGATCAGCAGCCCGCGCACCATGAACTGCGCGGCGAAGCCGAGCGTCGCGATGACCACGAGCACTCCCATGCCGCTCTCGGCGTGGCCGTAGAGGCGGGTGGAGATCGCCGGGAGGAGGGTCAGCGCCGCGACCGTCGTGGCGATGGCTCCCGCCGCGAGAGCGACGCGCAGGATCGGGGCTGAGTGGTCCTTCTCCCCACCGGCCGACTGTCGAGCGGCCTCCTGCTCGACCATCGACATCGAGCTCGCCAGCCCGAAGAGCAGCCCCCAGAAGGACATGAAGAGCGCGAACTCCGACGTGGTCAGGGTGCGCCCGACGACCGCGAGCAGCAGGTACCCCGCGACGCTGGAGACGGCGACGGCCGAACCGACACCGAGGATGCCCGAGGTGCGGGCGCGCTGCAGCAGGCTCACGAGGTGCGAGAGGAGCGCGTGCGCAGGGCTGCACGGGCCGCCAGCCCGTAGCCGCGCAGGACACCCGCGCCGAACAGCGCGACGAAGGGTGGGGTCATGACGGCGGCGGCGAGCACGTGCCGGGGGCGTCCACCGGAGGCGGCCACGGCTGCAGGCACCGCGGCCCACGCCAGCGCGAGGGCTGGCAGGCCGATGGCGGGCTTGACGATGGCCGTCACCGCGAGGGCGAAGCCGACGCCGGTGGCACCCAGGAGTGCGATGGTGAGCGGCCTGGACTGGCCGAGGTAGCTGTCGACGAAGGTCGTGCCACGGAAGTAGGCCTGACGGCGGAAGCCGCGGATCCCGCTCTTGCCGTGGTAGGTGAACGAGAAGTCGGGGGAGAGCCAGATGCGACGCTCTGACGCTGCCCGGCGCAGGAGGCGGGTGTCGTCGCTGGCCAGGTGCTGGACGTCGTAGAGGGACTCGAAGGACTCGGCGAGGTGCGTGAAGTAGTCCCGCTCGATGAGGAGTGCGGTCGTCCCCTTCGGGTACAGGTCGAAGTCGTCGGCACCGAACGAGACCATGCGGGGCGATCGGAGGTAGGTGCGCCAGCCGATGCGGGTCAGGGCGTCCCAGAACGCGGCAGGGAGGTTGCCGCGTGTCTCGACCTCCACGTGGCCGCACCACACCCGCGCCTCGGTGGGAGCATGCTCGACGAGCCAGCGCAGGGCGTCGGGCTCGACGATGACCCGAGCGTCCAGCAGGAGCATCCACGGGTGGTGCGCAGCTCCCGCGCCCGTCAGGCGGGCTGCCATCCGTCCGGCGTTCGCCTGGCTGACCAGGCGGACGCGTGGATCGCTCATGGCGATCTCCTGCACGACCTTGGCGGTGGAGTCCGTGGACCCGTCGTTGACGACGACTGCCTCGATCTGCAACCCAGCACGGTCGCCGGCGTCGAGGACTGCGGCAAGCGAGCGACCGATCCACGTCTCCTCGTTGTACACGGGGATCACGACGCTCAGGGCGGTGGGTGGGAAGGTTGATACAGAGGGCCACGAGGCCGCCGCTGGTGCAGGAGTCGTCACGTTCTCAAGCGTAGCGGCTCCAGAACGGCCTATGACCGTGCTCCCACGCGTGCTCGAGCTGGGCGGGGGGCAGGCCGCGGGAGGGTATGCTTGCGTCCAAAACACGAGGGGAAGTCCTGTTGATCGTCTTCATCGTCGGCACCACCGCTGAACTCATCAAGATCGCACCTGTCTACCACGAGCTGATCTTCCGCGGACGGTCCCCCGAGATCTGGTACACCGGTCAGCACGTCAACGAGCTCCGCGGCATTCTCGACGATCTGGCGCTTCCTGCCCCTGCGCTCTGGTTGGTCCCGCAGGAGGGGGCCGAGAATCTCGCCCGGACCGGGCAGGTCCCCGGTTGGATCTTCCGCCTCTTCCGTACGTTGGTCACTCGGCGTTCGGAGCTGAGGAGGCGCATTCGCTCTGACGGGGGCACCCCGATCGTGCTGGTGCACGGAGACACCTTCACGACCTTGTTCGGCGCGATCATCGGCCGCGCCCTCGGGGCCAAGGTCGGCCACATCGAAGCCGGGCTTCGCAGCGGGCACCTCATGCACCCGTTTCCCGAGGAGATCAATCGCAAGCTCACCGCGAGCCTTGCCCACCTGCACTTTGCGCCGGGGGACGTCGAGGTGAAGAACCTCAGAGGCCGCGACGGTGTTGTCGCGACCGGAGGGAACACGGTGATCGATTCGGTGCGTCGAGCGCTCGAGCAGGGATCTCACGGACTCGACATCAACCTGCCGGACGGATACGCCATCGCGACGCTCCACCGTTTCGAGCTGGTTCGTGACAAGCAGCTCTACGCGGCAGCACTTGCCGCTCTCAAGGACGCGTCAGCTCGAACACCGATCGTGTACTTTGCCGGGGAGTCCGAGAAGGCCCGGCTCGTCGAGTACGACCTGCTGTCCATGTTCGACGAGCGCTTCGTCATCATGGACAAGCTTCGGTATGTTCATTTCCTCCCGGTCCTGTCGGCTGCTCGATTCGTCGTGACCGATTCGGGTGGCGTGCAGGAGGAGTGCGCCCACCTCGGCATTCCTTGTGCAGTGCACCGGGTCAAGACCGAGCGACACCAGGGACTTGGCAAGAATGTCGTGCTGACCGAGATGGATATCGACCGCCTTGTCTCTTTCCTGAACGACGCTGACAGTTTCCGTGCTCAGGACCTGAGCGACGAGGCACGACCGAGCGCCGTCGTCGTCGACACCATCGAACGCCTGGGTGTCTGATCGTGTCGGTTTTCCACCCCCGTTGGAAGGTAGTACGTGGTGCCTGAGGTCAACCCGCGAAGGACCTTGGTGGTCCTGCCTGCGTGGAACGAGCAGGAGGCGTTGCCCGGGGTCCTGGACGACGTGCTGGCCACTCTGCCGGACGCCGACGTGCTGGTAGTCAACGACGGCTCGACCGACCGTACGAGCGCGGTGGCGCGGCGGGGACGGGTCATGGTGCTCGACCTGCCGGTCAACCTCGGCGTGGGCGGCGCGATGCGCGCGGGGTACAAGTTCGCGCAGCGCGAGGGCTACGACGTCGCTGTCCAGCTCGATGCCGACGGGCAGCACGACCCCGCTCAGGTGGCATCTCTGCTGCGGGTCATGGACGAGGAACGGGCAGACGTCGTGATCGGAGCTCGTTTCGCCGGCGAGGGGGCGTACGCGGTGCGTGGACCGCGACGCTGGGCGATGCGGGTCCTGTCGGTCACCATCTCGCGCGTCGCGCACACCCGGTTGACCGACACGACCTCGGGCTTCAAGGCCTCGAACCGGCGTGCGATCGAGCTCTTCTCCAGGGAGTACCCCGCCGAGTATCTCGGGGACACCATCGAGTCGCTCGTCATCTCGGCGAGGTCGGGTCTGAAGGTGCGCCAGGTCGGGGTCTCGATGCGCCCGCGTGCAGGGGGCACGCCCTCGCACAACCCCGTCAAGGCTGCGGTCTTCCTCGCTCGGGCGATCCTCGCACTGCTCATCGCGCTCACGCGCCCGGTCACCATCCCGGCGGACAACCCATGAAGCTCTACCTGCTGGCCCTCGCGACCTGTGTCGTGGTCGTGGTCGTGCTGCTCATGCTCCTGCGCACGCGACGGATCAAGGAGAAGTACGCCGCCGCCTGGCTGCTGCTCGCCGTCCTGATCTGCGTCGTCGGTGCCTTCCCTGAGACGGTGACCTGGTTGGCGTCCCTCGTGGGTGTGGCCACCGCGAGCAACCTCCTGTTCGCCGCGGCGATCGCTGTCCTTCTCGGTGTGTGCATCCAGCTCAGCGTGGAGCTCTCCGCGAACGAGGAGAAGACGCGCACGCTCGCTGAGGAGATCGCGCTCCTGCGGCTGAACGTCGAACGGCTCGCCCAGGAGCACTCTGACTCGGGGGAGGAAGTGGCCCCGCAGGAGCCTGGGCGAGGTGAGGACGCGAACGTGCGGCAGGGCGCCGCGGGCGAGGAAGCAGGGGGACACGATGGCGACTGAGGAGCGGGTGACCGCCGAGAGGGAGAGGCGGCCGGGGCCCGCGACGGGTCGGCGCGCAGCGAGGCTCTCGCGCGGGACGGCGCGCGCCGCGGTGATGCTCCTGGCGTTGTTCGCTTTTCTGGCGACGTGGGCCTTCGCGTCCCCGCTGGGCGCGACCCCTGACGAGAACTTCCACATGGCGAGCATCTGGTGCGCGGAGGGGGAGCGTGACGGAGCCTGCCTGACGAACGCCGACGAGACCGTCTACGCGGTGCCGGAGGCGCTGCCGATCGGTGTCTGCTACGCGTTCGACGCGAAGGTCGCGGCGACGTGCCAGCCTGAGGTGGAGATGGTGGGCGCGGAGCGCTACCAGGTGACCACCGTGGGTAACTTCGGCGAACGCGCAGGAGAGTACCCGGGCCTGTTCTACGCGGTGATGAGCCAGTTCGTGGGTCCCGACGTCCAGCGCAGCATCCTCGTGATGCGCGTGGTGAACGCCGCGATCTTCACCGCGCTCGTCGGCGTGATCTACGCCTTCTCCTCGACGCGTGCACGGCGAGCGCTGGTGGCGACCAGCGCCGTCACGCTGGTTCCCCTGGGCGCATTCCTCATCCCGTCGATCAACCCGAGCGGCTGGACGATCGGCTCGGCGGTGACACTGTTCTTCGCGCTGTACGGCGTCGTGAACGCGCGCTCGAGGACCGTGATCGCGGTCCTTGCCCCGACCGCGGTGATCGCTTTCGCGATGGGTGTGGGGTCGCGTGCCGACGGGAGCGTGTACGCCGGGCTCGCCGTGGTCGTCGCCACGCTGCTGGGACTGCGCTCGCTCCGGCCGACCTGGCGCAACCTGCTGCGGCTGGTGCTTCCCGCCGTGATGCTCGTGGTGGCGCTCAGGGTCTTCCTGTCGGTGGGCAGCTCGGCGGTCCAGGCCCCCCAGGAGGGGAGGACCGGTGGGTGGACGGTCATGCAGATCTTCCTCGAGGTCTTCCAGTACATCCCGGGCTCGCTGGGGTGGTTCGCCCTGGGATGGGGCGACACGACGATGCCGACCATCGTCTGGGTCCTTGTGGGTACCGCTTGCGCGGGGGTCGTGTTCGTCGGCATCGCGCATCTCGGTCGTCGTCGACTGGTCGCCCTGTTCGTGGCGGTCGGAGCGCTCCTCGCCGTCCCGACGTACATCGCGGCGACGTCCTGGGTCGCGGGCGCTGCGCTGCAGGCCCGGTACATCTTCCCGATGGTGATCATCGCCGTCGCCGTGGCCACCCTCGTGACCGAGGCTCAGAGCGCGGCCGCGAGCAGGTCGCGTGGTCTGACGTTCACCGCCCCGCAACGCTGGGTCGTCGTGGGGGCGATCTCGGTCGCCGGCGCAGTGTCGATCTACTTCAACCTCCGCCGCTACGTGACGGGTGTGGACGTGCAGAAGTTCCGTCTGACGCCGGCCGAGTGGTGGTGGCCCGGAGCGCTCGTCTCGCCGGAGATGCTCTGTGTCATCTCCGCCGTGGCGCTCACCACCGTGCTCGTCCTTGCCACACGCGTGCTCGTGCCGACGGCAGTCGAGTCGGTCGCCATCGGTGACGACGAGCCGGAGGGGCGGGGTCCTCTCCCCAGCGGTGCGCAGGCGGCCTCGTCCGTCTCCGAGGGTGTGTCCAGCGGCCCTGAGGTCACCAGACCGCGGCACGTCCGAGCCGTGACCAGGAACTGAACGGAGTCTCTTCTTGCGTGTCCTCCTGGATGCCACCGCTGTCCCCGCCGACCGCGGTGGTGTCGGGCGCTACGTCGACGAGCTGATACCTGAGCTCGCGACCGCAGGGCTCGATCTCGTCCTCGTCGTCCAGACCCGCGACGTGGAGCACTACCGACAGCTCGCGCCCGGAGCGAGGGTCGTCGCGGCTCCCGCCTGGATCGCCCGGCGACCTGCTCGCCTGCTGTGGGAGCAGACAGGTCTGCCGGCGCTCGTCCGAGCGATCAAGCCGGACGTCGTGCACAGCCCGCACTACACGATGCCCTTGCTGACCCGCACCCCGGTGGTCGTGACACTGCACGACGCGACCTTCTTCACGACCCCGGAGCTGCACCTGCGGTCCAAGGCGGTCTTCTTCCGGACGGCGATCCGGATCGCCGCCCGACGCGCGGCACGTCTGGTCGTCCCGTCCCGCGCGACCCGCGACGAGGTCGTTCGTCTCGTCGGCGCTCGCCCCGAGAAGTTCACCGTCGCGTACCACGGCGTCGACCACGGTCTCTTCCGTCTGACGAGCGTCGAGGAGCAGGACCGGGTCAAGGACTCGCTCGGGCTGGCAGCGACCAGCTACGTCGGCTTCCTCGGCACGCTGGAGCCACGCAAGAACGTGCCCGCGCTGATCCGCGGCTGGGTCGCGGCGTGCGAGAACCGGGACGACCCGCCGGCACTGCTGCTCGCGGGCGGGCGCGGGTGGGACGAGGACGTAGACGCCGCGATCGAGGCCGTTCCGTCGCACCTCAGGGTCCGCCGGACCGGGTTCCTGCCGCTCGAGGACCTGCCGGCCTTCCTGGGGGGCGCTGTCGTCGTGGCCTACCCGAGCCTTGGCGAGGGCTTCGGTCTGCCGGTCCTGGAGGCGATGGCCTGCCGTGTGCCCGTCCTGACGACGAGGGAGCTCTCGCTCCCCGAGGTCGGTGGAGACGCGGTCGCGTACTGCGGCACGGACGCGGCGTCGATCGGCCGGGAGCTCGCCGCGCTGCTCGACGACCCCGAGCGGCGCACGGTCCTGGCCGACGCGGGCGCGGAGCGCGCGGCAGGATTCACGTGGGCGGTAGCCGCACGCCTCCACGTGGAGACCTACGAGGCGGCCTCGGTCCGTTGACGGGTGCGCTGCGGGCCGCGGGTGGCCAGACCACCTGCGGCCCGCAGTCGATCAGGACGAGCGCAGCGTCGCGAGGTGCGCGTCGACCTGCTCCAGCGTGGGCAGCAGACCCTGGGCCGCGGCCTCGCTCAGGCCCGGGGCCGCGAGGTCCTTCTCCGAGAGCAGCGGTGTCAGCGGCGAGCCGTCCCTCGCCGTCGTCGGCCACTCGATGCCGACCTCCGGGTCGAGCGGGTGGATGCCGTGCTCACGACCGGGCGAGTAGCCCGTCGAGCACAGGTACACGACGGTCGAGTCGTCCTCGAGCGACAGGAACGCGTGGCCGAGCCCCTCGCCCAGGTAGATCGCCCGTCGGTCGGTGTCGTCGAGGAGCACCGAGTCCCACTGGCCGAAGGTCGGGGAGCCGACACGGATGTCGACCACGACGTCGAGCACCGCACCCTTGGGGCACGTGACGTACTTGGCCTGCCCCGGAGGGGTGTCGGCGAAGTGGATGCCGCGGAGGACTCCCGCCGAGGACACCGACATGTTCGCCTGCTGGAGGGCGAGGCGGTGCCCGAGCGACTCCTCGAACTTCTCCGACTTGAACCACTCGAGGAAGACTCCTCGGGGGTCACCGAACTGCTTCGGGGTGATCTCCCAGGCT
Source organism: Oerskovia sp. NPDC057915 (assembly GCF_042887685.1). Classification (NCBI taxonomy): domain Bacteria; kingdom Bacillati; phylum Actinomycetota; class Actinomycetes; order Micrococcales; family Cellulomonadaceae; genus Oerskovia; species Oerskovia sp. NPDC057915. Next base: position 129,723 of record NZ_JBHVOS010000002.1, on the reverse strand, counting down.
CCGGGGACGGACAGTTCGCGATACTCCACGGGACAGCTCCTTCAGGCAGGTGTGCGTGCGGTGGATCGGTATCCACCGCGGCCAAGGGTCGAGTCTAGTGTCGTGCGCCGAACCCGGGAGCGGACGACGAAGGCCCACCGTCGTCCGACGGCGGGCCTTCGGCTCCTGTGGTCAGTCGCGCTCGAGCAGGCCGAGCAGGTAGGTCCCGTAGCCGGACTTGACGAGCTTCTCCGCGCGTTCGCGCAGCTCGTCGTCGCTCAGGAACCCTCGGCGCCAGGCCACCTCCTCGGGGGCCCCGACCTTGAGGCCCTGCCGGTGCTCGATCGTCTTGACGAAGTCCGAGGCCTCGACGAGCGAGTCGAACGTCCCGGTGTCGAGCCAGGCGGTGCCGCGGGGGAGGACCTCGACCTGGAGCCGTCCCTGTTCCAGGTAGGTCCGGTTGACGTCGGTGATCTCGTACTCGCCGCGCGCGGACGGGGCGAGGTCGCGCGCGATCGCGACGACGTCGTTGTCGTAGAAGTAGAGGCCGGGGACCGCGTAGTTCGACTTGGGCGCGGTGGGCTTCTCCTCGAGCGAGAGCGCCCGGCCGGCCGCGTCGAACTCGACGACGCCGTACGCCGTCGGGTCGGCGACGCGGTAGGCGAAGACGGCGCCGCCGTCGAGGTCGGCGTAGCGGGAGAGCGTCGACCCCATCCCGGGACCGTAGAAGATGTTGTCGCCGAGCACCAGGGCCGCCGACTCGGTGCCGATGAAGTCGGCTCCGAGGACGAAGGCCTGGGCGAGCCCGTTCGGCTCGGCCTGGACGGTGTACTCGATCGAGACACCGAACTGCGACCCGTCGCCGAGGAGCCGGCGGAACTGGTCGGCGTCGTGCGGCGTCGTGATGACGAGGATGTCCTTGATGCCCGCGAGGATCAGGGTCGAGAGCGGGTAGTAGATCATCGGCTTGTCGTAGACCGGGACGAGCTGCTTGCTGATGCCGAGAGTGATCGGGTGCAGACGAGTGCCGGATCCGCCGGCCAGGATGATTCCACGCATGCGGGCTATTGTGCCGCATCCGTCGGTCGTCGGCGCCGTGCGCTCCTGATCTCGAGCCGCTCCCGGACGAGCAGGCCTGCTGTGAGCGCCCAGCGCAGTGGGGCCTGGTACCACGCGTCGTACCTGCGGGTCAGGTACCGGTGCGCACTGACGTGGTGCGCACGGATCATCGGCGCGGGGTCCTTCTTCCAGGAGACGCCCTGGACGTGCGTGACCTCTGCAGAGGGGACGAACACGTTGGTCCAGCCGGCCTGGTTCAGCCGGTCACCGAGGTCCAGGTCCTCGAAGAACATGAAGTACCCCTCGTCGAACCCCCCGACCTGCTCGAAGGCGTCCCGGCGCAGCACGAGGCACGCGCCGGAGAGCCAGCCCGCGACCCGTTCCGTGGTGTCACCCGGCGCGTTGGCGTTCCGGTACGCCCGTGAGTACGGGTTCTCGGGCCAGACCTTGCTGAGCAGGGCGTGGCCTGCACCCAGCCGCAGAGACGGGATGGCTCGGGCGGACGGGTACTCGGTGCCGTCGGTGTTGAGGATCCGGGGGCCCAGGGCACCAGCGCGATCGTGCCGGGCGCCCGCAGCCACGAGCGCGTCGAGAGAACCGGGCGCCCAGACGAGGTCGGGGTTGGCGACGACGATCCACTCGCCGTCGGCGCCGCGTGCTCCGAGGTTCGCCGCCCGGCCGTACCCGAGGTTCCCGCCGGACTCGACCAGGCGGGTGCCCGGATCGCGCGCAAGTCCTTCCGCGACGTCGCTCGGGCCGCCGTTGTTGACCAGCACGAGCTCGGTCGGACGGGAGGTCGCGGTCCGGAGCGATGTCGCGAACTCCACGAGCTCCTGCCCGGGGTTGTAGATCACGCAGATGACACGGAGGGCGTTCGGTGCGCCGGCGGAGCTGCTCATGGTGTCGCACAGCCTATCGACCGGAACGGGCTGACCGAACCACTCGTCGACGCAGGAGGGGGCGTACCAGCACGTCAGTCGGTGATCCGCTCGGTCGTGCGGAGACGCTCGAGGCGCGCGGGGTCGTTCGTGAGCGCGGCCGTGGCCCCGACCGAGGTCACGACGACCGATCCGTCGAGCGCCAGGGCCCGGAGCGTCCGGCGCAGCAGCGGGAGCGCGTGCTCCTCGCCGACGAGGGTCCGCGGTGCGGGTGTCGTCGGGAGCGGCGGGCCTGCGAGGGCCCAGGCGACCAGCCCGGCGTGGGAGACCTCGGGGTCGATCGCGGCCCGGTCGGGGTCGGTCTCCTCGACCCAGCCGATCTGGTCGCCGTAGGTCATGACGGCCGAGCCGGCGTCGATCGTCCCGGGAGGCAGGTCGCCGTCGAACCGGCGTGCGAGCGCGGGCAGCGGGACTGCGACGAGCTGCGCGCCCGTCCCTGCCCAGGAGGCTGGCCGGGAGGTCACCACGATGTCCGCGTCCGTGGCCGCGGGGGTCCGCGAGTCCGCGTCGTCGGACCCGGAGGTCTCCTCCTGCCCGACGGCGGTGCTCCCCTCCGCGGCCGGTGGCAGCACGAGCGTTGCTCCCGTCCGCCAGGTGGCGAGCGCCCAGACGACCGTGCGCCAGTGCGGAGGGAGATCGAGCAGCACGCGCGTCCCTGGCCCGGCGTCGAATTCTTCGACGAGGAGGTTCACGGTTTTGTTGACCCAGTTGTGCAGCACCGCGCCCGACAGCTCGACGCGCTCGCCGTCGTCTCCGTACCAGGTCAGGCGTGGCCGACCGGGGTCTCGGGTGATGAGACGCTGCAGGTCAGCGATGTGCATAGGAGGGGGCGTGGATGCGGCCATGCGGCCCAGCCTAGGACGCGCCGAGTCGTCCGACGTCGTGATTTCACCCACCGAATCGCCCGGATAGCACATTTCGGCTTGACGGACGAGGATGACACGCGTGTAATTTCTCTAATGCAGTTTTCATATAACGGCATGAAGGGGCGCATCATGTGGAACGTGCTGGGCGATGATCTGGGGGCCTTTCCCTCGGATGCGGGTCAGCCGGTAGAGACGGTGGCTCCTGTGCTGCCTCTCTTCGGCGAGGTCGTGGACGACGGGCTCATGGGATGGCAGGAGCGCGCACTGTGCGCTCAGACCGATCCTGAGGCGTTCTTCCCCGAGAAGGGGGGATCGACCCGCGAGGCCAAGAAGGTCTGCACGGGCTGCGAGGTGCGGGCCGAGTGCCTCGAGTACGCGCTCGAGCACGACGAGCGCTTCGGCATCTGGGGCGGACTCTCCGAGCGCGAGCGTCGCAAGCTCAAGCGCCGGGTGGTCTGAGCACTCTCCGGCTCTCGGGTCGGGAGCGGGCGAACTGTCGCTCGGGTAGACGACCTGCCGTGTCGAGGTCCCACGATCTGCGCTGGGCACGGGTCATGATGTGGCCAGGATGACTTCTACAGACACGACGACGGTGACCGGTCCCTACCACCAGCCAGGTGCGGCGCAGCAGCGCGCACGTGGTGCGTCGCCCCACGCCGTGGCGGCGGTGACCGGTTCGGTGCCCGCCGTCGTCTCGGTGACCGCAGTGGTCGTCACCCAGGGACACACCCGCTACCTCCCGCACACGCTCGACGCCGTCCGGTCCCAGTCGGTCGTACCGGACGCGGTGATCGTGGTCGACGTCGCCGCGTCGCAGGCGATGAGCGAGTACCAGGAGCTGCAGCTCGGTGGCGCGCGATTCCTCGCAGCCCCTCACGCGCGCACCTTCGGGCAGGCCGTGGACATCGCGCTCGCGTCCCGCGGCGCGCAGGACCCGCCGACCTGGATCTGGCTCCTGCACGACGACTCCACCCCCGAGCCCGGTGCCCTGGCGGAGCAGCTCCGGGCGGTCGAGCACTCGAACGCCGTGGCGATCGCGGGCGCGAAGCAGCGCCGGTGGGACCTGGACGGGGACTCCGACGGGGTGCTCCTCGAGGTCGGGTTCACCGTCTCCCCGCTCGGTCGCAGGATGACCGGGATCGACGAGCACGAGATCGACCAGGGGCAGCACGACGCCCGTGAGGACGTCTTCGCCGTGGGCCTCGCCGGGGCGCTCGTGCGTACCTCGGTCTGGCAGGCGCTGGGGGGGACCGACCCCGAGTACGGGGTGTTCGGCGACGGGCTCGACCTCTGCCGTCGTGCGCGCCTCGCCGGGCACAGGGTCGTGGTCGTCCCACGTGCCGTGGTCCGGCACGCGCAGGCGTCGCTCCTCGACCTGCGCGACGAGGGGCGCCACGAGGACGACGACGAGCCTCGGGTGCCGGACGTCGAGGCGTCGTACGGGCCCCGGCGGCGCAGCCACCTGCACTACCGGCTCGTGAGCGTCGCCTGGCCGATGCTCGTACCGGCCGTCGTCGCGATGATCCTCTGGGCGCCGTTCCAGGCCATGTACCGTCTCGCGATCAAGCGGCCGGCGCAGGCGCGGGACGAGCTCCTCGCTCCGCTCTGGGCCGTCTTCCGGCTCCCCGCGATCGCTCGTTCCCGCCGCTCCGTCCGTCGCACGAGCGTCCTTCCCCGTCGTGCGCTGGCCCCTCTCCAGGGCACCTGGCGTGACGTCCTCGGCGAGCGCAGGGACCACCGACTGGCGAACGCCGAGGAGCACCGGGTCTCGACGGCTCCCACCGATCTCGAGCGGGCCGAGCTCCGTGCGATCGGTCGCAGGCGTCGCACCATGCTCGGGCTCGTGGTGCTGGGTCTCCTCGCGCTGACCGCCGTCGTCTTCGGCTCGGTCCTCGGGAACCTCGCCGCCGGTGGGCGCTTCGTCGGTGGCGAGCTCCTCCCGGCGGACGGCAGCCTCGCGGCCATCTGGCAGGCGGCGACCGGTGGCTGGGTGGCTGACGGGCTGGGATCGCCCGCACCTGCCGATCCCTTCACGACCTTCCTCCTCCCGCTGGCGCTGCTCGGCGGCGGCTCGCTGCAGCCGGCCGTCGGCGTCATGGTGGTGCTGTCGTTCGTGGTGGCGGGGCTGGGCGCCTGGTTCGCAGCGGGCGGGGTCACTCGCTCGGTGTGGCTGCGGGCCTGGGCCGCGATCGTGTGGGTGGCTGCTCCGTCCTTCGTGCTCGCGCTCGGCGAGGGGCGGCTCGGTGCCCTCGTCGCGCACGCCGCACTCCCGTGGGTCGCGCTGGGGATCCTGCGCGCTCTGGGGGTCCAGGCGTACGACGAGCTGAGCCCCGCCCTCGGGGCGACGGGCGGACGGGCGCAGACGGTGGGCCGGCGAGCGCTCCGGCGGCGGCGGCCGGGATCGGTCGGCGCGGCGGCTGCCGCGGGGCTCGCCCTGCTCGTCGCGGTGTGCGGGGCCCCGATCCTCCTCCCGGTCTTCGTCCTGGCGTTGGGCGTGGTCGCGGTGGCGGCGCGGCAGCACCGCCGGTACCTGCTCCTGGTCCTGCTTCCCTCGCTCGTGCTCCTTGCTCCCTTCTGGTATCGCATCGGCACCACCTGGACGGACGGAGGGTGGCGCCTCCTGGCGACCGGGCCCGGCGTGCCGGTCGGTGCAGAAGCGGCGCCGGCGTGGCAGCAGCTCCTCGGCCTGCCGGTGGAGGTGGCGCCGTGGTTCGGTCTCGACGGCGGGGTGCTCGGCGAGGTCGCCCGCTTCGCGCCCCTGGCCACGGGCGCCCTGGTTGCCGTGCTCGCTGTGGTCGCCCTCGTCGGACCCCGCGTGGCAGGCGTGGCCTGCGCCTGGTTCGTCGCCGCGCTGGGGCTCGCCGCCGCGGTGCTGACCGGCGCGGTCGAGGTCGCCGTGTCGGGTGACGGTCCCGTCCACGGCTGGCCGGGTGCGGGGGTCTCGGTCGTGCTGCTGGGTCTGCTCGGGGCGGCGCTGCTCGGGGCTCCCGGGCTGCGGTTCGCACGGCGCGCGACGACGGGGCCCGACGATCTCGCTCCAGCACCTCGCGAGGTCGAGGAGGCACCCGGCGAGACCTCGCCGAGCACCGTGGACGCTCTGCCGCCTGCCGACCCGACGCGCACCGGACCGTCCGGGCCCCGGGGCGACCGCGCGCTCGCCGGGTGGCGGGCCGGCGGGGTCGGCCTGCTCGCGCTGGTCGCGGTCCTGGTCCCCGTCGCATCGGTGACGTCGTGGACCCTGACGGCTACCGACCGTGACGGGGCCGTCGGGGACCTGACCGTCGTGACCGAACCCGTCGTCCCGAAGGTCGGCCAGCAGATGCAGGACTCCGAGCGCGAGGTGCGCGTCCTGTCGCTCGAGCTCGCTCCCGGCGGGGTCCTCGAGTACGAGCTCCTGCGCGGTGACGGGCCGCAGATGATCGACGCGTCCAGCGTGGTGCAGGCGCGGGCCATGACCGACCCGTCGTTCGCGCAGGGAAACCTGCCGACGGTCGTGGCGGGCATGGCCACGGGGAGTGCCGCCGGTGCGGCGCGCGAGCTCGGCGACCTGGGCGTCGGCGCCGTCGTGCTGCCGACCTCGACGACCGAGGACGCGGGCGCGGAGCGTGAGCGTGCCGAGCTCGTGGCGCGTCTCGACATGGTCCCGGGCCTCGAGCGTGTGACCGAGGGGCAGTCGTCGGTGCTGTGGCGGGTCGCCCCCGGGCCGCTGGAGACCGACGCCCCGGCGTGGGCGCGTGTGGTCGAGAGCCTGCCGACCGCGGACCAGGAGGCTGCCGACGAACCCTTCGTGGTCGACGCGCTCCTCCCCGCCGACGACCGGTCCGTCACGACTCGCGTCGAGGCGGGCGGTGCCGAGCGTGCGATCGTGCTCGCCGAGACCGCCGATCCCGGTTGGACCGCGACGCTCGACGGTCGCGTCCTCGAGCGTGCGGAGGTCGACGGTCGTCAGGCCTTCGTCCTCGGCCCCGAGGGGGGCGCGCTGTCGATCGGCTTCGTCTCCGAGCACCGGCTGCCCTGGCTCGCCGTGGCGGGCCTGACCCTGTTGATCTTCGTGCTCCTTGCCGTGCCGGTGGGACGCCGTCGGACCGGAACGAGGTAGTTGTCGTGACCACCAGAACCTCCAGGCCGCACCCTGTGCTGCGCCGTGTGGCGACGATCGGCACCGGTCTGGTGGCCGTCGCCCTCACGGGTGCCGTGGCCGCCGTCGGTCTTCCGGCGGGCTTCGGGGCGGTCGCCGGTGCGGTGCCGGACGTCGAGCAGATCGAGGCGTCGACGCCCGAGCGCACGCTCGTGTGCCCGGCGCCCGTCCGCCTGGCGGACTCGGCACAGGTGGGTGACGCCCAGTTCGGAGCCGCACCCGTCGAGACCGCGACCGTGCTGCGCGCCGGTGTGGTCGGTGCGGGCTCCACGACGGGGGCTCCCGGCGAGACGCCCGTGACGCTGACCGGGCTGGAGGCGCTCGACGCGGCGCCGCTCGAGCAGGACGACGCCGGGGCCACGGTGGTCTCGCTCGCGGACGTGAGCGAGGGACAGGTGCTGCGGGTCGGTGCCGGGATGCCGGTCGACACGCGTGTCGCGGCCGCCGTCGGGTCGACCACGTCCGCGGGTGACCTGCGCGGGCTGGCCGCCGCGAGCTGCGCCACCCCCGACATCGACCACTGGCTCGTCGGGGGGAGCACCGAGGTCGGGAGCAGCGCGCAGCTCGTGCTCCAGAATCCCGGTCGGACCCCCGCGACGGTCCGGATCAGCGTGTGGGGACCTGGGGGCCCGGTCGTCCTGAGCGGCGGTGGCCAGTACCTCGTCCCTCCCGGGGGCGAGGTCGTGACGCTGGTCGAGGCCGCCGCGCCCGAGCAGCGGCGGCTCGCGGTCCGGGTCGAGTCGACCGGAGGGACGGTCGCGGCCTACCTGCAGCACAGCACGCTGGCCGGACTCGTGCCGCTCGGGGTCGACTACGTCGTCCCCGGGGCGGCGCCGTCCGGCAGCACTGCCGTCGGGTTCACGAGCTCGGGGGAGGCCGTCGACGACGCGCTCGCACCGCAGATCAGGCTTCTCGCGCCGGGTGCCGAGGCGGGCACCGCGACCCTGACGGTCTACGGAGCGGACGGCCGTGTCCGGGTGCGGGGAGGCGAGCAGGTCGAGCTGTCCCCGGGGGTCGTGACGGACCAGTCGCTCGGGGGGCTGCCCGCCGGGTCGTACACGGTCGTCGTGGACGCCACCGTGCCCGTCGTGGTCGGAGCGTCCGAGGCCCGGGCAGGCGATGCCGTCGAGGACTCGCCGACGGGTATGGCGCAGGTCGACCGCGCGTGGACCGCATCGACCGCCGTCCTCCCGCCGGCAGACGACGAGAAGCCGGCAGACGACAAGACGCCCGCAGCAGCACGTGGGACGCACGACCGCGGCACCGTCACGCTGGTGCCCGGCACGTCGAGCGTGGTGCGCCTGGGGGCGGTGCCTCCGGAGCGTGCGGAGGACTCGGCCCCGACGGGTGCGTTCCGTGGCACGTTGCGTGCCTACGGGCCGGACGGCGCCCTGCTCGGCGAGAAGGACCTCGACGTTCCCGCGGGCTCGACCGCGACGTTCGACGCCGCGGTGCTGGGCGCGGGGACCGAACCTGCCGTCCTGACCCTCGACGCGAGCGAGGACGGGTCGGGGGCCGAGCCCGTCTGGTCGGTCCTCGCGACCGCGGGAGCCCCGCTCACCGGCGCGCCCGAGGGGTCGCCGGGAACCCTGGTGTCCGTGCTCCTGCCTGTTCCTCCGGCCGAGAGCCAGGGGAGCGTGGCCGTCCGGGCCACGCGGACCGCGGGGCTGCCCGACTGAGTCAGTGGCCGCCCTGGTAGCGGGGGTCGATCTCCTCGGGCGTGCGGGCGAGCATGTGCGCGACCTGCTCGACGACGACGTCGCGCACCAGGTCGGCCAGGTCGTCGTCGTCGAACGCCCGAGACTCGACGGGGCGACGGTAGACGACGATGCGGGCCGGCTGTCCGGCGTCGGCCGGGAAGTAGCGCCCGAGCGGGACGCCCGCGTCCTCCCAGGGGGCGGGGTCCGAGGGCGGGACGTCCTCGACCGCGAACTCGGTCCCGTGGAGCTGGCGGGACCAGCCGCGCTCGAGCAGGCCGATGGTCGCGATGACGTGCTCGTCGAACTTCTCGCCGCGCGTGCGGTTCGCGGGCGCCGACGGCGGCAGCAACGGCCCGCGGATGCCGCGTCCGCGGCGGTCCCGGCGGCGCGGGTGCGGCCCGACGTCGTTGAGGTCCGGCCCGCGCGGGGGGATCTGCAGCGAGGCGACGAGCGGCGCCGGGGCGTCGGGCGAGGCCTTCTCGGGGCGACGGCGCGAACCGTGCGGGGCGGGGGAGGACGAGTGACCGGGCACGTCCCCGAGCCTAGACGAACCGCCGGGAGCCCGCCCCGACCACGAGTCGGCCACGACGTGCGGGACGGGCGTACGGCGTGTATGGCACCGCGACCATCGCCCAAGGCGTAGTGTCAGCCCGTGAGATCCGTCAGACAGTGCTCGCGCACCGCATGCACCCGTGCGTCGGTGGCGACCCTCACCTACGTCTACGCGGACTCGACCGCCGTGCTCGGGCCCCTGGCCCACCTGGCCGAGCCGCACAGCTACGACCTCTGCGCCGAGCACGCCGAGCGCCTCACCGCGCCCCGCGGGTGGGAGGTCGTGCGCCTCGCGCAGCACTTCGTCGAGACCGGCCCCAGCGCCGACGACCTCTCGGCGCTCGCGGAGGCCGTCCGAGAGGCGGGGCGCCCGCGCCCGGGCCCCGAGCCCGACGACGTCACCGAGGTCGGGCGACGAGGTCACCTGCGCGTCCTGCGCGCCGAGGGCGACTGAACCCACGACCCGACGGTCCCGGCTAGGCTGATCGGGTGCCCATCGACCTGACCCAGCTCATCAAGGCCTACGACGTCCGTGGCACCGTCCCGGACCAGTTCAACCCGCAGGTTGCCCGTGCGATCGGCGCGGCCTTCGCACGCGTCGTGGTCCTGCCCGAGGCGACCACCGCAGGGGGGGAGACGCCCGCCCGCCCGAGCGTCGCCGTCGGGCGGGACATGCGTGACAGCGGACCCGGGCTCGTCGACGCGTTCGCGCAGGGCCTCGCCGACGCCGGGGTGGACGTGATCCGGATCGGGCTGTGCTCGACCGACGGTCTCTACTACGCGTCGGGAGCGCTGGACGTCCCGGGTGCCATGTTCACCGCGTCGCACAACCCGGCTGTCTACAACGGCATCAAGCTGTGCCGTGCAGGCGCCCGTCCCGTGGGGCAGGACTCGGGCCTGGTCGCGGTGCGCGAGCTCGCCCAGGAGTACCTCGACGGCGACCTGCCGGCCCCCGCCGAGGACCGTGGCGAGATCACCGACCGCGACATGCTCGCGGACTACGCGTCGTTCCTGCGCTCGCTCGTCGACCTGCGGGGCATCCGCCCGCTCAAGGTCGTGATCGACGCGGGCAACGGCATGGGCGGCCTCACGGCGCCTGCCGTCCTGGGGACCGTGGCAGGGCTCGAGGCGTTGCCGCTCGACGTCGTGCCCCTGTACTTCGAGCTCGACGGGACGTTCCCGAACCACGAGGCGAACCCGCTCGACCCCAAGAACCTGCTGGACCTGCAGGCCGCGGTCGTCGAGCACGACGCCGACCTCGGCCTGGCGTTCGACGGCGACGCCGACCGCTGCTTCGTGATCGACGAGCACGGCGACCCGGTGTCCCCGTCCGCGATCACCGCCCTCGTGGGGCTGCGTGAGGTCGAGCGCGAGAAGGCCGCCGGCCGGGTCCCGACGATCATCCACAACCTCATCACCTCGCGTGCCGTCCCGGACTTCATGACCGCGGCCGGGGCGAAGGTCGTCCGCACGCGCGTGGGCCACTCGTTCATCAAGGCGCAGATGGCCGACAACGACGCCGTGTTCGGCGGCGAGCACAGCGCCCACTACTACTTCCGCGACTTCTTCTTCGCGGACACGGGCATGCTCGCGGCCATGCACGTGCTCGCGGCCCTGGGCGGGCAGGAGCACCCGCTGTCCGCGCTCGGCGAGGTCTACGAGCCGTACACCGCGAGCGGCGAGATCAACTCCCAGGTCGAGGACGTGCCCGCCGCGCGGGCTCGCGTCGTCCAGGCGTACGTGACCGAGGAAGGGGCGGGACCGGTCGTGGTCGACGAGCTCGACGGCCTCACCGTCTCCCACTGGGACTCCCGCCCGCAGTGGTGGTTCAACCTGCGTGCGTCGAACACCGAGCCGCTGCTGCGGCTCAACGTCGAGGCCGCCGACGAGGACATCATGGAGAAGGTGCGAGACGACGTCCTGTCCCTCGTGCGCGCCACCGAGCACCCCACCACCGACGACGAGAGCTGAGACCGAGCACATGAGCAACGACACGACGCCCGGCACCCCCGGCACGGTCACCCTCGACCCGTGGGTCCGCGAGGCGCTGAGGTGCCCCGCGACCGGAGCCACGCTCGTGGACGGCACGGCCCCCGACGGCAGCCCCGAGCTGCGCTCGACGGACCCGGAGCACCCGCTCGCCTACCCTGTCCGCGACGGGATCCCCGTGCTGCTCGAAGGGGACGCACGGGCCCTCTAGGACCCGCGACGTCCTTCGAGGACGACGGGCGCGAGCCCGGCACCCCTGACGGGTGCCGGGCTCGCGGCGTGTCCCACGCTTCGCGTCCCGCCGGGGAGCCCACGGTGCGATGCTGGACCGAGCACGCGCCACGGGCCGGACCCGCGTCGTCCGAGTCGAAGGAGAGCCACGACATGTCAGCTCAGGGCGGCACCAAGGCGGTCGTCGCGGCACTGCTCGCGAACATGGGCATCGCCGTCACCAAGTTCGTCGCGTGGGGGCTGACCGGGGCCTCGTCGATGCTCGCCGAAGGAGTGCACTCGCTCGCCGACTCCGGCAACCAGGCGCTGCTGCTCCTCGGCGGGCGGCGGTCGCGCCGGGCGGCCGACGAGGAGCACCCGTTCGGGTACGGCCGCGAACGCTACGTCTACGCGTTCATCGTCTCGATCGTGTTGTTCACGGTCGGTGGCCTCTTCGCCCTCTACGAGGCGTGGCACAAGTGGCAGGACCCGCACCCCATCACCGAATGGCAGTGGGTCCCCATCGCGGTGCTGCTCGTCGCGATCGGCATGGAAGGGTTCTCTTTCCGCACCGCGATCCGCGAGTCGAACACCGTGCGCGGCGAGCAGTCGTGGCCGTCGTTCGTCCGCAACGCCAAGGCACCCGAGCTTCCCGTGGTGCTGCTCGAGGACTTCGGCGCGCTGATCGGCCTGGTCCTCGCCCTCGGAGGCGTGGGGTTGACCCTGGTCACGGGGGACGGGCGGTGGGACGCGGCAGGGACCGCGTGCATCGGCATCCTGCTGGTCCTCATCGCGATCGTCCTGGCCCTGGAGACCAGCTCGCTGCTGCTCGGCGAGTCCGCGACGAGCGCCGACGTCGCCGCGATCCGCGCGGCCCTCGTGGGCGAGGGCGTCGCGTCCGTCATCCACCTCAAGACGCTCCACCTCGGACCCGAGGAGCTGCTCGTCGCCGCCAAGATCGAGGTCACCGCGACCGCCGACGGGGCGTCGATCGCCCGCGCCATCGACGCCGCGGAGGAACGGGTCCGTGCTGCCGTCCCCATCGCGGGTTCGATCTACCTCGAGCCGGACCTGCGCCGGGCCCCCGTGGCCCCGGAAGATCGGACCCACGACTAAGGCGTTCCTGCCTGGCCGCCCGACGGCGCAGCGGACGTCCCGGGTGAACCCTCCCGCCGCCGTCGGGACGGAACGCCGCAGGCCGGCACCCCCACGGGGGTGCCGGCCTGCGGCGTTCCGTCCGACGAGCCTCAGGCCTCCGCGGCGGCCTTGAGGTCGTCGACGAACGTCGGGTTGGCCTCGAGCCACTCACGCACCGAGGCGTCGTTGTCGGAGCCCTCGTTCTCGTTGAACATGATGTTCTCGAGGGAGAAGAGCTGCTCGTCGCTCAGCGTGAGCGCGGAGATCCACGACGCGACGTCGGGGTGGTCCTCGGTGAAGCCGGTGCGTGCGACCGAGTGGATCTTCTCGGCCTCGCCCATGGCGCCCTCGGTGTCCTCAAGGTCCTTGACGGGGAACGCGTCGTAGGCCCAGTGCGGGCGCCACAGCGTGACGGCGACGTTCTCGCCGGCGTCGGTCGCGCCCTTGAGCTCGGCGAGCATGGCCGGGGTCGAGGAGATGACGAAGTCCATGTCGTCCAGGCCGTAGGTCGGGATGGCCTCGTCCTGCGTGATGCGGGTCAGGCCCGCGCCGGACTCGATGCCGACGATGCGGTTGCCGAACAGGTCGGCGTTCGCGGCGAGCTCGTCGATGCTGTCGATCGGCGCGTCCTCGTTGACCGCGATGGTCAGCTTGGCGTCGTCGTACCAGTAGCCGAGGTCCTCGAGGTCGTCGCCGTACTGCTTCTTGTAGTCGGCGTGCGTGAGGGGCAGCCACATGTCGAAGTTGACGTCGAAGTCGCCCCCGGCCATGCCCGTGTAGACGACGCCCGGGTCGGCGGTCTCGGTGCGGACCGTGTAGCCCTCGTCCTCGAGGATGGCCTTGAACAGGTGCGACACCGCGATGCCCTCGTCCCAGCCCGAGTGGATCGCGATCGTGATGTCCTTGTCGGCCCCGCCTCCGGAGCCGGCGTCGGTGCCCGAGGCGCAGGCCGAGAGGCCGAGCCCGAGGGCGAGCGAGGACGCGACGATCGCTGTGCGACGACGAGCCTGGTGGTGACGTGCGGGAGACATGATGTCCTTCCTTCGGCAGACCGACCGCGGTGCGGCGGGTCGGGCCTGGGTTGGTGGTCGTGCAGAGGAGTGCGAGGGCGCTGGAGAGCGTGGGTCCGGGCGGCAGGCGCCGCCCGGACCGAGCGCCTCAGACCGCGGTGGCCGCGAGGGCCTTGGCGACGGGCGAGCGGGTGCTGAGGGCCGAGGTCACGCGGTCGAGGAAGATCGCGAGGATCACGACGGACAGACCCGCCTCGAAGCCGAGCGAGATGTTGACGCGCTGCAGCGCCGCCACGACGTCGCCCCCCAGGCCGCCGGCGCCGACGAGACCGGCGAGCACGACCATCGAGAGCGAGAGCATGATGACCTGGTTGACGCCGGCCATGATGGTCGGCATGGCGAGCGGCAGCTGGATCTGGCGCAGGATGCGCCCGGGGGTCGAACCGAACGCGTGCCCGGCCTCGACGACCTCCTTGTCCACCTGCCGGATGCCCAGCTCGGTGAAGCGGACGCCAGGGGCGAGGGCGAACACCACGGTCGCGACGATGCCGGGGACGGCGCCCGTCAGGAAGATCATGACCATGGGGATGAGGTACACGAATCCCGGCATGGTCTGCATGAAGTCGAGCACGGGGCGCACGACGCGTGAGACCTTGTCGTTCCGGGCGGCCCAGATGCCCAGCGGGATGCCGATCGCGAGCGAGATCACGCTGGCGACGAGGACGAGCGCCAGGGTGTCCATGGCGTTGTCCCACTGGTCGACGCCCGCGATCACGACGAAGCCGACGAGGGCCGTGACGCCCAGCTTCCAGCCCTTGGCAAAGAACGCCAGGGCCGCGAGCACGAGCGCGACGACGAGGAAGGGCGGACCGTGAAGCACTGCGGCCAGGGCGTCGTAGCAGGTCAGCAGGACGTCCTTGACGACCGCGAAGAACGGCTTGAACGAGGCGATGAGCCAGTCCACGAAGGTGGCGACCCAGTCGCCGAAGGGCAGGCGGGGGACGAACGTGTCGGTGGTGCTCATGCGCCCGCTCCTTCCGTCGTGGGGGCGTCGTGCGGGGCGGTCGCGCCTTCGGCTGCGCCGGTGGGCCGGTCGTCGTCGCTCTCGTCGGGCCCGACGGCGTCGGTCTCCTCGAGCGTGGGCGGCACCATGGCCTCGAGGAGGGTCACGCGCGGGATGACCCCGACCAGCCGGTTCTTGTCGTCCGTCACGGCGACGGGCAGGGGAGACTCGGCCGCCGGGGCGAAGAGCTCCGCCAGGGGGGTGTCGACACTCACGGGAGCGACGCCGTCGTGCACGATCGACTCGATGCTCGTGGCGTGGTCGCCGCTCGACTTGAGCAGCGCGACCGCGTCCGCGTCGCGGACGACGCCGCGCAGGACGCGCTGACGGTCGACGACGTAGGCCGCCGACACCTGCGCCTCGCGCATGGTGCGGCTCGCGACGCGCGGGCCACCACCGAGCGGGACGACCGCGGTCGGGCGGACCATGACCGAGGAGGCGGTCAGGACGCGGGTGCGGTCGACGTCGGCGACGAACTGCGCGACGTAGTCGTTCGCCGGGTCGGAGAGGATCTCCTCGGCCGTGCCGATCTGGACCGTGCGCCCGTCACGCATGACCGCGATGCGGTCGCCCAGGTGCATGGCCTCGTTGAGGTCGTGCGTGATGAAGATGATGGTCTTGCCCAGGGTCTGCTGCAGGTCGAGGAGCTGCTCCTGCATCTCGCGCCGGATGAGCGGGTCGAGCGCGGAGAAGGCCTCGTCCATGAGCAGCACGTCGGTGTCGGCGGCGAGCGCGCGGGCGAGCCCCACGCGCTGGCGCATGCCACCCGAGAGCTGCGACGGCAGCGAGTCCTGCCAGCCGCCCAGACCCACGAGGTCCAGGGCCCGCTGCGCCTTCTCGCGGCGCTCGGCCTTGCCCATGCCCTGGATCTCGAGCGGGTAGGCCGCGTTGTCCAGGACCGTGCGGTGGGGGAGCAGGGCGAAGTGCTGGAACACCATGCTCACGCGGCTGCGACGCAGGGCGCGCAGCTGCTTGGCGTTCACGGTCGCGAGGTCCTCGTCGCCGAGGAGGACGTGGCCGGCCGACGGCTTCCACAGGCCGTTGAGCATGCGGATGAGCGTCGACTTGCCCGAGCCCGACAGGCCCATGACGACGAAGATCTCGCCCTGCTTGACGTCGAAGCTCGCGTCGATCACGGCGGCCGTGCCCAGGGTCTTGACGTCGGCGCGGCTCGCGCCGTCCTTGAGGCGTCGGACGGCCTCCTGCGGACGGCGGCCGAAGACCTTGTAGACGCCCTGGACGCTCACGGCCACGGGCCGGTCGTCAGGCAGGGGGGCGGCGCCGTGGGCGCCGGGGAAGGGCTCGGTCTCGACAGGGATGAGGACGGGGGCGGTGCTCGTGGGTGGCTCGGTGCTCGTACTCGTGCTGGTGCTGCTGGCGGTCATGCTGGCGGGTCTCGCCACCTTCCGGGTGTCGTGGCAGGTCCGGAACGCTCCGCGGAGGGCGCCAGGGTGACCTGGCTGCGACCTCCCGGTGCGCTCAGCGCCGCGAGGCGCGTCACGGTCCACCGGATCGAGGCCCGCCGCCGGGGGCCACCCGGGTGGGTGGCCGCCGCGAGGCGCAGCGGGCGCTGACCTGTCGTGGGCCCGGCGCGAGCCGGTCCTGGACAGGTCGATCTGTCTCCAGCACCCTGCCCGATCTCAGGGCGAATTGCTACCGAGTGGCCGGTGTGCATGGCGGTTTCCAGGGAGATGCTTGACCGTACAATCGTTGAAAGCGCGCGGTTTTGACCATTCGCGGGATCGTTATCGCTTCGTGACCTTGATATGGTCAAGCACATTTGTTATCGCGCGCGGGCGCGAACTGTTCATCTGCTGCGGCTCGGCTGCTGGGGCCGCCGGCGGTGACGCTCCGTTGCGCCGAGGGTGACGCTCCTGCCCGCCGGCGGTGACGTGCTGGTGCGCCGGCGGTGACGCTCCTGCCCTCCGAGGGTGACGCCCCGGTGCGCCGAGGGTGACGGTGAGTGACGCCGTCGGGCCGACGACCGCCGCGCGAGAGCCCACCCTCACCACCGAGGGCGCCGCGCCTGCTCGAACAGCGCGGCCACCGCCGCGAACAGGGCCTCGCGCCGGGCGAACAGCGCGTTGTCCACGACCAGCAGACCCCACCCGTTCGCACGCACCCGATCACCGCGCACCCGGTCCCTTGTCGCCTGGTCGGGACTGAGGTGATAGGCGCCGTCGTACTCGACGCCGACGCGGAGCTCGGGGTTCGCCAGGTCGAGCCGCGCCACGAACGCCCCGGCCGCGTCGTGGAGCTCGTGCTGCGCGACGAGACGCGGGAAGCCCTCCAGGGCGAGGAGCACCCGCAGCATCGACTCGCGCACCGACTCGGCGCCGGCGTCGACGAGGTCGAACGCGCGGGGAACCATGGTGATCCAGCGGGCTCCCGGGTTGCGTTCGACGACGGGCCAGACGTCGGCGACGCCCAGAGCGGTCGCCCGGACGAGCGCGTCCAGCCGCGGGACCGACCGCAGGAGCACGGGGTCGCGGGCGAGGTCGTACGCCGTACGAGCAGGTGTCGTGACGAGCCCCCAGGGAGAGCCCTGCACGTCGTCGGGGTGGAACGAACGGCCCCGAGAGGTGCGTCCGTCGGCGGACCGGACCCGTCTGCCGTGGTGGGCGCCGACCTCGACCGGGTGTGCAGCGCTCGCCTGGTCCACGCCGTGGATCCACGCGGCCGTCGTCCCGCACAGGACGGCGTCCGTCGGAAGCGCGAGCCGGGTCGCGCGGACCCGGTCGCCGTAGGTGAGGGAGTGCCGCGCCGGTGCGAGCACGTCTCGTGCGACACGTCGCAGGAGCGGGCCGCCCAGACGTGCCGGGACGAGGTCCCGGGCGTCGGTCGTGCGCAGGAGGAGCTGTCCGTGGTCATCGATGTTCCGCATGGCTGGATGGTGCCGAACGTGTCGCCGTGGCGTGCGGGACGCGGAGTCGGCTGTGGGCGGCGATCCGTGGACGTGGCCTGTGCACGGGGAGTCCCCTACGGGGGCGGGGGCACCGCTCGGCGTCCTCCCACACCCGGCGTCCGGCCTCGGGATCGCGCCCCGGGCGCGGCGCCGTCGACGCGGGATCCGGTCACCGCCGGCGGCGGTGTGCGTCGCCCTCGGCGGCCGCGTCCGTCACCGTCAGCGGCGGTGTGCGTCACCCCCGGCGCCCCCGGTGGTCACCCTCGGCACCCGGGGAGCCGCCCCCGGTGGTCACCCTCGGCACCCGGGGAGCCGCCCACGGTGGTCACCCCAGCACCCGGGGCGCCGTCGCCGGTAGTCTGGGGAGACACCGTCAGAACCGTCGTTCGGAGCACCATGTCTTCTGCCACGCCCGCCTCCCAGGCCTCGTTCGACGAGGTGCCCGGCCGCTACAAGGTCCGAGACCTGTCCCTCGCTGAAGCGGGACGTCACCAGATCCGCCTCGCCGAGCACGAGATGCCCGGGCTCATGGCGCTGCGTGCCGAGTTCGGCGAGTCGCAGCCGCTGGCCGGCGCGCGCATCGCGGGCTCGCTCCACATGACCGTCCAGACGGCCGTCCTCATCGAGACCCTCGTCGCGCTCGGCGCCCAGGTGCGGTGGGCCAGCTGCAACATCTTCTCGACGCAGGACGAGGCTGC
Source organism: Oerskovia sp. NPDC057915 (assembly GCF_042887685.1). NCBI lineage: Bacteria > Bacillati > Actinomycetota > Actinomycetes > Micrococcales > Cellulomonadaceae > Oerskovia > Oerskovia sp. NPDC057915. The sequence goes on along the minus strand of NZ_JBHVOS010000002.1, from coordinate 111,479 downwards.
CGCGGCGATCGTCGTCGGCCCGCACGGCACGCCCGAGGACCCCCAGGGCGTCCCGGTCTTCGCCTGGAAGGGCGAGAGCCTCGAGGAGTACTGGGACTGCACCGAGCAGATCCTGCTGTGGCCGGGCAGCAACGGCGCTGGGGGCGCGAACCTCATCCTCGACGACGGCGGCGACGCGACCATGCTCGTCCACCTGGGCCTGCAGTACGAGCGCCTGGGCACCGTCCCCCCGGACACGCTCCCGGGCGAGCCGGACCACACGCACGAGATGAACGTCGTGCGCTCGGTCCTGCGCCGGGCGCTCGCGGCCGACCCGCTGCGCTGGACCGGCATCGCGGACCAGCTGCTCGGCGTGACGGAGGAGACGACCACGGGCGTGCACCGCCTGTACCAGCTCGCCGAGTCGGGCGAGCTGCTCTTCCCGGCGATCAACGTCAACGACTCGGTCACCAAGTCGAAGTTCGACAACAAGTACGGCATCCGCCACTCGCTGCCGGACGGGATCAACCGTGCGACCGACGTCCTCATGGGCGGCAAGGTCGCGTTCGTCGCGGGCTACGGCGACGTGGGCAAGGGCGCTGCGGAGGCGTTCCGTGGTCAGGGTGCGCGCGTGATCGTGTCCGAGGTCGACCCGATCTGCGCGCTCCAGGCGGCGATGGACGGCTACCAGGTCGCACGCATCGAGGACGTCCTGAGCGAGGCCGACTTCTTCATCACGACCACGGGCAACAAGGACGTGGTCACGGCCGAGCACATGGCGGCGATGAAGAACAAGGCGATCGTCGGCAACATCGGCCACTTCGACAACGAGATCGACATGGCAGGCCTCGCCCAGGTCCCGGGCGTCACGCGCACCGAGATCAAGCCGCAGGTGCACGAGTGGACGTTCCCGGCGGCAGACGGCGAGGAGACTCGCTCGATCATCGTCCTGTCGGAGGGGCGTCTGCTGAACCTGGGCAACGCGACGGGCCACCCGTCGTTCGTCATGAGCAACTCGTTCTCGAACCAGGTCATCGGCCAGATCGAGCTCTTCGAGGACAGCAGGCGCGCTGAGGGTGAGCGCACGTACGAGCGTCAGGTCTACCGCCTGCCCAAGGTCCTCGACGAGAAGGTCGCGCGCCTGCACCTCGACGCGCTGGGCGTGCGCCTGACCGAGCTCTCGAAGAGCCAGGCGGACTACCTCGGCATCCCGGTCGAGGGGCCGTACAAGCCGGAGCACTACCGCTACTGAGCGGTCGCGCACGCCCCTGAGCGAGGGGCCCGACGACGGAGGGCCGGGTTCCGGGAGGAGCCCGGCCTTTCGTGTGCGGTCACCTTGGGCGAGGTGGGACGTCACCCTCGGCGGGCGACCTCGTCGCCCTCGGCGGGCGGTCACGTCGCCCTGGGCGCGGCGGTGCGTCGCCGTCGGCGGGCGGTCGCGTCACCGTCGGCGGTCCTCGGCGTCGCCCTCGGCGGGCCCTCTCGTCACCGTGGGCGCTTCCGGCACTCCTGCGCGAGGATGGTCCCAGCAGCGCGCCGACAGGAGAAGACGATGGCGACGATCCCGAGCGAGCCCACGATCAGCGACCCCGAACGAGCAGAGCTCGAGGCCCTGCGTGCGGAGGTCCGGCGACTGCGGGCCGAGCGCGCGACCCCGCCCCCCGGGACGGTTCCCGCCGCAGCGCCCCGTCGCGGCGGGTGGCTCCGCTGGACGGCCGTCGCGGTGCTCCTGGTCCTCGCGGGCGTTCTCATGCTCGGCTCGGTCCTCGCCCGGTACGTGCGCGGCGAGATCCTCGACACCGACCACTACGTCGCGACGGTCACCCCGCTGGGCTCGGACCCCGCGATCCAGGCCGAGATCAGCACCAAGGTCTCGGACGCGATCCTCGAGCGGATCGACCTGGAGACCGTCACGACGCAGGCGCTCGCGACGCTCACGCAGAACGTCGACCAGGTCCCGCCCCAGGTGCAGGGCCTGGCGCCGCTCCTCGCGAGCCAGGGCGAGTCGTTCGTCCGCTCGACCGTGGACCGCATGGTCACGTCGCCGAGGTTCGAGGAGCTGTGGATCGTCGCGAACCGCCAGGCCCACAAGAACCTCGTCGCGGTCCTCACGGGCGAGGGCGGCACGGCGGTGACGGCCGACGCGAACGGCCAGGTCACGCTCTCGCTCGGGCCCATGATCGACGAGGTCACGAAGCGGCTGTCGGCGAGGGGCTTCACGTTCGTCGAGAACCTGCCGTCGATCAACCCGCAGTTCGTGCTGTTCACCTCGGACGACGTCGTGACGGCGCAGCGTGCGGTGGCCGCCCTGAGCAAGGCAGCGAACGTCCTGCCGTGGCTCTCGCTCCTCGTCGCGGTCGGTGCGGTGTGGGCGGCCCCTCGCGGTCGACGCCGCCGGGCGGTGATCCTCGCGGGCGTCACGTACGTCGTCGCGATGGCGGTCCTCGCGATCGGGATCACGGTCGGCCGGTCGCTGTACCTGAGCGCCGTGCCGTCGGAGACCCTGTCGCCCTCGGCGGCGACAGCGCTGATCGACGCGGTGCTGGTCCCGCTGCGCACGTCGTTGCGTGCGGTGTTCGCGTTCGGGGTGGTCGTCGTGCTCGCCGCCTACCTCACGGGTCCCAGCCGGTCGGCGGTCGCGGTCCGCGGCGGGTTCAACTGGCTCGTGCGCGCCGTCAGCCGCGGCCACGCCGGGGACAGCGGGCGGGCTCCGCACCCGTTCGAGGTCTGGGTCGCGCGGCTGCGCTGGCCGCTGATCGCGCTCGTCCTCGCCGGGGCGCTCGCCGTCCTGGTGTTCTCGCGCTACCCGAGCGGGAGCACGATCCTGGTCATCGCGCTGGTCGCGGCCGTCCTGGTGGTCGCGGTCCAGGTGGTGTCGGCGCCCGCGCGTGGTGCGGCGAGGGTGAGCGGGCCGGGGGAGCCGGGGGCCGCCGTCGGGCAGGAGGGCCGCGCCGAGGAGGAGGCCGGCACGCCGGCCGCGCACTGAGCGGGGCGCCGTGAGAGGGGGGACATCCCCCCTGCACGACGGCGGCGCGCACCCTGGGCGTGCGGGCACCGGTCGGCGAGACTGGTGGTACCGCTCGAACCAGACCCAGGAGTCCTGCCACCATGTCTGCTGTGACATCCCCCCAGCCGCCGCTCGGCGACGCCGCGCCCGACGGCGGACCCACGCCCGGGTACGCGCCGCCCGCCGAGCAGGTCCCGTCCTTCGAGACCGAGCCGGTCGCACCCGGTGACCTGCGGCACGTCCACGCCGGGCTCGACCCTCGCTACGTTGACCTGCGCGAGCCGGTCGGCTTCCTGGCCGCCCCGTTCGCGCGCCAGACCTGGCGCGAGTTCGGCTACCTGTGGCTGTCGTTGTTCGTCGCGCCCTTTGCGTTCACGTACGTGATGTTCACCGTGAGCTTCACGGCGGGGATCCTCGTGACGGTCGTGGGGCTCGTGGTCTCGGGCGGCCTGGTCCTCGGGGCGCGCGGCTGGGGCGGCATGTACCGCACGATGGCGCGCTCGATGCTCTCGGTCGACGTGCTGCCACCCACGCCGCACACGCCGCGGCGCGGGTTCTGGCGCATGCTGTGGTCGAACCTGTCGGACGGTCCCGGGTGGCGGGCCATGACCTTCATGTTCGTGAGCTTCTTCCTGGCGCTCGTCGCCTTCGTCGTGTCGGTGACGTTCTTCTTCGTCTCGCTGGGGGCCGCGACGCACTGGTTCTGGTCGCAGTTCCTGCCCGCGCAGCTCGGCTCCGACGGTGAGTGGCACCGCGGTGCACAGATGGGGTCGGGCTGGTTCGTCGACACCCCGCTGCGCCAGTCGGCGCTCGCGGCCGTGGGGATCGCGCTGTGGTGGCTGTGGCCGCAGCTCGTGCGCGGGTTCGCCCAGCTCTTCCGTCTCCTGTCGGTCAACCTGCTCGGCCCGACCCGGGCGAGCCTGCGCGTGGCCGACCTCGAGAAGTCCCGCGGCAGGACCGTGGAGGACGCGGACGCCAAGCTGCGCCGCATCGAGCGCGACCTGCACGACGGCACCCAGGCCCGGCTCGTCGCGGTCGCGATGCAGCTCGGCGAGGCCAAGGAGCAGCTCGCGGCGGGCGGTGACGCGTCCGACGCCCTCGAGCTCGTCGACAACGCGCACGCGTCGACCAAGGAGGCGCTCGTCGAGCTCCGCGAGCTCGCCCGGGGCATCCACCCGCCCGCGCTCGACAACGGCCTCGCGGTCGCCCTCGAGACGCTCGCGGCCAGGTCCCCGCTGCCCGTGACGGTCGACGTCGACCCGGGCATCGCACCGTCGCCGGCCGTCGAGACCATCGCGTACTTCTGCGTCGCCGAGCTCGTGACGAACGCCGCCAAGCACGCGCGCGCCTCGGGCGTCTACGTGCTCGTCGAGGAGGACGGCTCGCGGCTGCGCCTGCGCGTGCGCGACGACGGGCAGGGCGGTGCACGCATCTCGACGCCCGACGCGCGCGGCCACCGCTCGGGGCTCGCGGGTCTCGAGGAGCGGGTCCGGTCGGTCGACGGCACGTTGGACCTCGTGAGCCCGGTCGGTGGGCCTACGGTGGTCACGGTCGTCCTGCCGAGCAGGGTGTGACCGGCCCCGACCCCCGGACCGGCCCGGGCGCCTCGACCAGGCGCCCGGGCCGACCCATCGACACAGAAGAGGTACCACCGTGCGGCTCGTGATCGCCGAGGACTCCGTCATCCTGCGCGACGGGCTCGTCGCACTGCTCACCCGTCGTGGCCACGAGGTCGTCGCGGCCGTGGGTGACGGTGACGCGCTCGTCGCGGAGGTCGGGCGCCTGGCCACGCTCGGCGAGCTGCCCGACGTCGTCATCATCGACATCCGCATGCCCCCGACGTTCACGGACGAGGGCCTGCGCGCGGCGCTCACCCTGCGTGCCGCGTCGCCGGGGCTGGGGGTGCTGCTGTTCTCGCAGTACGTCGAGACGCGGTTCGTGAGCGAGCTGCTCACGGGCGGCGCCGAGGGCGTGGGGTACCTCCTGAAGGACCGTGTCGCGGACGTGAGCGAGTTCCTCGACGCCCTGACGCGCATCGCCGCGGGCCAGACGGTGCTCGACCCGGAGGTCGTGAGCCAGCTCATGGGTGCGTCGCGCTCCGACGACGGCCTGGCACGTCTCACGCCGCGCGAGCGCGAGGTGCTCGAGCTCATGGCGCAGGGGCGCTCGAACACCGCGATCGCGGAGAACCTGTTCCTGTCCTACGGGGCCGTGGAGAAGAACGTCACGGCGATCTTCGGCAAGCTCGGGCTGCCGCAGGACGCGGGGGACCACCGTCGCGTGCTCGCGGTGCTGAGGTACCTGCGGGACTGAGCACGACGCCGCGGTACCAGCGGGACCGAGGTCGCCCGAGCTCGCTGGACGGGGGCGCCCGGGGGACATCCCCCGCACTGGTGACCGGACGGCCGCCCGGCCCTCGGGGGCGGCTCCCATTCCGGGACGTACCGGGATTTTCGAGACTGGTGGGGAACCCTTTCCCTCCGTCCCGAGGAGCATCCAGTGGCCGTCGTCGACGTCCCTCGCCTTCCTGTCCGGCCCGCCCGGACGCCCCGTCCGTCGCCGCTCGCCGGCCCGTCCTCGTCCCCCACGGGTCTCGCGGCCCGACGCCCGGAGCCTGCGCCCCGCCGTCGGGCCGTCGCCGGTTCCCCTGCCCGTCGCGACGTGTTCGTCGACGCGGTGCGTGCGCTCGCGACCCTCGCGGTCCTGAGCGTCCACTGGCTCATGCCCGAGGTCACCTGGGACGGCGAGCGCCTCGGGATCGGCAACGCCCTCGCCCACGGTGGGGCGTGGACGCTCACGTGGGTCCTGCAGGTCCTGCCGCTGCTGTTCTTCGCGGCCGGGGCGTCGGCGGCGTACCAGCTCTGGCGCCCGGGCACGGCGAGCGGGCCCGACGGCGCCGCTCGCCTCCCGGGGGCGGTGCGGCCGGGCGCAGCACCAGGTCTCGTCGCGGCCGGGTGGGACGTCGTGCGGCGCCGGATGCCGCGCATCTGGAAGCCGGTCGCGGCGTTCGTGGTCGCCTGGGCCGTCGCTGCCGTCGTGCTGGTCGCCGCAGGCGTGCCGGAGGCGGCCGTCCTGCAGGTCGCCCGGATCGCGCCGCAGCTCCTGTGGTTCCTCGGGGTGTACCTGCTGCTGCTCGCGGTCACCCCGGCCCTGCTGCGGGCCTATCGGGCGTGGGGCCGGCGCACGGTCGCGGTCGTCGTCGCGGCGCCCTTCGTCGTGGACGTGCTGCGCTTCGCGGCGGGCGCCGAGCACGTGGCCGTCGCGAACGTCCTGCTCGGCTGGGCGGTGCCCTACGTCCTGGGGATCGTCTACGTCGACCTCGTGCGGCGCGACGCGCTGCCCTCGCGGCGCACGCTCACCCTCGTGGCCACCGGCGCGCTCGCCGCGATGGCGGGCCTCGTCGTCGTCGGCCCCTACCCGCCGAGCCTCATCGGGATGCCGGGCGACGCGATCTCCAACCTCGGACCGCCCACGGCCCTCGCCGTGACCCACGCGGTGCTCCAGGTGAGCGTGGCGCTCGCGGTGCGCGACGTCGTCGTGCGCTGGGCGCAGGGGCGCGGTGCGACCCTCGTGGGGTGGGTCGCCGGCCGGTCCATGACGCTGTACCTGTGGCACCTGACCGCGATGTTCGTGGTGCTCGGCGTGGTCCTGCTGGGTCTCGGCACGCCTCTGCCCGCGTCGTGGAGCGCCGACTGGTGGGCGAGCCGGCCCCTGTGGTTCGGGGCGGCCGCGCTCGTCCTCGGCGCGCTCGTGCTGGCGTTCGGGCGCTTCGAGGCGGGGGCTCCGCGTCGGGCGGGCGTGCGGAGCGTGCGCGTCAGCTCCGGGGGTCGGGCACCGAGTACGGCAGGCGGTGCAGCATCTCGCCCTGCTCCTGCGCGAGGACGCGTCCCCGCTGGGCGCTGACCCAGTCCCGGCTGCGCCGCTCGGCCAGGACCGCGCACAGGAAGTCCTCGGGCGGCGTCCCGGGCGGCGGGCCGGGGGCCACGTACTGCTCGATCCGGCCTGCGAGGTCCTGGCCGATCCGGACGCGCGAGGCCGGGTGGAGCTGGGCGGCCCGCCCGAGGAACTGGCGCACCGCGAGGGCCAGGCCGTCCGGGAGCCTGCGCATGTCGGCGTGCGCGGCCCAGCCGGCCAGGTAGGGCGGCATCGCGATCGCCGCGTACGTCGGCTTCCCGCCGCGCACCCGGACCGCGTAGGTGCCGGCGAGCATGTCCCCGACCCGCTTGCCCTTGTCGTTCGACAGCGACGCGACGATCGCGACCGCACCGAACGTCATCCACAGCTCGCCCACACCCACGAGCGCACGGATGAAGGCGTGCCGGAAGCGGACGGGGCCGCCGTCGTCGCGCACGATCCGGACCCCCGTCGCGAGCTTGCCGAGGGAACGGCCCCGCGTGAGGGTCTCGACCGTCGTCGGGATGCCGACCATGACCAGGACCAGGAGGACGATCCACACCGCGGGCGCGAAGTCGATGCTGACGGCGTTGAGCGCCGCTCCCGCGACCGCGACGAGCAGGAGGACGAGGAGGGTCCCGAGCGCGACGAGGTCGATCACGGCCCCCAGGGCGCGCGTCACGAAGGATGCCGGTCGCGCGTCGAGCACCACGCCCTCGCCGGTCAGGATGCCGTCTCGCACGCGTGGTCCTCCAGGGTCGTCGACGCAGGTCGCAGGATCGTCGCCGCTCCCGAACGGTGACCGGGTGGCGACGAGGGGTCCGGCCCACTGTAGGGCAAGGTGTGGCAGGGTAGCCGCGTGGACCTCGATGCCTTCAGCGCCGTGCACAGCGACGAGTGGTCGCGGCTCGCCGAGCTGACCAAGAAGCGCTCGCTCGACGGCGCCGAGGCGGACGAGCTCGTCCGCCTCTACCAGTCGGTCGCGACGCACCTGTCGACGATCCGCTCGTCGGCGCCCGACCCCGTCCTCATCACGCGGCTCTCCGACCTCCTGGCCCGCGCGAGGAGCCGCATCGCGGGCGCGCACGAGCCCGCCTGGCGCGACGTGACGCGCTTCGCCACCGTCTCGGTGCCGGCCGCGCTGTACCGCATCCGGTGGTGGACCGTGACGGTCATGGTGCTGTTCCTCCTCGTCGCCGTGGTCGCGGGCTGGTGGGTCGCGACGACCCCCGACGCGCTCGCCTCGATGGGCACGCCCAGCGAGCGTGAGGCCTACGTCAACGAGGCCTTCGCGAGCTACTACGACCCGGGTGCGGACTTCGCGACGGTGGTCTGGACGAACAACGCCTGGATCGCCGCGCAGTGCATCGCCCTGGGGATCTCGGGCGTCTTCCCGGCCTACGTCCTGTTCTCCAACGCCGTGGGCGTCGGGTCCACGGGCGGCATGATGGCCTCCTACGGCGAGCTCGACACGTTCCTCACGCTCATCGCCCCGCACGGCCTGCTCGAGCTCACCGCGATCTTCGTCGCGGGGGCCGCGGGGCTGCGCCTGTTCTGGACCATGGTCGACCCGGGCCCGCGGACCCGCCTCCGTGCCCTGGCGGAGGAGGGGCGCGCGCTCTTCACTGTCGCGGTCGGGCTCGTGGTCGTCCTGGGCGTCTCGGGCCTCATCGAGGGGTTCGTCACCGGTTCGGGCATGGCGTGGTGGCTCAAGATCGTCATCGGCGCGGTCGCGCTCGCGGCCTTCTGGGCCTACACGATCGTGCTCGGTCGCCGGGCGGTGCGGGCGGGGGAGACGGGCGACCTCTCGGCCGACCTCGCGGGAGACGTCGCCCCGGTCGCGGGCTGAGCCTCCCGGCCCGACGGGCCGCGCGCCGTGGTCGTCCGAGGCGCCGCGCGCCGAGCCGCGCTCCCCGGCTCCGGTCGGTGGCCGCCCGCTACGCGGCCGCGACGGTGACGACGTGCTCCGACGCCTCGGGGGCGACGAACCGCAGCAGCTCGGCGCCGCGCGCGTCGAGGGCGGCCCGCTGGGCGCGCGTGAACGTGTGGCGGAGCGGAGCGACGTCGAGGTGAGCGACGGCGTCGGGCGTCGTGGTCGGCCGCGTCCCGGCACGCCGCACCTTCCACGTCGCGGCCACGTAGCCGTCCACGAGGACCGTCCCGGGCACCTGCCCGTTGACGGTCGTGATCGCCCTGCGGCGCACGTCGTCGACGACGCGCGTGCGGTCCGCGTGGCCCAGCACCAGGTTGTCGAACTCCGCCACGAGCACGAGGGGAGCGGGGACCCGTGCGCCGGGGCGCGGGGCGTCGGGCAGGTCGAGGAACTCCTTGCCGTCGGGGCCGGTGAAGGTCACGAGCTCGGGCCGCAGCCGCCCGACGGCGTCGCGCAGGCCGCTCAGCCCGGACCACCGCTGGGCGTCCATGACCGTGGCGGGACCGAACGCCGCGAGGTAGCGGCGGACGAGGCGCACGAGGGCCGCGGCGCGCTCGTCGGGGTCGAGGAGCGGGCGGCTCGGCCGTCCGAACCAGGCGTCGGCCGTGGTCCAGGTCGTCGTCGTGCCGGGGCCGTTGGCACCCCAGAGCCCGCGGGGCGTGACCTGGACGAGGGGGAGGAAGCAGCGGGCCGTGTAGGCCAGGTGCTGGGGGTGGACGTCGGGCCAGCGCTCGCCGAGCAGGCGTCCCAGGTCGCCCGAGGTCAGCGGGGACTCGCCGAGGAGGTCCCGTGCGGCGGCGGCGACGTCGTCGAGGTCCGTGCCGGCCAGCGCCTTGGCGTGCGCGCTGCCCGTGCGCACCCCCGACTCGAGCAGGGGGCGCAGCGCGCCCGGGAGCTCGAGGGCGTCGTCGGCCGTGACGAGATGGACCGTGCCGCGCATGACCGCGATGCGGGTCACCGAGCGGTCGAGGAACCGCTGCGAGAGGTCGTCGGTCCGGAAGCCGTCGAGGCGCGACCACAGCCCCGGGTAGGGGCTCGTCGGGGCCTGCGACTGGAGGCCCACGAGGTGGTCGACCTCGGCGACGGTCGACGACGCGGCGGGGGAGAGCAGGTGCTGGCGGGCCAGCAGCGCCCGGTTGAGGTCGTCGAGGGTGAGGCTGGGCCCGTGGCGGCCGACGGCGGTCATGGAGCCATCCTGCCGCGTGGCGCCCACGGCCGCGTGGCGCCCACGGCGGTCCCTGAGCGGCTCGGGACGCGGCTGGGGCATTCGCCCGGTGCGCTGAGCGCGCCCGGTCAGAAGATGAGGAAGCCCAGCGCCGGGATGACGAAGGTCGCGGACAGCGCGAAGATCACGATGATCGCGACCCGTCGGTTGCGGGCTTCACGGTCGCGTGGGGTGGCCGGTCGGGTCACGGTGCTGCTCCTCGGGAGTCGGGGGTGTCCACCCACCAGCCTAGGCCGTGGGGTGGGGGCATCCCGCCGGGACCGTGTGACGGTGGGGTGAGAGCCGGGCGGACGAGCCGTCAGGCCGAGGGCCCCCGAGGGCACGCTCGTCCTGACGGCTGGGTCACAGGCGCCCCGCGGCCTTGAGCGCGAGGTAGGTGTCGGCGAGCCGGGGCGCGAGCTCCTCGGGCAGCCCTTCGACGACCTCGACCCCCTTGCGGGACAGCACGGTGCGCACCGCGGTGCGTTCGAGCTCGACGCGTGCGGCTGCTGCGGCGTCGTAGACCTCGGCGCTCGAGTCCCGCGCGTCGCGCAGTGCGGCCACCTCGGGGTCGGCGACCGAGGCGACGACCACCTGGTGCTTGGCCGTCAGCTGACCGACGACGGGCAGCAGGCCCGTCTCGACCGCGGCCGGGTCGAGGGTCGTGAGCAGCACGACGAGCGCGCGCTGCGAGAGCCGCTGGTGGACCGAGCCGACGAGCCCGGGCCAGTCGGTCTCGAGCAGCGCGGGCTGGACGGGGGCGAGCGCGTCCGCCAGGGCGGGCATGAGCCGAGGCCCTGCCGCGCCCGCGACGCGGGCGCGCACGCCACGGTCGTACGCGAACAGCTCGACGCGGTCGCCCGCGCGGCCGGCGAGGGCCGAGAGCAGCAGCGCCGCCTCGATGCTCGCGTCGAGGCGGGGCTCGTCGCCGATGCGCGCCGCCGAGGTCCGCGAGGTGTCGAGGACGATCAGGACGCGGCGGTCGCGCTCGGGGCGCCACGTGCGCACGACCATGTCCGCGCGGCGGGCCGAGGCTCGCCAGTCGATCGACCGGACGTCGTCACCGATCACGTACTCCCGCAGCGAGTCGAACTCCGTCCCCTCGCCGCGCACCTGGACGGCCGAGCGGCCGTCCATCTCGCGCAGCCGCGCGAGCCTGCTCGGCAGGTGGCGGCGCGACGCGAACTCCGGGAGCACGCGCAGCCGACCGGGGACCTCGAGCGAGACCTGGCGGGCCGCGAGACCGAGCGGGCCCGAGGACCGGATCGTGACGGCGCCCGCCGCGCGGTCACCGCGCCGGGTCGGGACGAGCACGGTCACCAGGCGTGCCGACTCCCCGGGCGGCAGGTCGACGGGGTGTCGGTTGCCGTGCGCGCCCGCCGAGGGGGCCCAGGCGTCACGCACCACGGCGCGCAGCCGCCGCCCGGTCAGGTTCGTCACGACGAGCTGCGACGTCGCCCGCCCCGTGAGGCGCACCGAGCCGGGCACGCGCCGCTCGACGGCCACCTGGCGCGGGGAGGCCGCGAGGGTCACGTCGAGCGCGCACAGCGCCACCACGACGAGCGCCCAGACCAGCACCGTGCCGTACGAGGGCGCCACGAGGACCGCCACCACGCCGAGGGCCGCCAGCGCGACGGCGCGCCACGTCAGAGCCATGTCATCCCTTCAGGCACGCGGCGCTCAGCGGGGGACCGGCACGGAGGCCAGCACCGTGTCGAGCACGCTCTCGGCGGTCACGCCCTCGAGCTCGGCCTCGGGCCGGAGCTGGACGCGGTGGCGCAGCGTCGGGTGGGCCAGGGCCTTGACGTCGTCGGGCGTGACGTAGCCGCGACCGGAGAGCCAGGCCCACGCACGGGACGTCGCGAGCAGCGCCGTGGCGCCTCGCGGCGAGACGCCGAGCGACAGCGACGGCGAGTGGCGTGTGGCACGGCACAGGTCGACGGCGTAGCCGAGGACCTCGCGCGACACCTGCACCTGGGCGACCTCGGCACGTGCACGGTCCAGGACGTCGCGGCCCGCGACGGGCCGCACTCCCGCTGCGGCCAGGTCGCGCGGGTTGAAGCCTGCGGCGTGCCGCGCGAGGACCTCGATCTCCTGGTCACGCTCGGGCAGCGGCAGGACGAGCTTGAGCAGGAAGCGGTCGAGCTGGGCCTCGGGGAGGGGGTAGGTCCCCTCGTACTCCACGGGGTTCTGCGTCGCGATGACGAGGAACGGGTCCGGCAGCATCCGAGGCGTCCCGTCGACCGAGACCTGGCGTTCCTCCATGGCCTCGAGCAGCGACGCCTGGGTCTTGGGAGGCGTGCGGTTGATCTCGTCGGCGAGCAGCAGGTTCGTGAAGACGGGGCCTTCGCGGAAGCTGAACTCGGCCGTGCGTGCGTCGTACACGAGCGAGCCCGTGACGTCACCCGGCATGAGGTCGGGCGTGAACTGGACGCGCTTGGTGTCGAGGTCGAGAGAGGCCGCGAGCGTGCGCACGAGCAGCGTCTTGGCCACACCTGGCACACCCTCGAGCAGCACGTGGCCCTTGCAGAGCATCGCGATGAGCAGGCTCGTGACGGCGGCGTCCTGACCGACCACGGCCTTGCCGACCTCGGTCCGCACGGCCGCGAGGGCCGCGCGCAGCTCGTGCGAGGGGCCCGACGGCGCAGGCTGGGCGGGTGCGTCGGCGACCGGGTGCGCGGCGGGGGCCGCGGGCGCCGGAGGGACGGAGGCGCCGTACGCGGGTGGCTGCACCGGGGGCTCGGCCTGGGCCTGGGGGTGCGCCGCTACCGGGTGGGCGGGCTGCGCGGGCTGGGCCTGCGGCGGCGCGTAGCGGTCCGCGGGCTGCTGATAGGGGTTCGACCCCTCGGGGTGGTGCGTCACGGGTGGAAGACCTCGCTCTCCAACTGGTCAAGGTGACGTGCGAGCTCGAGCAGCGCTGCGTCGTCGGCGGGTGGTGGGCCGTACAGGAGGTGCGCGACCTGCTCGGCCGGGCGGTGCGTGGCGCGGACGACCGCGTCGATCAGCGCGGGGGCGGCGGCGGACCGGGGCAGGCCCAGACGTGAGGCCATGCGGTCGGCGCTGTGCGCCCGCAGGCCTGCCGCGGCGTGGCCGCGCGAGCGGGACCGGCGGTACAGGCGCCCCCGTCCGCGGGTGGTCTCCGACGCGCGGACGACGACCGGGAGGTCCTCGGTCACGAGCGGCCCGAGGCGACGTCCGCGCCAGAGCGCCGCGAACAGGGCGACGACCAGGAGCTGGACGAGGACGATCGGCACCCACGGCGGCAGCACGGCGGAACCCACGGTCGAGGTGTCCGTGGACGAGGTGTCCAGGAGGTCGGGGACGAACCACGTCAGGGTCTCGTGCCGACCGAGCGAGCGCAGCGCGAGGGCCGCGTTGCCGTCCTGGTCGATCCGGGAGTTGGTGATCAGCCCCGCGTCGTCGAGCGCGACGACCCGGCGCTCGCCCTCGTGGACCAGGTAGGCGCCGGTAGCGGGCGGGCTGTCGTCGCCGGGGAAGCAGACGACCGACCCGGGCCCGGTCGCGGTGAGACCGAAGCCCGTGCTGCGGATCTCCTCGGCGGCGGTCGCGTCGGGGTCGGCGCACTGCGGGCTCCGCAGCGCGTCGGGCGACGACCAGTCGTCACCCAGGGTCGCCGCGCCGCCGGTCGCGCCCTCGAGCAGGTCGTACCCCGGCTCGAGGAGCACCAGGTCGGCCTCGGTCGCCAGGATCGCGTCGACCTGCTCGGGCAGGAGGTTGAGGTCGGAGGTCACGAGGAGCGTCGTCCCGGCGTCGGCGCGCGAGACCGCCTCCGCGGTCGTGGTCACGTGCTCGACGTCGACCCCCTGGTCGCCCAGCACCTGGGCCAGGGCCCGGGCGCCGTTCGGCCCGGCGTTGTCCGGGGCGAACGGGGTGCTCGAGACGGCGGGGCGCGACAGTGCTGCGAGACCCGCGACGACCGCGATCAGGAGGAGCACGGCGAGCGGCCAGCGGGCCGAGCGCCACCGGCGTGCGGCACGGGAGCCGGCCGTGGTGCCGTCGCCCACCACGGGCACCGGGACGTACGCCGTGGTGACGGCCGCACCGGCCGTGTCGGGCGCCGAGACCGGGGGCGGCGGCGCGTCGAGACCAGTCGTCACCGGGAGCCTCCGGAGGGGACGGGCGCCGGCGCGGGGGAGTCGGCCCCCGGGCCGCCGAGCAGGTGGGCGGGCGGCGTCGGCGTCGTGGTGAGGGCCGCGGCGTCGAGCTCGCGCAGCGCCTGGTCGGCCGCAGGGCCGACCGACACCTTGCCGTACCGGACGTCGTCGAACAGGCGCGCGCCGGCCGTGAGCCGGTCGGCGAGGGCGGGCAGGCGCAGGGCGGCCTCGTCCGCGGCCTCGTGGGCCGTGCGACCGGGGCGCGGGTCCAGGATCACGCGCTCCTCGAGCGAGCGCACGACGGCGCGGTAGCGCTCGACGACGGCGGTCGCCCAGTCGCCCGCCGAGGCGGCGGCGTCCGCCGCGCTGCGCAGGTCCTCGGCCGAGCGCTCGTCGTCGTCGAAGACCGCGGCGGACGGACGGGCTCGTCGGGAGAGCCGGACCGGTCCTGCGACCACGTAGGCGACCACCGCCACGGCGAGCACGACGCCGACGATGACGAGCGAGGCCACGACGGGGTTCACGTCGAGGACGCGGACGTCGGTGAACAGACCGGTCACCCAGTCGATGAAGCGCATCAGGAGCGAGGGCTGGTCCACGTACACGGGGTCGAGGAGCTCCTCCCTCAACCACTGACGTGCGGTGTCGGCGTCCGGCACGACGGGGACGTCGGTGCCGACGCCCAGGGGAAGCCCGAGGCGTGCCGGGGCGACCGCCTGCCAGGCGGCGAGCGAGGCGGGGAGCGCGCCGGTCACGCGTGGTCGGTGCGCTCGTCGGCCGCCGCCGTGAGCTCGACGTCCAGCCCCTCACGACGCATGCGCACGTCGATGTAGAGCAACGAGACGACGCCCGCGAGGAACACCGCGCTGACGACCCCGGTGACGACCGTGCCCACGGCCACGAACGCGTACATGGCGAACGTGCTCCAGATCGAGAGCATGCCTCCGACCAGCCCGAACGGCTGGGCCACGAGCGACGTGATGAACGAGACCGCGACGTAGGCCAGCAGGTAGATCCCGAGCAGGCGCCAGAACGACCCCCGCGAGACCGTCCAGCCCCGCTTGACGCCGTCCGCGAACCCCTGGCCCTCGAGGACCATGGCCGGGGGGACCAGGAGCGTGCGGACGCCGAACCAGGCCATGAAGACCAGGACGGCCAGCAGGCCGAGGAGTGCGACGGCGACGCCCAGGCCGACGTCCGCGGTGAACGACAGGACGGTCAGGAGGAGGTAGACGAACCAGACGATCCCGATCACGAGGGACCACAGGATCGAGAAGCCCAGCAGGCGCCACACCCGCGACCGCGCCTGTGCCCAGACCTCCCCGGCGGTCGCCTTGCGACCGATCACCGACTGGCCCACCGACGTGATGAGGATGCCGTTGACGACGGGCATGGCGAGGCTCAGCACGAGCGAGGAGGCGATCGTGGCCCCGAACAGGGGGAACGACTCCGTGATGCCCGTCGCCTCCGCGCCGAGCTCGGCCTCGAGCTGGGCGATCTGGGGCGCGAAGATGCCGCTGACGAGCACGCCCAGGGCCAGCCCGAGGATCGTCGCGACCGCGATCACGGTCGCGCTCATCCCGAGCATGACCTTGGGGTTGGCACGGATGGCGCCGAACGCGCCGTCGAAGACCTCACCCAGGCTCAGCGGGCGAAGAGGGATGATCCCGGGCTTGTTCGCGGGCGGCGCGTAGGGCTTGCCCGCGAAGGACGGCGGACCGTAGCCGGGCTGCTGAGGACCGCCGTACTGCGGTGCGCCGTACTGGCCCGGCTGCCCCTGCTGCCCGTACTGCGGTGCGCCGTACTGGCCGGGCTGGGCAGGCTGCCCGTACTGCGGCTGGCCCCACGCGTTCGAGGCTGGCTGGGCGGGCGCGGGCTGGCCGGGCTGTGCCGGGGGGCCGTACCCGCCGGGCTGCGCGGGCGCCCCGCCGCCGGGCGGCGTCGGGCTCACCGGCGGCTGCGGGGCGCGCTGGCCGTACCGCGGGGTGTCGTCCGGTGCTGGCGTGCCGGCGTCGTCGGGCGTCGTCATCTGCTCTGCTGTCCCCGCTCGGTTCTGTCGGGCCCCGAGGGCTCGTCCTGATGAGGCCGTGCAGGTCGCCACGACGGCGTCCGGCCCGGTAGCGGACCACCCTAGTACGGGGGACCGGGCGACGCGGCGGCCGGGCCGCTCGGGTGAACACCGGACGCCCTACGGTGGGTCGGACCGACGGGCCCGCGGTCGGTGGCAAAATGGGGCCATGAAGGTACGTGTGCTTGTGGTCGACGACGACACCGCTCTCGCCGAGATGATCGGCATCGTGCTGCGGTCCGAGGGGTTCGACCCGGTGTTCTGTGCGGACGGGGACCTCGCCCTGGCGACGTTCCGCAGCACCCAGCCGGACCTCGTCCTGCTGGACCTCATGCTGCCCGGCAAGGACGGCACCGAGGTGTGCCGCCTGATCCGTGCGGAGTCGGGGGTGCCCATCATCATGCTCACGGCCAAGAGCGACACGGTCGACGTCGTGCTCGGCCTGGAGTCTGGCGCCGACGACTACATCTCCAAGCCGTTCAAGCCCAAGGAGCTCGTGGCGCGGATCCGGGCGCGCCTGCGCCGCTCGGACGAGCCCGCGCCGGAGCACCTCGCGATCGGGGACGTCGAGATCGACGTGACCGGGCACCGGGTGACGCGCGACGGCCGCCCCATCGCGCTGACGCCCCTCGAGTTCGACCTCCTGGTCGCGCTCGCCCGCAAGCCCTGGCAGGTCTTCACGCGCGAGGTCCTCCTCGAGAAGGTCTGGGGCTACCGTCACGCGGCGGACACGCGCCTGGTCAACGTCCACGTGCAGCGTCTGCGGTCGAAGGTCGAGCACGACCCGGAGAACCCGGAGATCGTCCTGACCGTGCGCGGCGTCGGGTACAAGGCGGGCGCGGCGCGCGGGTGAGCGCTCCGTCGCTGCGCGTGCGGGTGGGGCGGTCGTTCCGCCGTGCCCGACGGCGGGTGCGCGCCGCGGTCGGTCGTCTCACCTGGCGGGCACGTTCGTCGATGCAGCTGCGCGTGGTCGGGACCGCGCTCGTCGTCGGGGTCATCACGGTCGCGGCGCTGGGGGCGTACCTGTCCAGCACGATGCGGGACGGGCTGTTCGACCAGCGGCTCGAGCAGATCAACGTCGAGAGCGCCAACTCGATCCAGCAGGCGCAGAGCCTGTTCACGGCCTCGGTGTCCAAGACGAAGGACTCCGAGATCCAGACGCTCCTGCTCGACGTGCACAACACCCTGCGCACGAGCGGCAGCCCCGACCGCAAGATCTTCCTCATGCGGCCCGAGGGGGCGCCGTCGCGCCTCAACGACGTGAGCACCGACAACCAGCTAGCGAGCCTGGTCTCGGACGAGCTCCGGGCCGCGGTCATGGAGAGCGACGGGCGTGAGCTCCAGTCGGTCGCGATCCCGCGCGACCCGTCGGACCCCCACTCGCCCGTGGACCCCGGGGTCCTCGTGGGGTCGAAGGTCCAGGTCCCGACGGTCGGCGTCTACGAGCTCTACTTCCTGTACACGCTCGCGCCCGAGCAGGAGACCCTCTCGTTCCTCCAGGGCACCCTGGTCGTCGGTGCGGTGTTCGTCGTGGGCATCCTGGGGCTCATCACCTGGGTCGTCACCCGTCAGGCGGTCCAGCCGGTCCGCAACGCCGCGGGGGTCGCGGAGCGGCTCGCCGATGGGCACCTGAACGAACGTCTCCCCGTCAAGGGGCACGACGAGCTCGCGACGCTCGCCCGGTCGTTCAACGAGATGGCGGAGAGCCTCCAGCTCCAGATCGGTCGGATGGAGGAGCTGTCCCTGCTGCAGCGGCGCTTCGTGTCGGACGTGTCGCACGAGCTGCGCACGCCGCTCACGACGATCCGGATGGCGGGCGAGGTCCTGCACGCCTCGCGCGACGACTTCGACCCGGCGTCCAAGCGGTCGGCCGAGCTCCTGCAGACCCAGCTCGACCGGTTCGAGGACCTCCTGGCCGACCTGCTGGAGATCAGCCGGTTCGACGCGGGGGCCGCGCAGCTCGACGCCGAGCGCCGCGACGTGCGGGACGTGGTCAACGCCGCCGTCGAGCTCGCCGCGCCGCTCGCGGAGCGCAAGGGCGTGTGGATGTCGGTGCACCTCCCGGACGAGGCCGTGACCGCGGACGTCGACCCTCGTCGGGTCGAGAGGATCGTGCGCAACCTCGTGGTCAACGCGATCGAGCACGCCGAGGAGAAGCCGGTCGAGATCACGGTCGCCCACGACCGGTACGCGGTCGCGGTGGTGGTCCGCGACCACGGTGTCGGGATGACCCAGGAGGAGGCGCTGCACGTGTTCGACCGCTTCTGGCGGGCCGACCCGGCGCGCGCCCGCACGACCGGCGGGACCGGGCTCGGCCTCGCGATCTCGCTCGAGGACGCGCACCTGCACGGGGGCTGGCTCGAGGTCTGGGGGCGCCCCGGACAGGGGGCCGCCTTCCGGCTCACGCTCCCGCTGCGCGCGGGGATCCGGCTCGTGGCCTCCCCGCTGCCGCTGGTCCCCGAGGAGCCGACCCACGGGCGCGGTCTGCGCCCGCCGACGGGACAGATCGAGCGGGTCGAGGACCCGACGGAGGGCACCACGAGCCCCTCGGCGCTGCCCGTGCTGCCCGACGAGAACCTCACGTTCGTCCGCCACGGGGGCGTCACCGAACGACCCAGCACGTCCGCCGACGAGGAGCAGGCACGATGACCCACCGACGACCTGGCAGGCCTGCGGGTGCCCTCGGGGCGGGGCTCGTCGTGGCGGCCCTCGCGCTGTCCGGCTGCGCGTCGATCCCCACCTCGGGGCCCGTGATCCGCGGCAGCGACGTGGTGCAGGGGTTCAACGCACCGGGTCTGCGCGCGCGGGGGCCGGTCGCGGGGGACGACCCGGTGCGGATCGTGTCGGGCTTCCTGACCGCGCAGGCGGCCGGACCGGCCGGTGACTTCGACGTCGCCCAGGAGTTCCTCACGGACGCCGACGCGTGGAGCTGGGACTCCCAGGTCCTGGTCTTCGACGGTGACCTCGACCTGACGGTGGACGAGGAGGCCGTGAAGACGGGTCGGGCGACGGTCACCGGCAGCGCGACCGTCGTCGGGGCTCTGGACAAGCGGGGCGTCTACACCGAGGACGTCCCCGGCGGGGAGGGCGGCGCGGTCCCGGTGTCGTTCGGTCTGGTCCGCCAGGGCGACGGGCAGTGGCGGATCGAGACGGCCGAGGACGGGCTGCTGCTCTCCGAGAGCAGCTTCCAGGCGGCGTTCCGGCAGACCCGCCTGTACTTCCCGTCGGCCGATCGCGAGGTGCTCGTCCCCGACGACCGCTGGTTCCCCAACAGGGGGTGGCAGACGAGCGCCGTGACCGAGATCCTGGTCGGGCCGGCCGAGTGGCTGAGGGGCTCGACCGCGCCCGTGGTCCCCGAGGGGACTCGTCTGAGCATCGACGCGGTGCCGAGCGAGGGCGGCGTCACCGAGGTCCGGCTGACGGACACGATCTCGCTCGCGCCGCCCGAGGACCGTGCGCTCCTCAAGGCCCAGCTCGAGGCGACGCTCTTCGACGCGCTGCCGCTCACCGTCAACCTCTACCGCGGGGAGGACCTGCTGAGCACCCCCACGGGCGGCGCGGTGCCGATCAAGGCGGCGACGGAGGGGAGCGAGGTCGTCGCTGCCGAGGGCGAGGTCAAGGTGCTCGGCAGCGGAGCGGACGAGGCGACCTCCTTGTCCCCGGCAGTCTCGCTCGCCGGGACCAACGCCACCGCGCTGGCGCAGGGCAGCGGTGCGCGCCCGCTCGTGGTCCGCGACGGCACGGGCGGACTCGTGCGGCTCGCGACCAAGAACCTGCCGGAGGTCCAGCTCCTGACCGGGGAGGATCTCCTGGCGCCGAGCGTCGACCGCTTCGGCGGGGTGTGGTCGGGGCCTCAGGCGCAGGTGGGTGCCCTGCAGGTCGTCCGTGCGGACCTCGCGGAGGCGGGCGAGCCGGTCGCCGTCGCCGCGCCGTGGCTTGCCGGGCGCACCGTGCAGTCGATCCGTGTCGCGCACGACGGAGCCCGGATCGCGGTGGTCAGCTCGGACGGTGCCAGTACCCGGGTAGACGTCGCCGGGATCGTGCGCGACGACAAGGACGTCCCCACGGGGCTCTCGGAACCGTTCCGCGTCGGCGCCCCCATCACCTCGGCGTCGCAGGTCGTCTGGGCCGACGAGACGACGCTCGCGGTCCTGGGCACGGACGACACGGAGGCCGCGCCCACGGTCCACCTCGTCCTGGTCGGCGGTGAGACGACGAGGCTCTCGCCCGTGGCGGGGGCGACGGCGATCAGCGCCGGCGACGGCGACCGGACGGTCCAGGTCCTCACCCAGGACGGGACGCTGTTCGGGCGCAGCCGGTCGGGTGCCGTCTGGGAGAAGCGGATCGAGAACGTCGCGCTGCCGGCGTTCCCGGGCTGAGGTCCTGAGGTCCCGAGGTCCTGGCCCCTGTGGCACGGGCGGGCCGTGAGGGCCGTGCACAGGTCGCACGTGACGGCTTCTCCCCACAGCTCGCGCCGGGCGAGGTTCACCGTGGTGCGCTGACCAGGAGGATCGGCGCATGCGCCACCGTCCCCAGCAGTCCGAGCCCGCCCACCTCCCCGGGCCCCTCGCCGCCGCGCGCGGGTGGGGACGTGCGCTCGCGCGCCTGGTCGTCCCGGTCGAGTGCCCCGGCTGCGGTGCTCAGGACGTCACGCTGTGCTCGACGTGCGCCCAGGCCTTGGAGCGCGCCCCCGCCCGGCGCGAGGCCGACGCTCCGCGGCTCGACAGGATGGACGGGACCCCGCCGCTGCCGGTGTGGGCGCTCGCGCCGTACGCCGGCCCGCTCCGGGGCGTCGTGGTCGCGTGGAAGGACAGGGGGCGTCACGACCTCTCGACGGTCCTGCAGGGGGCCGCGTACCGCGCGGGGCGTGCGGTCGCGCCCTGGGTGCGCGACGCCGTCTGGCAGGCGGACGGGCCGTGGGCGCGCGCCTCGGCGCACGTCCTGGTCGTGCCCGCGCCGTCGTCCGCCGCGGCACGCCGCGCGCGCGGCTCCGAGCCCGTCCAGGGGCTCGCCAGGGCCCTCGCCCGCGGCCTCGTGGACGCCGGGGTCCCCGCGGTCGCGGCGCCCGTCCTGGCGCAGCGAGGACGGCAGGGACGGGACCAGGTGGGCCTGGGGTCGAGGAGCCGAGGTGCGCGTCTCCAGGGGGTCCGGGTCGCCCGTCGAGCGGCGCGCAGAGGGCTCCCGCGACCCGGCTCCGTGTGCCTCCTGGTGGACGACGTGCTCACCACCGGGGCCACGCTCGCGGCGTGCGAGCGGGCGCTCGAGGACGCCGGAGCCCGGGTCCTCGGCGCGGTCGCGCTCGCCGCGACACCCCCTCCGCGGCGAGGCGACGCGCCACCTGAAGTTCATCTCCCGAAGATGCTGCCTTTACCTACCGGGAGGGTTAACCTGGGGACCAGTCGTCACGGGGAACGGTTGGTAGGGGACCCGTGCGGCCACAGAGCGATCGACCCGAGGCAAGGTCCTCGGGCAGGGAGGTGATAGGTACTCCGGATCCCCCTCGGGGGAGCCAGACCCAGGACCACACGGGACGCTCTGGAAGCACCGAGAGCGTCCGAGACCCTTTGCGGAGGCTCACATGGAGA
Source organism: Oerskovia sp. NPDC057915 (assembly GCF_042887685.1). NCBI lineage: Bacteria > Bacillati > Actinomycetota > Actinomycetes > Micrococcales > Cellulomonadaceae > Oerskovia > Oerskovia sp. NPDC057915. The sequence goes on along the minus strand of NZ_JBHVOS010000002.1, from coordinate 89,694 downwards.
TCGTTGTCGTCGGCAGGCACACGGAAGTGGCTGACCGCTTCCGCCGACACGTGGAAGAAAAGCTCGCGAAGTTCGAGCAGCTCGCACCGACCGCCCAGCGGATCGACGTCGAGGTCACCCACGAGAACAACCCCCGGCTGTCCGAGGTGCGCGAGAGGGTCGAGCTGACCGTCCGCGCCAAGGGACCCGTCGTCCGCGCCGAGGCGGCAGCAGACGACAGGTTCGGGGCACTCGACCTGGCCATGAACAAGCTCCAGGAGAGGCTGCGACGCGTCAGCGACCGTCGCAAGAACCACCGCAACAACAACCCTGCCCCGCCCGTCGACGTCCGCCCGTTCATCCCGGAGGACAAGCACCCCGAGCCCACGCCGGAGCACCCGGCAGCACCGGGGGACGCGGTCGAGACCCAGCTCGGCGACTCGCCCGTCGTCATCCGTCAGAAGCTCCACTCCGCAGAGCCCATGACGATCGACGACGCCCTCTACGAGATGGAGATGGTGGGCCACGACTTCTACCTCTTCGTCGACGTGGAGACGGCCCGCCCCTCGGTCGCCTACCGGCGCCGCGGCTGGAGCTACGGGGTCATCGCGCTCGACACGTCCTGCGCAGGCGGCACCAAGGCCGCACCCGAGGCGAGCTGACCGCCGCCACCAGCTGACCCGACGGGGTGACGTCGCCGACCAGGCGGCGCCGCCCCGTCGGCGCGTCCGGACGGGTTCGCGCCGGGCAGGGCGGGTGTCGGTGGCGCGCGGCAGGATGGGTCGGGTGAAGACCGAGTCGATGTCGCTCGCCCAGGCCCGCCGGGTCGCCCTCGCCGCGCAGGGCCTGCACGCCCCCCGGCCCGACGCCGCCGCGCCCCGGCAGGTCACGCTGCGCCAGGTGCAGCGCACCGTGGACCGGCTCGGGCTCCTCCAGATCGACTCGGTCAACGTCCTGGCCCGGGCCCACCTCGTCCCGCTGTACTCGCGGCTCGGCCCGTACGACGTGTCGCTGCTCGACCGGGCGGCGGGACGCGCACCGCGACGGCTCGTCGAGTACTGGGCGCACGTCGCGTCCTACGTCCCGCCCGAGACCTACCGGCTCCTGGAGTGGCGCCAGCGCGCGTACCGCACCGAGGCCTGGGGGTCGATCAGCGGGGTCGAGGCCTCGCACTCGGCCGTCGTGGAGCACGTCCGGCGGATCGTGGCCGAGCGCGGGCCGGTCACGGCGAGCGAGGTCCACGAGATCCTCGAGGCCCAGGGCATGGGCGAGGCGCGCGGCACCGTGGAGTGGGGCTGGAACTGGTCGCTGGCCAAGCGGGCGCTCGAGCTCCTCTTCTTCACGGGCGAGATCACGGCAGCGCGCCGCAACGCGGCGTTCGAGCGCTGCTACGACCTGACCGAGCGGGTCCTGCCGCCTGCGGTGCTCGCCGCGCCGCCCGTGAGCGACGAGGACGCGGTCCGTCGCCTGCTGGAGATCGGAGCGCGGGCGCACGGCGTCGGGACGCTGCGCTGCTTCCAGGACTACTTCCGGCTCAAGGGCCCGGCCCCGCGCCGCGCGCTGGCCGAGCTCGTCGAGGACGGTGTGCTCCGTCCCGTCGAGGTCCGCGGCTGGGACGAGACCACGTACCTGCACCGCGACGCCGCGCTCCCGCGCCGCGCCCAGGGCCGTGCGCTGCTCAGCCCCTTCGACCCCCTCGTGTTCGAGCGCACGCGCCTCGAACGGCTCTTCGGCACGCACTACCGCATCGAGATCTACGTGCCCGCGGCCAAGCGGGTCCACGGCTACTACGTGCTGCCGTTCCTCCAGGGGGACCGGATCACCGCGAAGGTCGACCTCAAGGCGGACCGTCGCGCCGGGCTGCTCCGCGTCCTGTCGGCGCACCGCGAGGAGCATGCGGACGCGGGCACCGCGCCCGCGCTCGCGGCCGAGCTCCGCCTCATGGCGACCTGGTTGGGGCTGGCGGACGTCGTCGTCGGGCAGGCGGGGGACCTGGCACCCGCGCTCGCCGCCGAGGTCGGGCGGGTGGACGCCGGCGCGGCGGGGTAGCCCGCGCGGCTCGTGGCGACTTTCGCCGCAGAGCGAAACCACAGGTACCGGACAGAAGCCCACCCACGTGCCGGACTCGCCTACGATGGTCTGTGGTGTGATCCAGCCGACTGCCGCCAGGTGGTCGCCTCGCATTCGCCCCGGACCGTCCGGCCCGGGGGCGCGATCGATACGGGAGTACTGCGTGCCTGCGATCCTCGAGAAGGTCCTGCGCTTCGGCGAGGGCCGGATCCTGAAGAAGTTGTCCGGCCTGGCAGAGCAGGTCAACAAGCTGGAGCCCAGCTTCGAGGACCTGACCGACGAGGAGCTGCGCGAGGAGACCGACCGCTTCAAGGAACGGCTCGAGAACGGCGCGACCCTCGACGAGATCCTCCCCGAGGCGTTCGCCGCCGTCCGTGAGGCAGCCCGCCGCACCCTCGGGCAGCGCGCCTACGACGTGCAGCTCATGGGCGGCGCGGCCCTGCACCTGGGGAACATCGCCGAGATGAAGACCGGTGAGGGCAAGACCCTCGTCGGTACCTTCCCGGCGTACCTCAACGCGCTCACGGGCAAGGGCGTGCACGTCGTCACGGTCAACGACTACCTCGCCAAGTACCAGAGCGACCTGATGGGCCGCGTCTTCCGCGCCCTCGGCCTCACGACCGGCTGCATCATCTCGGGCCAGACGCCCGCGGTGCGCCGTGAGCAGTACGCCGCGGACATCACGTACGGGACGAACAACGAGTTCGGCTTCGACTACCTGCGCGACAACATGGCGTGGAGCACCGACGACCTGGTGCAGCGCGGCCACAACTTCGCGATCGTCGACGAGGTCGACTCGATCCTCATCGACGAGGCGCGCACCCCGCTCATCATCTCGGGCCCCGCGTCGGGCGACGCGAACCGCTGGTACGGCGAGTTCGCCAAGGTGGTCCGCCGCCTGAGCCCGGAGACCGACTACGAGGTCGACGAGAAGAAGCGCACCATCGGTGTGCTCGAGCCCGGGATCGCGAAGGTCGAGGACTACCTCGGCATCGACAACCTGTACGAGTCGCTCAACACGCCGCTCATCGGGTTCCTCAACAACGCGATCAAGGCCAAGGAGCTCTTCAAGCGCGACAAGGACTACGTCGTGCTCAACGGCGAGGTCATGATCGTCGACGAGCACACGGGTCGTATCCTCGCCGGCCGCCGCTACAACGAGGGCATGCACCAGGCCATCGAGGCCAAGGAGGGCGTGCAGATCAAGGCCGAGAACCAGACGCTCGCCACGATCACGCTCCAGAACTACTTCCGCCTGTACGACAAGATCTCCGGGATGACCGGTACGGCCGACACCGAGGCCGCCGAGTTCCAGGGCACGTACAAGCTGGGCGTCGTGCCCATCCCCACGAACCGCAAGATGCAGCGCGTGGACCAGCCCGACCTCGTGTACAAGAACGAGGAGGGCAAGTTCGACGCCGTGGTCGCGGACATCGTCGAGCGCCACGCCGAGGGCCAGCCGGTCCTGGTCGGGACCACGAGCGTCGAGAAGTCCGAGCTCCTGTCCTCGAAGCTCAAGAAGCAGGGCGTCCCGCACGAGGTCCTCAACGCCAAGCAGCACGAGCGCGAGGCCGCGATCGTCGCGCAGGCAGGCCGCAAGGGCTCGGTCACGGTCGCGACCAACATGGCCGGCCGTGGTACCGACATCATGCTCGGCGGCAACGCCGAGTTCATGGCGGTCGCCGACCTCGCCGCGCGCGGGCTCGACGCCACGGAGAACCCCGAGGAGTACGAGGCCGCGTGGCCCGAGGCCGTCGAGCGCGCCAAGGCCGCCGTCGCCACGGAGCACGACGAGGTCACCGAGCTCGGCGGGCTCTACGTCCTGGGCACCGAGCGCCACGAGTCGCGCCGCATCGACAACCAGCTGCGTGGTCGTTCCGGCCGTCAGGGAGACCCGGGCGAGTCCCGCTTCTACCTGTCGATGCAGGACGACCTCATGCGCCTGTTCAACTCGGGTCTCGCCGAGTCCATGATGAACCGTGCAGGCTTCCCCGACGACGTGCCGCTCGAGTCCAAGATCGTCACGCGCGGCATCGCGAGCGCGCAGGGTCAGGTCGAGGCGCGCAACTTCGAGATCCGCAAGAACGTCCTCAAGTACGACGACGTCCTCTCGCGCCAGCGCACCGTCATCTACGACGAGCGTCGCCGCGTGCTCCAGGGTGAGGACATGCAGGAGCAGGTCCAGCACTTCATCACGGACGTCGTCACGGCCTACGTCGACGGCGCCACGTCCGAGGGCAACCCGGAGCACTGGGACCTCGAGGCCCTGTGGACGGCGCTGCGCGCGGTGTACCCGGTCTCGATCGAGGTCGACGAGGTGCTCGAGCAGGCCGGGGGAGCCACGCGTCTGACGCGCGAGCTGATCCTCGAGGAGATCCTGTCCGACGCCCGCGTGGCCTACCAGGACCGCGAGGCGTCGCTGGGCAGCTCGAACATGCGCCAGCTCGAGCGCCGCGTGGTGCTCTCGGTGCTGGACCGCAAGTGGCGCGAGCACCTCTACGAGATGGACTACCTCAAGGAGGGCATCGGCCTGCGCGCCATGGCGCAGCGCGACCCGCTGGTCGAGTACCAGCGTGAGGGCTTCCAGCTCTTCCAGGCCATGACCGAGGCCATCAAGGAGGAGTCGGTCGGCTTCCTGTTCAACCTCGAGGTCAAGGTCGCCGAGCCCGACGCGTCGCCGGTCAACCCGGTGTCGGCGGCGGCTGCCGCGCAGTCGGTGGCCGGTCAGGCGTTCGGCGGCACGGCCGGGGCGGCCGGAGCTGCCGCGGCGGCCGGAGCCGCGGCGAAGGCTGCGGCGGACGCCAAGGCGGCTGCGGAGGCCCAGGCGGCGGCGCAGGCCGACGCGATCGAGGACGAGCCCGTCGAGGACGAGCTCGTGACCGCTCCGGTCGCTCCTGCCGCGAAGGCCGAGCCGACGCTCATCGCGAAGGGCCTCGACGGCCCCGGCGAGCAGGTGCCGCTGCAGTACTCAGCGCCGTCCGACGACGGCTCGGGCCAGGCCGTGGTCTCGGGTGACGGCTCGCGCCGTGCCCGCCGCGCCCTGCACGGTGAGGCCACCGCGGTCGAGGGCGACGGGCGCACGTTCCCCGGCACGCCCCGCAACGCCAAGTGCCCCTGCGGCTCGGGCAAGAAGTACAAGCTCTGCCACGGCCTGAACGAAGAGGAGTAGCCCTCCCCGAGAGGACACCCCCGCGAGCGGCGGTCAGCCGATCTCGAGGACCACGACGCGCCACACGCCGCGACGGGCCTCGAGTCGGAGGGCCGCCGCTCGCACTCTGTCCAGGTCCTCCAGGATCACCGTGGCCTCGGCCGTGGTCTCGCCGAGACGCACGAGCCGCGCCCGGCGGACGACGACGGGCCGCGCCGCCGCATCCGTTTCGGTGGTGCCCTGCATCAGCAGCGCACGCCGGCCCAGCGAGTCGAAGACGTCCGGGGCGAGCCAGCGCTGGAGCTGTGCCACGGGGCGTTCGCCACGCAGGACCTCCACGGCCGCCCGGACGACCGAGCAGCAGATCGCCGTCGGGTCCGGCAGCGCGAGCTCCGCTGTCGACGTGACGGGACGACCGTTGTCGGCGAGGTCCTCGGCGACGGGGAACTGCGGCGCGCCGCCGAACGTCAGGACCCGGGGCCCCCGCGGGACGGCTCGAGGGAGCGTGGCCGCCGGGGCGGTGAGGCGTGGGGCCGCGCCGGAACGGATCGGGCGGGCGTGGTGGCGGACGGCGGTGATCGGCATGGCGTCTCCTGGGTCGGCAAGGACCGGTGCGTCGGCGGACGCCCGGTGGGACGGAGTGAGAGGTCGACGGTGCGGTGGAAGAGCGCGGAGGGTCAGGGAGTTCGGGGAGCCTGCAGGACCTGACCCGGTCTGATGAGGTCAGGGTCCTGGCCGATGACCTCGGCGTTCGCCGCGTACCAGCGCTGCCACTCCGCGGCGACCTGGGCGTCGGTCGCCCCCTCGCCGAGCGTTCGTTCGGCGAGCGACCAGAGGGAGTCGCCGCGCAGGACCACGACGGACACGGTCGAGGCGTCGTTCGGGACCCTGGGCAGGAGGCCAGCGGCGCCAGGACCCTCCGCCCTGGCCGGGCCCGGCGGTGTCGCGGCGAGCGGGGTGCCGGAGTGCGGTGCGGGGGCTGCAGGCTGCGTGCCGCCCAGGAGCCCGCTGAGCGGGACGTGACCGGGAGCCGTCACGCCGGCGCTCGACGCCACGTCGGGTGGGCCTGACGTAGGGCCCTCTGCGCCGCGGTCACGTGGCGTGTCGGCTGACGGTACGGGCGCGTCCGGCTGCCCCGTGCCCGGTACCGGGAGAGTCGGGCTGCCCGGGGCGACCGTCGGGGTGCCGGTGCTGGTATCCGTGCCGGCAGCGCGCTGCCCCCGGGCGCCGTCGGGCAGAGGGAGCGCACTCGCCGTGCTCTCGTCGGCGGCGCCGGAGGGGACCCCCGCCGGTCCGGCTGCGGAGAGCGCCGGCTCCGGGGCGACAGCCTGCTCGAGGGGCGTGCTCTGCCAGCCGAGATCGACGACGACCGGTGTCGCGACGGGCGCCGGGGGGTCGACCTCGGCCGCCTGCGCGCTCCCTGCCCCCAGCACGAGTCCGGCGCCCACCGAGAGGGCGACGCTCGTGCCGGCGAGACGACGGACGAGGGCGGGGGCGTGCCGATGGACGAGCCGTTCGCCGGCTGCCCAGCGGCGTCCTGCGACGCGCGCGAGGGCGCACCACGCGGCGAGCACGGAGCTGGTCGCGACCCAGGCGGCGAGCAGGCCTCCCACCCCGACGAGCGGGAGCTCCAGGTAGGTCTCGAAGCGAGTGGTGGGGAGGCCGCCCGCGAGGGTCAGGACCCGCAGGGTCAGCAGGGCTGCGGCGGCGCCTGTCGCGGCTGTGAGGCCGAGGAGTGCGGCCAGCCGCGGGCCGTGTCGAGGTTCCTGCCGAGCGTTCGCGTGGGCGGGCCCGAGGTGCTGCGCCATGCTTCCCCCTGAAGATGGACGACGACGTCGGGTCCGTGGCCGGATCGATCATCGCGTTTGATGCAGTTTGATCGTGCTACATCAAACTAGACCACTCTCGAGTTGTCCAGAGGTAGTTCGCAGTTCGGACGCCTCTGGACGAAACCCCCGGACCGACCGCTACGGTGTGGGCGTGCGCTGGGACCTGCTGTTCGCCGACCTCGAGGCGCAGCTCGACGCCGCCGACGTCCAGGCGGACGCCCACGTGCTCGCGGACCTCACCCGTGCCGAGCAGGCCACGATCTCGCTCGCGGACCGCCTGCGGGGGAGCATCGAGGGTCGCCCGGTCGGGGTCCGGCTCACCGACGGGTCGCACGTGACCGGGCAGGTCCGAGCGGTCGGCGCCGACTGGTTCCTGCTCGGGGACGGGAGTCGACGGCACGTCGTGCCGCTGCTCGCGGTCATGGTGCTCGACGGGCTCACTGCGCACGCCGTCCCGGGGCCCTCCGGCTCAGGAGCCGGGCGCGGTCTCCCGTCCCTGCTGAGGGCGCTCATGCGTGACCGTGCCGTCGTCCGTGTGCGGACACCGGGAGGTGAGGTCGACGGACGGGTCGCCCGCGTCGGCAAGGACCACCTGGACGTCATGGGCACCGAGGGCGGTGCGAGGAGCAGCCGTGTCGTCCCGTTCGCAGCGCTGGTCTGCGTGAGCGAGCCGTAGGCGACGGACCAGGGGACGGGCGGGTGCAGGGGGAGCGGGGGGTGCGTGGCGCGATGGCTCCGTCACGCCCGCCGCGACCCCTCGTGCGCGGGACCTCAGGACTCGAAGTCGCCCGCGTCGATGCGGGTACGGGTCTGCGCGTACATGCGCTGGATGTACCCCTCGAGCTCGCTGGCCTCGACCCGCCACTGCCCTCGTCCGCCGACCTGGATCGCCGGGAGGTCACCGCTGCGGACCAGCGCGTAGGCCTGTGCCGCAGAGATGTTGAGCTCCTCCGTGACGTCCGCGAGGGTGAGGAAGCGCTGTGACATGGACACAGTCTTTCACGGTGCCGGCACCGGTCCGGGTTGTCCACAGGCGACCGCCCCCTCGGCCCACGAGGGTGGCGCTGGTCGGCATGATGGCCCCCTGCCCCCGTGATGCTCGCCGCTCGGGGGCGCCGCTCCCGTCCCTGCCCGATCGAACCTCCCGACGACGAAACGGACCCTCATGACGAGCTCTCCCGACCTGCTGCCGAACCCCACCGTGGCCCGGCTGCGCCGGCCCGGTTGGCGGGACCCACGCCTCCTCCTGGGGCTCGTGCTCGTCGCCGCCTCGGTCGCCCTCGGTTCGTGGGCCGTGTCGTCGGCCGGTCGGACCGTGGCCGTCTACGCCGCAGCGGGCCCGCTCACACCCGGTGAGCCCGTCGACGCGAGCAGCCTCCGGGCCGTCGAGGTACGCCTCGGGTCGGGGGACGGGAAGTACTTCCTCGCGGGACGACCGCTGCCCGACGACCTGGTGGCGCTCCGCGTGGTGGGCGACGGCGAGCTCGTGGCTCGTTCCGCGGTCGGCGGTTCGGAGGAGCTCGAGGTGCGTGCGGTGGCGATCCCGGTCGCGGGGGCCCTGTCCGACAGGGTCACCGACGGCGCGCTCGTGGACGTCTGGTTCGTCCCGACCGCCGAGGACGTGGCCACGGCGACCGACGGCACGGCGGACGAGAAGGACGGGGCGGAGCCCTACACGCTCGCCGCGCAGGTCGTGGTCGCGCAGGTCGCCGAGTCCGGCGGGACGCTCGTCACCGGAGGACCGACCACCCTCCACGTCCTGGTTCCGACGGACGAGCTGCCCGGCGTCCTCGCGGCACTCGCGGCCGAGGGCGAGATCGCGGTCGTTCCTGTCGCAGGCGGCAGCGCATGACCGCCGACTCGACCCTTCCTGTCGCGTCGGTGCTGTGCGCGGTGCGGGGCAGCGGTGAGACCGCGGTCGTGACGGCCCTGACGACTCCCGGGTCCGGCGTCGCCGTGGCGCGCCGCTGCGCGGACCTCACCGAGCTGCTCGCCGCGGCCGGGGCCGGCGCCGGGACGGCGGCGATCATCTCGGCCGACCTCCCCGGGATCGACCGTGAGTCGATCGCGCACCTGCACGGCTGCGGTGTGCGGGTCGTCGTGCTCGCCGGGCGGCAGGACTGGCTCGGGGACCGGCTGCGTACCATCGGGGTCGACGTGGTCCTCGACGAGGACACCCCGAGCGCGGTCCTCGTCGCGACCGTCCGGGACGAGGCGCACGGGCGAGGTCGGCACGGCGGTCAGGGAGGCCCGCCGTCGGGCGCCCGCCCCGGGGAGCCGCAGGGCGGCGCTGCGCACGACCCGGCCCCGCGGACCGGGACCGTCGTCGCGGTCTGGGGGCCGGCCGGTGCGCCCGGGCGGACGACGCTCGCGGTGCACCTGGCGGCCGAGCTGGCCGGTTCGGACGCCCGTCGGGCGCAGCGCGGCGGGCGACGTCGCCGCCGCGGCCAGGACGCGCCGTCGGGCACGGAGGGTGGAGACCTCGCCGAGGCGCTCCTCGTCGACGCCGACACCTACGCCGGGTCGGTGGCGCAGCACCTCGGTCTCCTCGACGAGTCGCCGGGACTCGCGGCGGCCGCCCGCAGCGCGGGGCAGGGGACCCTCGACCTCGCGGGGCTCGCACGCCTCGCCCCGGTCGTCGCTCCGCGCCTGCGCGTCCTGACCGGGATCACGCGTGCCGCGCGCTGGCCCGAGCTCCCGGCGACGTCGCTCGACGTCGTCTGGGGGCTGTCCCGGGCGCTCGCCGACTGGACCGTGATCGACTGCGGGTTCGGGCTCGAGCAGGACGAGCTGCTGTCGTACGACACGCACGCCCCGCAGCGCAACGGGGCGACGCTCAGCGCGCTCGCCGCCGCCGACGTCGTACTGGTCGTCGGAGGGTCGGACGCCGTCGGGATCCAACGGCTCGTCCGGGGCCTGGGAGACCTGGCGGACAGCGGCGCGACGAGCGGGGCGTCGCGGATCGTGGTCGCGAACCGGGTCCGCTCCTCGGCGGCCGGGCCCCGCCCCGAGGCCGCGGTCCGGGACGCGCTCGGACGGTACGGCGGTGTCACGGACCTGCACGTCCTCCCGGACGACCGGCAGACCCTCGACGCGGTGCTGCTCGCAGGCAGGACCCTCGCCGAGCACGCGCCGGAGACCCCGGTCCGGCGGGCGGTCGTCGAGCTCGCCCAGCGGGTGAGAGGGGCCGTGAGACCCCCTGCGAGCACGTCCGCGCCGGGCGGACCACGCGAACGCGTCCCGGAACCGGCACACTGATCCCATGCGCATCTACGTTCCCGCCACCGTCGACGAGCTCGACGCCGTCACCGTGACCGGCGACGAGGCCGTGTGGTCCCTCGCTCCGCGAGCCGCCCACGCCGTCACGTCCGCCCTCTCCCGCGAGCTGCCCGACGAGGACGAGGAGGGCCTGGAGTTCGCCGCGGCCCTCGAGGCCGCCGACGACTCGCTCGCGCTCATCGCCGGTCGCGTCGGCGCCCCGCGTCAGCGGCTCGTCGTCACGGTCGAGGTGCCCGACGAGATGGTCGCGCTGACCCAGCCCGGGGACGACGAGTCGGCCGACGACCTCGCGCCCAGCGCGGTCGACGTCACGGCGTCCATCCCCGAGGTGCGCATCGTGTGCGTCCACGTCGACGAGCCCGAGGCCGCGGTGGACATCGCCGAGGTCTTCGCGGCCGCCGACGAGGAACGCGACGAGGATTTCGACGCAGCGATCGACCGCGTGAACGAGCGCGACCTGCTCTGGTACGACTGGTCGGAGCTCAAGAGCGTCCCCCGCGCCAAGTAGCCTGTCGCGCAGCGTCAAGGCGTCGAGAACGGACCTGGGGCCGCCATCCACCGGATGACGGCCTCAGGTCCGTTCTCGTCAGCCGAGCACCAGCCCGGCCGGGTCAGGAGAGACGGCCCAGGATCTCGTCGTGCAGCAGGCCGTTCGTGGCCACCGCGTTGCCGCCCCACGGTCCCGGAGTGCCGTCCAAGGACGTGAACGTCCCGCCGGCCTCGGTGACGATGGGGACCAGGGCCGCCATGTCGTAGAGCTCGAGCTCGGGCTCGGCGGCCGCGTCCACGGCCCCCTCGGCCACGAGCATGTAGGACCAGAAGTCGCCGTAGGCCCGGGTCCGCCAGGTCTCGCGGGTCAGGTCGAGGAACGCGTCGAGCTTCCCGCGCTCCTCCCACCCCGACAGCGACGAGTACGACAGCGAGGCGTCGTCCAGCTTGCCGACCTGGGAGACCCGCAGGCGGCTGGCGGCCGCGAGCGAGCGCCCGCTCCACGCGCCCGTGCCCTTGGCGGCCCACCAGCGGCGGCCCAGCGCGGGGGCGGACACGAGCCCGACGACGATCTCGTCGCCGTCGGCCAGCGCGATGAGCGTGGCCCACACCGGGACCCCGCGCACGAAGTTCTTGGTGCCGTCGATCGGGTCGACGATCCAGCGGCGGGCGCCGTGCCCGGTCTCGCCGAACTCCTCACCGACGATCGCGTCGCGCCCGCGGGCCCGCGAGAGGTGGCTGCGGATGATCTCCTCCGCGGCGCGGTCGGCGTCGCTGACCGGGGTGTTGTCCGGCTTGGACTCCACGGACAGGTCGAGGGCCTTGAAGCGGGACATGGTGTGCGAGTCGACCTGGTCGGCGATCACGTGAGCCAGGCGCAGGTCGTCGTCGTAGGTCGGCATGGCTCACACCGTACCGGTGCGCGCCGCCAGCAGACGTCGGAACGACTCGACACGCGCGGTGCGCGCCGCCTTCTCGTCCTCGGGGGAGGCCTCGAGCCAGTCGTCGAGCGCGCAGTCGGGCGCGCCGTCGAGGTGCGTGCAGCCGCGCGGGCAGTCGTCGGCGACCACGTCGAGGTCGTCGAACGCCTTGAGGAGGTTCTCGACGTCGACGTGCGCGAGCCCGAACGAGCGCACGCCGGGCGTGTCGATGACCCACCCCGCGGGGTTGCCGTCGGCGTCGGGCAGGCGCAGCGCGACGGCCGACGTCGACGTGTGCCGACCACGGCCCGTGACGTCGTTGACGACGCCCGTGGCCCGGTACGCGTCCGGCACGAGGGCGTTGACGAGCGTCGACTTGCCGACGCCCGAGTGGCCCACGAGCACCGACGTGCGGCCCTCGAGCTCGGCGCGCACGGCCTCGAGCGGCTCGATGCGCCACGCTTCCTCGGCCGCGTCGGACGAGTTGTGGCCGGGCTCGTCGCCGTGCCCGGCGTGCCCGGCCCCGGTGGCGGAGTCGTGCACCCGCCGCGTCACGACGACCTTGACCCCGATGGGCTCGTAGAGCTCGCGCAGCGACGTCGCGTCGGCGAGGTCCGCCTTGGTGAGGCACAGCAGGACGTCCATGCCCGCGTCGTACGCGGCCACGACGCAGCGGTCGATCATGCGCGTGCGGGGCTCGGGCTGGGCCAGGGCCGTGACGATCACGAGCTGGTCGGCGTTGGCGACGATGATGCGCTCGTACGGGTCGGTGTCGTCGGCCGTGCGCCGCAGGGTCGAGGTGCGCTCCTGGATGCGGACGATGCGCGCGAGCGTGCCGTCCTCGCCCGTGGTGTCGCCCACGATGTCGACGCGGTCGCCGCACACCACGCGGTTGCGCGTGAGCTCGCGCGCCTTCATCGCGAGGATGGTGCGCTCGCTCGGCTGGTCCTCGTCGAGCAGGAGCGTGTAGCGCCCGCGGTCGACGCCCGTGACGAGACCGGTCTCGGCGTCCTCGTGCTGGGGACGCTGCTTGGTCCGGGGGCGAGAGTTCTTGTTGCTCGCCCGGTCGCGGAAGTCCGACTCGTCGCGGACGCGCCGCGCCATCAGCTCGCCGATCCCGCGGCGCTCAGCATGCGGTCCCACATGGTGGTGAACCCGGGCAGGGTCTTGGCGGTCGTCTCGACGTCCTCCACGAGCACGCCGGGCACGCGCAGGCCGATCAGCGCGCCCGAGGTCGCCATGCGGTGGTCGTGGTACGTGCGGAACGTGGCGCCGTGCAGCGGGCGCGGGGTGATGACGAGGCCGTCGTGCGTCTGCTCGGCCTGCCCGCCGAGGCGCGTGATCTCGGTGGCGAGCGCGGCCAGGCGGTCGGTCTCGTGGCCGCGCAGGTGCGCGATGCCGCGCAGCCGGCTGGGGGAGTCGGCGATCGCGGCCAGGGCTGCGATGGTCGGGGCGAGCTCGCCGGCCTCGTGGAGGTCGACGTCGATCCCGCGGACCTCGCCCGTCCCGGTCACGGACATGACACCGCCGGCCAGCTCGGCGCGCCCGCCCATCGCGGTGAGGAGCTCGGCCATCATGGCGCCCGGCTGGGTCGTCACGGTGGGCCAGCCCGGGACGCGCACCGTGCCGCCGACCACGAGGGCCGCAGCGAGGAACGGGCCCGCGTTGGAGAGGTCGGGCTCGACGTACACGTCGCGCGCGGCGATCGGCCCGGGGGAGACGGTCCAGATGGTGGGGCGCGAGTCGTCGACCTGGACGCCGACCTCGCGCAGGACCTCGACCGTCATGTCGATGTGGGGCACGCTCGGCAGCGTCGGGCCCGTGTGGCGCAGCGTGACGCCCTCGTCGAAGCGCGCCGCAGCCAGCAGCAGGCCCGAGACGAACTGGCTCGACCCCGACGCGTCGACGTCGACGTGCCCGCCGCGCACCGCACCGCGTCCCGTGATCGTGAACGGCAGGGTGTCCTTGCCCTCGACGGGCACGCCCAGGTCGCGCAGGGCGTCGAGCACGGGGCCCATGGGGCGCACGCGCGCGCCCTCGTCGCCGTCGAACCGGACGGTGCCGTCTGCGAGGGCCGCGACCGCGGGGACGAAGCGCATGACCGTGCCCGCGAGGCCGCAGTCGATCTCGGCGGGGCCGCGCAGCGCGCCGGGCGTCACGTGCAGCTCGCTCGGGTCGTCGCCCTCGGTGATGCCCACGCCCAGGTCGCGCAGCGCCGCGGCCATGAGGTCGGTGTCGCGGCTGCGCAGCGCGCCGCGCAGGACGCCCGGCCCGTCGGCGAGGGCCGCGAGCACGAGGAGGCGGTTCGTGAGCGACTTGGAGCCCGGGACCGCGACGGTCGCGTCGAGCGGGGCACCGGCGGTCGCGCCGGTCCGGCTGGGCGCGGGCCACGCCGTCGGCGCGGGGGTGGTCTCGTCGGGGCGGGCGGCAGGAAGGTCGCTGGTCACATGCCCCAGGTTATGGCACGGGGCCCTCGGCGGGGCCTTCCGTCCGGTCCTCGGCCGGGCCCGTCCACCGCCCGACGGCGTCGCTCGCCGCCGCGGTCGGGCTGCGGCGGGCGACGCCGTCGGTGGGGCGGGAGCGGTCCCGCGGGGAGCCCGGTGCCGGCGTCGTCGGTGGTGGACGTGGTGCGGCTGGTCCTCAGCGCGAGACGGCGCCCTTGACGGTCTCGGTCGCGGTGCTCGCCGCCGAGCTCGCGGCGCGACGCGCCCTGCGGGTCGCGGTGCGGGCGCTCGCCGTCACGGCGTGCGTGGCCTTGTCGGTCGCGGACTCGACCTTGTGCTTGGCCGCGTCCACCTGGTGCTTGGCGTTCTTGGCCAGGTCGAGGTCCTTGCGGGCCCGGTCGACGCGCCACCGGACGCCGGGGCGTCCCTCGTAGTCGGCCCCGGCGATGAGGGCCGCCCCGATCGCGCCGAGGTTGCCCACGAACTTGCGGGTGCGCACGTCGCGGGGCACGTCGCTCGGGGTGAAGGGCTGGTTGACGACCGCGAGGGGGACGCTCAGGGCCGCGAGCGTGAGGGCTGCGGTCCGGGGTGCCTTGCCGACGGCGAGGAAGAGCCCGGCCACCGCGGTCGCGGCGCCGTGCACCCGGACCAGCGCCGACACCTGCTTCTCGCTGAGCGGCTCCTCGACGCCGAGCTGCTGACCGACGAGGCTCGCGCCCCGACGGGCGGCTCGCACGTGCTCCGCGGGCTTGAGGGCGGCCTGCACGCCGTCGTAGATGAACCAGGAGGCCAGCATGGGCCTCGCGACGTGACGCAGCAGCATCGGTGGGTCTCCTTCGTCGAACGGGTGCCGGTGAGGACGGCGGACACCGGGACGCTGGTGCCGCCCCCGGTCGACCCAGCCTGTCCCATCGCTGCTCAGCATGCCACCGGGCGTGCACTCTCCGGGCGACCCGCGCCGGTCGAGCGGGGTGATCGAGGACCGGGCGACGCCGAGAGCCAGGGGTGGGCGCCGCCGTCGGGCGGGGACGGGTCGGAAGGTCCGGGGCCGGGCACGGCGAGGGCGGGGCCGGGAACCGTCCGGCCCCGCCCGTGCGCTCAGGTCAGAGCGCGCCGCCGGCCGCCTCGGGGGCGTCGGCGGACTCGCCGCCGTCCCCGATGGTCTCGCGGGCCACGTAGTTCTCGAGGTCGAACAGGTTCTCCCCGGCGCGGCGGGCGACCGTCAGGAGCGTCGTGGCCGATGCGACCTCCTCGACCTGCTCCTTGAGGAACCACAGGAGGAACTGCTCGCCCAGGGCGTCGCCCTCCTCGCGGGCCGCACGGAAGATGGCCTCGATCTGGTCGGTGACCTGCTTCTCCTGGTCGAGCGCGAGCTGGAGGGGCTCGAGCACCGAGTCGAAGTCGTTGCGCACCGCCCCCGTGCCGGGGATCGAGATCTCCAGGTCACGGTCGAGGTGGTACTGGACGATCATCATGGCGTGGTTGCGCTCCTCGACCGACTGGCGGTAGAAGTGCGCGGCGAGCTGGGGCAGGTCGTGCGAGTCGAACCACACGGCGATCGCGATGTACTGCTGGTGGGCGTCGAGCTCGTGGCCGACCTGCTCGCGCAGGAGGGTGCGGAACCGGGAGTCGGGTGTCGTGGTCGTCATGCGGTCACGCTAGCGAGGATCGTGCCCGAGCACACCCGATGGTTGCCTGTCCTCACCGAGCACAGCCTCGCCTGACCTCTCCGCGTCCCCCCGGACGCGCGGGAACCGCGGGATCCGGCCCCTGCGGGAATGACACGGCGTACCCGGCGGTTGTGCTGAGCGTGACATGTGTACTGGAAGCGGAAGCGGCCGTGAGCGCCCCCGCCGCACCGAGCCTCGAGGTCGTGCCGTTCGGCGCGGTCGCACCTTCTGCGCTCTCGGCGGACACCCGACCGGCAGGAGGACTAGGCTCGTTGTCGATGACGGACCAGATCAGCAGCAGCGCAGGCGACCTCTCGGGCGCCGATGACGCAGAGGACACCCACCGGGCTCCCTCCACGGAGGACGACGCGGCCCGTTCGGCGCGCTTCGAGCGCGACGCGCTGGTGTACCTCGACCAGCTCTACTCGGCGGCGCTGCGCCTGACGCGCAACCCGACCGACGCGGAGGACCTGGTCCAGGAGACGTTCACCAAGGCGTTCGCCGCGTTCCACCAGTACCGCCCGGACACCAACCTCAAGGCGTGGCTCTACCGGATCCTCACCAACACGTTCATCAACAACTACCGCAAGAAGCAGCGCGAGCCGCTGCAGTCCGCGGCAGAGGACGTCGAGGACTGGCAGATCCACCGCGCGGCGTCGCACACGTCGCAGGGGTTGCGCTCGGCCGAGGCCGAGGCGTTGGACCGGCTCCCGGACTCCGACGTGAAGAAGGCTCTCCAGGAGCTGCCGGAGGACCGCCGGATGGCCGTGTACTACGCGGACGTCGAGGGCTTCCCGTACAAGGAGATCGCCGAGATCATGGGCACGCCGATCGGGACCGTGATGTCGCGGCTCCACCGTGGTCGGCACCAGCTGCGTGATCTGCTGAGCGACTACGCAAAGGACCGAGGACTGGTGGGGGCCAAGACCCCCGGAGGTGAGTCGTGAGCAAGCAGAACGTGAGCACGGAGGCGGAGGAACCCGTCATCGTGCCGATCCCTCACTCGACCGAGGGCGAGACCGAGTGCGAGCACGCGCTCAAGCACCTGTACGAGTACCTCGACTCGGAGATGACGTCGGACGACGAGGTGCGCATGCGAGCGCACGTCGCGCACTGCTCGCCGTGCCTGGCCGAGCTGAGCGCCGAGGAGCTCGTCAAGCAGCTCGTGCGCCGCTCGTGCCACGAGCAGGCTCCCGTGGAGCTCCGGCTGCGCATCCAGGCGCAGTTCACCGTACTGCGTACGACGACGACGGTCGTCGAGGGCATCTGACGCCCTGCCCGGGGGCTTGAGGCCTTCGGGCTCTGCGCTCCGGTGCCGGCGGTCCTCTGGGAGCGCGCCGTCGTCCTGACCACGCCCGCGGTGCGCCCGATGGCGGCCGCGATGCCGGGCTGTCCTGGCGTCGACCGCGACATCGGAAGGTGCTGACGTCGGCCGCGATGCCGGGCTGTGCTGGCGTCGGCCGCGATGCCGGGCTGTGCTGGCGCCGGCGCCGACCGTGGCCACGGGGTGACCCGAGAACGTCGAAAGGGCCCGTCCTCACCGAGGTGAGGACGGGCCCTTTCGACGCACTCGCCCGCAGGGCGCGTGATCGCGGCCCTGGCGGGCTCGTGATCAGGCGTTGGGGCGCCTGCCGTGGTTCGCTGCGCTGCCCTTGCGGCTGCGACGCTTGCGTCCGCGCTTGCTCATGGTTGCTCCTCACGCCGGATTCTGTCTGCTCAATGCTCCCACATCTGGGGCTTGTCCTCGTCCAAGACGCGATATATCGTGTGAACAGAAACGCGATACATCGCGTTCACGGGACCGGGCGGGACACCGCAGGAACGCGAGGAGAGACATGGCGACCGAGAACTGGACCGTGACCGGTCCGCAGACGATCGACGTCGGGCCCGTGGCCCGCCTCGACGCGAACCTGCTCAACGGACGCATCGACGTCGTGGTGCACGACGAGCCGGGCGTACGCGTCGAGGTCCACTCGATCGAGGGGCGCCCGCTCGAGGTCCGCCTCGACGGTGACAGGCTCACGGTCGGGTACTCGCCCACGGGCGGGTGGCAGGGCTTCCTCGACTCGTTCCGCAACTACCGCGGCAAGGACCGCGCCGACGTCTACGTCGGCGTGCCCGCCCACGTCCGCGTCAAGCTCGCGACCGTGCGCGGCGACGGCCTCGTCGCCGGGACCCAGGCCAAGGTCTCGGTCGCCACCGTCGGCG
Organism: Oerskovia sp. NPDC057915; assembly: GCF_042887685.1. Lineage (NCBI taxonomy): Bacteria > Bacillati > Actinomycetota > Actinomycetes > Micrococcales > Cellulomonadaceae > Oerskovia > Oerskovia sp. NPDC057915. Next base: position 71,658 of record NZ_JBHVOS010000002.1, on the reverse strand, counting down.
GCTCGGTCATGACGACACAGACGACCGGCGCCGTCCGCGTCGACACGGTCTCGGGCGAGGTCACGGTCCGCGACCACGTGGGCACCCTCGTCATGGACTCCGTCTCGGGCGACCTCACGGCCTCGGGCGCCCTGACCGACGTCAAGCTCAACACCGTCTCCGGGAACGTCACGCTCGACTCGAGCGCCACCCCCGACGTCATGAACGTCAACGCCGTCTCGGCCGACGTCCTGGTGCGCGTCCCCGAGCCCGACGACCTCGACTACACCCTGCGCTGCGTGAGCGGCCGCCTCGTGGTCGACGGCGTCGAGCACCGCGGCACGCCCGGCGGCTCCTACCGCCAGGCCGGCCCGTCCGGGACCCCGGGCAAGAGGCTCCAGGTCAACTCGGTCTCGGGCAACGTGACGGTGCTGCGGGGCGAGCCCGCCGACACCGCGGCATGGGGAGGCCCAGGCGCGCAGGCCGACGACGCGGGCGCCCACCCGTGGTCGTACGACGACGCCCCGGCCGATGCGTACCCCGGCGCCCCGTGGGGCACCTCGGACAGCCGTGCGGGACGGCCGGGCGGCGGCCCCGCGGACGGACCGGCGGACCGCTGATGGCCTCCGTCTTCGCCCACGGCGAGCTCCGGCTCTACCTCCTCGCGCTGCTCGAGTCCGGGCCCAAGCACGGCTACGAGCTCATGACGGACCTGAGCGACCGTTTCGGCGGGACCTACCGTCCCAGCGCCGGCACCATCTACCCGCGCCTCGCCCGGCTCGAGGAGGAGGGGCTCGTGCGTCGCAGCGACAGCGCCCGCAAGTCCACGTACGAGCTGACGCCCGCAGGCAGGGCCGAGGTCGCGGCACGCCGCGCCGACGTCGCGGCGCTCGAGGACGGGATCGCACAGACCGTGCGCACCCGGGCGCACGCCCTGCGCGCCGACATCCAGGGCTCCATGCAGGGGCTGCGTGCCGAGCTCGCCGCCGCGGCCCAGGAGGCGCGCGTGCGCCCACGGCCCGCCGCCACCCCGGACCCTCGCCGCGGCGAGTCGTACGCCCGCCGCGTCGAGGCCGAGGCCATGGTGCAGCGGTTCCGCGACGACGTGCGCGCCGACCTCCGGCGCGCCGACGCGAGCAGCGCGGTCACCGAGCTGACGCTCGAGACGCTGCGCACGGTGCTGGACTCGGCCCGGCGCGCGGTCCGGGGGACGCTGCCGTGACCGGCGGCCCCGAGGCGGCGGAACCGCACGACCCGCACGACCCGCACGACCAGCACGACCCGAACCAGCACGACGACCGGCACGACACGCAGACGACGAAGGAGAACGACATGGGAACCGAGTCCTGGGTCATCGCAGCACCGCAGCAGATCGAGGTCGCCGACGTGGCGTCGCTCGTCGTGGGCCTCACGAACGGGGCGGTCGAGGTCGTGAGCGACCCGAGCCGGGAGTCCGGCGCGACCGTCGACGTGACCGACGTGAGCCCCCGGCCCCTGCGCGTCACGACGCACGCGGGCGAGCTGAAGATCGCCTACGACTTCGACGGTGTCGAGGGGGCCGTGGACCGTCTGCGCGGGCTCAAGGACAAGGACACCGCCACCGTGCGGGTCGTGCTCCCGGCGCACCTGCCCGTCAAGATCGCGACCGCCCGCGCCGCGACGACGGTCAGCGGCACCCGCGCGCCGGTGTCCGTGACGACGGCCGACGGGTCGGTCACCGTGACCGACACCGTGGGCACCCTCTCGGTCAAGACCGTCGCGGGCCGCGTCGCGGTCACGACGCACGAGGGTGACGTCAAGGTGGGCACGGCCTCGGGTCGTGTCGAGGCCGAGGGTGCGCTCGGACGGGTCACGATCAGCACGGTCACGGGCGACGTGGTCGTGGAGGCGCGCGAGACGACACCCCTCGTGACCGCCAAGACCGTCTCGGGCGACGTCACCCTGCGACTGAGCGAGGGCGCGGGGGTCAACCTCAAGGCGCGCGCGGTCACGGGCAAGGTCGTGCTCGACGGCGCCCCCGTCCCCAGCGCACAGTCCCGCACCACGTCCGTGGACCACTCCGAGGGCACGAGCGGCGCTTACGTGTCGGTCAGCACGGTCTCGGGCGACCTCACGGTCTCGCGGGGCTGAGGCCCCCGGGCGTACAGCGCCCGGAGACGCGACAGCGGCCTGCGGTCACCCCTGACGGGAGGCCGCAGGCCGCTGTCGTCACCGTCGGCGGGTGGCCCGGTCACCCTCGGCGGGTGGCCCGGTCACCGTCGGGGTGCGGGGCGTCGCCCTCGGCGAGCCGAGGGCCCGGCCTACGCGACGTCGTCGGGCAGGCCGAGCCACGCGTGCCAGCCCGTGTGCAGGACCAGCCACGCCATGAGCCCGTAGCCCGCCTGCCCCGGATACCCGCCGCCGCTCGTCGCGAGGTCCGCGAGCCACTGCTCGTGCGTGACCAGCGGCGTGAACGTGTCGACGTACGGGACGCGGCGGCGGTTGGCGACGTCCGCGAAGGCCGCGGAGAGCTCGGCGACCCGGTCGTTGTCCTCGGGACGACCGGGCGGCGGCCCGACGACGAACGTCGGCAGACGACGGTGCTCGGCCACGTCCAGGACGTTCGCCAGGTTGAGCCGCGACCGCGCCACCGACAGGCCCGCGTCGAGGTCGTGCCGGCCCAGGGCGAGGACGAGCCGGTTGTCGGCCTCGGGGTCGTGGTCGAAGCGCCTGCTCGTCTCGGCGTCCCACCGCTGGCTCATGGCGGTCGTCGTCTCGCCCGGGATCGCGAGAGGAAAGACCATCGCCGTCCCCGGGAAACGGGTGCGCGCGACCACTCGCCCGGCCCAGCCGAGGCCCTTGGCGTCGCCGACGCCCGCGCTCAGCTCGTCGCCGACCACGCAGATCCGTACTTCAGGTTCTCCCACGGTGATGTGCTCCTCGTTCGCTCGCGCACCATTGTCCGTCACGACAAGGCTCCCGTGCGGGATGTCCGGCCGGTCGGGTGCGACCCGGACCGGGAATCGTCGACCTCTCCCCGGTGCGGGCGGGCCCAGGGGGAGAGAGGTGCCCCGACGTCGGGCCGGACAGGACGTGACCGGCGCCACGCCGCATCAGAGGAGAGTCGCACCCCAGACGGCGTCGTGCGAGGCGCCAGGAGCGAGGCGCACGAGGCGCTCGCCCGTCCGGAAGGCGTCCGCGATGCAGCTCATGGGTTCGGCCGCGACCCCTGTGCGCCGGTAGCCGGCCGCCGAGACGTGGTCGCCCGTGCACACCTGCCACGTGTCCATCGTGGAGTCCATCCACACCGCGGCCGTGCGGCCGTCAGGAGCCGTCAGGCGCATCCAGGACAGCCCGTCCTCGTCCCGCAAGACGTCGACGAACGCGTCGTCGAGGTCGATGCCCGCGAGCAGGCGCGGCTCGCGCAGGTCGAAGTCACCTGCTGCGGGTTCGGTGCCCGTGGGCAGCAGCCGCTCGTCCGTCGTGACCCGGGTACGCGCGTCGAGGCGCAGCGTGCACTCGTCGACGGCTGCGGGGCCCGGCGACAGCCACGGGTGGAAGCCGACGCCGTAGGGTGCGTCGGTCGTACCGACGTTCGTCGTGCGGGCCGTGACGCGCAGGCCCGCGTCGCTCAGCGCGTACGTGACACGGGCGACGAGGTCGAACGGGTAGCCCGGTGTCGAGACGAGGTGCAGCTCGAAGGTCACGGCCGAGGGCGACTGCTCGACGACGTCCCAGCGCTCCCAGGACACCAGACCGTGGATGGCCGTGCTCCGCGGGACCTCGGTGATCGGGAGCTGGTGGTCGACCCCGTCGAACGTGTACCGCCCGTCCTGCAGGCGGTTGGGCCAGGGGAGCAGCACCGCGCCGTGCGACGCGGGAGCGATCTCGTCCTCCGCGAAGGGGGTGAAGACGTCGCGCCCGGCGACCGAGTACTCCCGGACGGTCGCACCGACCTCCGTGAGCGTGGCACGGTGGTCACCGTGCTCGATGCGGATCTGGACCCCGGACGGTGCGTGGATGTTCACGTGCACACGCTACTGGGTGCGGAACTCTCCCCGAGCAGGGACAGTAGAACCCGGTCGTGACGCCCTCCCGGGCGCACGCCCAGCGACGCACCGTCGCCGGCGCTGCCGGGGGCGGGAGCACCACCCGCAGGACGAGGAGGAACACATGGAACGACGAGTGCTCGGACGCACCGGACGACTGGTCTCGGTCGTCGGGCTCGGGACCTGGCAGCTCGGGGCGGACTGGGGCGAGGTCAGCGAGGCCGACGCCCGCGCCGTGCTCGACGCCTCGGCCGAGTCGGGCGTGTCCTTCTTCGACACCGCCGACGTCTACGGCGACGGCCGCAGCGAGGAGATCATCGGGTCCTACCTCGCCGACAACCCCGGCGCGGGCATCACGGTCGCGACCAAGATGGGCCGACGGGCGCCGCAGGAGCCCGCGAGCTACACGCTCGCGAACTTCCGCGAGTGGACGGACCGTTCGCGGCGCAACCTGCGCACCGAGCGTCTCGACCTCGTCCAGCTCCACTGCCCGCCGTCGTCGGTCGTCGACGACGACGAGGTGTACGACGCGCTCGACACGCTCGTGGCCGAGGGATCGGTCGCGGCCTACGGCGTGAGCGTCGAGACCGTCGACGAGGCGCTCGCGGCCATCGCGCGCCCCGGCGTCGCGACGGTCCAGATCATCCTCAACGCGTTCCGGATCAAGCCCCTCGACAAGGTGCTGCCCGCGGCCTCCGACGCGGGCGTCGGGATCATCGCGCGGGTGCCCCTGGCCTCGGGCCTGCTGTCCGGGAAGTACACGCGCGAGACGACGTTCGCCGAGAACGACCACCGGAGCTTCAACCGCGACGGCTCCGCGTTCGACGTCGGCGAGACCTTCTCCGGGGTCGACTTCGCGACCGGGCTCACGGCGGCGGGGGAGTTCACCGCGCTCGTGCACGACGTGCTCGGACCCGACGTGACCCCGGCCCAGGCCGCGATCGCCTGGATCTGGCAGCAGCCCGGTGTCTCGACCGTGATCCCTGGCGCTCGCAACGTCGAGCAGGCCCGCGCGAACGCCGAGGCCGGCTCCGCGGAGGTGCTCGGACCGCTGTTCGCGTCGGGGGTCCGTGAGATCTACGACCGGTACCTGCGCGAGCAGGTCCACGGCCGCTGGTAGGTGATCCGGCCGTGGCGACACGGCCGTCGGCGGGCGAACCCGACCGGCGATCCCCACGCACGACGAAGGCCGCCTCCCGGACGGTGAGGCGGCCTTCGTCGTGGCCCTCAGGGGGTCAGCGTGCGGGTCCTGCTCAGCGGGCGAAGGCCTGCTCGAGGAGGACGGCCTGCTGGGCCTGGTGCTTCTTGGCCGTGCCGGCTGCGGTCGAGGCCGACGCCGGGCGCGAGACGACCCGGACGCGAGGCAGGTCCTCGGGCAGGTTCACGTGGACGAACGACCAGGCACCCTGGTTCTCCGGCTCGTCCTGGACCCACACGATCTCGGCGCCCGCGTACTTCGCGACCTCCCGGCGGATGCCGTCCACGTCGAGCGGGTAGAGCTGCTCGAGGCGCACGATCGCCGTCTTGTCGTCACCGCGCTTGGCGCGCTCGGCGATCAGGTCGTAGTAGACACGACCCGTGCAGAGCAGGACACGGTCGACGGACGCGGGGTTCGCCGTCGGGTCCCCGAGCACGGGCTGGAACGTCCCGGTCGTGAAGTCCTCGACCCCGGACGCTGCCGCCTTGAGGCGCAGCAGCTGCTTGGGCGTGAACACCACGAGCGGACGACGCGGGCGGGCGTACGCCTGCTGACGCAGCAGGTGGAAGTACGACGCCGGGGTGGACGGCTGGGCGACCGTGAGGTTGTTCTCCGCGCAGAGCTGGAGGAACCGCTCGATGCGGGCCGACGAGTGGTCGGGCCCCTGGCCCTCGTAGCCGTGCGGCAGGAGCATGACGACCGAGGAGTTCTGGCCCCACTTCTGCTCGGCGGACGAGATGAACTCGTCGATCACGGTCTGCGCGCCGTTGACGAAGTCGCCGAACTGCGCCTCCCACAGCACCAGGGCGTCAGGACGCTCGACCGAGTAGCCGTACTCGAACCCGAGGGCCGCGTACTCGCTCAGCGAGGAGTCGTAGACCCAGAACTTCGCCTGGTCCGCCGACAGGTACAGCAGCGGGGTCCACTCGGCACCGGTCTCGCGGTCGTGCAGGACCGCGTGGCGCTGGACGAACGTGCCGCGGCGCGAGTCCTGCCCGGCGAGGCGCACGGGCGTGCCCTCCACGAGCAACGAACCGAACGCGAGCAGCTCGCCGTAGCCCCAGTCGATGCCGCCGTTGGCGGACATCTGGTTGCGCTTCTCGAGGAGCTGCGCCAGCTTGGGGTGGACCGTGAAGCCCTCGGGCGGCGAGACGTGCACCTGACCCACGCGCTCGATGATCGACTGGTCGATCGCGGTCTTCCACCCGACCATCGTGCCGGCGTCCTCGCGCTGGGACTCGGGACGCTCCAGGCCCGCGACGGGCTCGGTGGCGGGCGACGGCGTGAAGCCGCCTTCCTTGGTCTCGGTGAAGACGCGCTCGAGCTGGGCCTGGTAGTCCTGCAGGACGTGCTCGGCCTCCTCGAGCGTGATGTCGCCGCGTGCGACGAGGTTCTCGGTGTAGAGCTTGCGCACCGAGCGCTTGGCCTCGATCAGGTTGTACATGAGGGGCTGCGTCATCGAGGGGTCGTCGCCCTCGTTGTGGCCGCGGCGGCGGTAGCAGATCATGTCGATGATCACGTCACGGTCGAACTGCTCGCGGAACGCGAAGGCGAGCTCGGCGACGCGCACGCACGCCTCGGGGTCGTCACCGTTCACGTGGAAGATCGGGACCTGGTAGCCCTTGGCGACGTCGGTCGAGTAGAGCGTCGAGCGCGACGAGGACGGGCCCGTGGTGAAGCCGACCTGGTTGTTGATGATGACGTGGATCGTGCCGCCGGTGCGGTACCCGCGCAGCTGCGCGAGGTTCAGGACCTCGGGGACCACACCCTGGCCCGCGAAGGCCGCGTCGCCATGGATGAGGATCGGCAGGACGGAGAACCCGTCGCCGCCCAGGTCGATGCGGTCCTGCTTGGCGCGCACGATGCCCTCGAGCACCGGGTCGACCGCCTCGAGGTGCGAGGGGTTGGCCGCGAGGTAGACGCGCGTCTGGGCACCCGACTCGGCCGAGAACGTGCCCTCGGTGCCGAGGTGGTACTTGACGTCTCCCGAGCCCTGGACGCTCTTGGGGTCCTGGTTGCCCTCGAACTCCGCGAAGATCTGCGCGTAGCTCTTGCCCGCGATGTTCGCGAGGACGTTGAGGCGACCACGGTGGGCCATGCCGATGCAGACCTCGTCGAGGCCGCCGTCGGCCGCCTTGGACAGGACGGCGTCGAGCAGCGGGATGACGGACTCGCCACCCTCGAGCGAGAAGCGCTTCTGGCCGACGAACTTGGTCTGCAGGAACGTCTCGAACGCCTCGGCGGAGTTCAGGCGGCGCAGGATGCGCAGCTGGTCCTCGCGCGGGGTGCGGGCGTAGCCGGACTCGAGGCGCTCCTGGAGCCAGCGGCGCTGGGCGCGGTCCGCGAGGTGCATGTACTCGATGCCGATCGAGCGGCAGTAGGAGTCGCGCAGCAGCCCGAGGATGTCGCGCAGCGTGGACTTCGTCCTGCCGCCGAACCCGCCCGTGGGGAAGGTGCGGTCCAGGTCCCACAGCGTGAGGTCGTGGGTCTGGACGTCCAGGTCGGGGTGCTTGCGCTGGCGGTAGGCGAGCGGGTCCGTGTCTGCCATGAGGTGGCCGCGCGAGCGGAACGAGTGGATGAGCTCGGCGATCTTGGCGGGCTTGGCCGCCTCGATCTCGGCGTCCGTCGTGTTGTCGCGGGTCCAGCGGACCGGCTCGTAGGGGATGCGCAGCGCGGCGAAGACGCGGTCGTAGAACCCGTCCTCACCGATCAGCTTGGTCCCGAGGATGCGCAGGAACTCTCCGGACTGGGCGCCCTGGATGATGCGGTGGTCGTAGGTCGACGTGATGGTCAGGACCTTCGAGACGCCCAGACGGGCGAGCTGCTCGACCGAGGCGCCCGCGAACTCCGCGGGGTAGTCCATGGCGCCGACGCCGATGATCGTGCCCTGGCCCTGCATGAGGCGCGGGACCGAGTGCACGGTGCCGATGCCGCCGGGGTTGGTGAGCGAGATGGTCGTGCCGGCGAAGTCGTCGACCGTGAGCTTGTTGCCGCGGGCCCGGCGGACCAGGTCCTCGTAGGCCGCCCAGAACTGGGCGAAGTCCATCTGCTCGGCCTTCTTGACGCTCGGCACGAGGAGCTGGCGGGTGCCGTCCGGCTTGGCGAGGTCGATCGCGAGACCGAAGTTGACGTGGGCCGGGTTGTTCACGGCGGGCTTGCCGTCGAGCTGGGTGTAGCTCGCGTTCATGGCGGGCATCTCGCCGAGGGCCTCGACGAGCGCGTAGCCGATGAGGTGCGTGAACGAGATCTTGCCGCCGCGCCCGCGGGCGAGGTGGTTGTTGATCACGATGCGGTTGTCGACCATGAGCTTGGCCGGCACGGCGCGCACGGAGGTCGCGGTGGGGACCTCGAGGCTCGCCTCCATGTTCACGACGACGCGTGCGGCGGGCCCGCGCAGCTTCTGCACGTCGTCCGCGGTGTCGGGTGCGTCGGACTTCGACTTCGCGGCGGCCACGGCCGCGTACGGTGCCGTGGCGGGCTGCGCGGTCGCGACCGGGCGGTTGGCCTTCACGGCCGCGATCGCGGCGTTGACGGTCGGGTCCGCGGGGACCACGGGGGACTTGGGGCGCTGCGCGGACTCGCCGGCGGCCGAGCCGTCGGTCGCGGGCACGGCGCTCGCGGCGCGGGCCGGCGGCGCTGCCGGTGCGTTCGCCGGGATCTGGACCGCGGGGGCCGGGGTCGCGACCGGGGGCGTCGAGGTCCCGGCGGCGGGGGCGGCGGTGGTGCTGCTTCCGTTCACCTCGCTCGCCTTGTCCCCGGGACGGTAGTCCGCGAAGAACTCCCACCACGCGGGGTCGACCGCGTTCTTGTCCTTGAGGTATTGCTCGTAGAGCTCGTCGACGAGCCATTCGTTGGCGCCGAACACAGAACTTGCTGCGCTGATCGACTCTGACTCAGCCTTCGGGGACACGCGAGGATCGCCCACTTTCACCACTGATCGTCACTGGATATCGGGTACCTAGTCCGGAACCGGACCCGTCAAGCCTAGGCCCTCCCGTCTGCCCGACAGGGCTTCGTCCGGCGGAAATGTGCAGGGTGTCGGCTGGTTCTTCACGGGACGTCTGCCAGAGGCAAACAGGGGGGCAACAGCGACCTGTTCGCTGACCAAAGGTCAGGTCGTTTAGACCATCGCCGGGTATGCCGGGCGCAGAGTGTGACGAAGGTCTCACTCGGTGGTGTCGCGGCGGCGTCGCTCCTGGTCGTCCGGGTGAGGGGTGCCGGGGTGCCCCAGGATCTCCGGCAGGTCGTCGGGGAGGCCGGTCGTGTGCGGCTGAGGACGAGCCGGGAAGGTCAGGCGCATCGTGGCGCCCTGGAGGGAGTCCGCGACCTCGATCCGCCCGCCGTGCAGGTCGACCGCCCAGCGCACGATCGCGAGCCCGATCCCCGTCCCACCGGTCGAGGAGTGGCCCTGCGACGGGGCGTTGCCCCGGGCGAAGCGCTCGAAGATCCGTTCACGGTCCTTCTTTGCGATGCCGGGCCCCTGGTCGATGACCTCGATCACGACGTCGTCGTCGACGGGGTAGGCCTCGAGCCGGATCTCGCCGTTCTGGGGCGAGTGCCGGATCGCGTTCTGGAGCAGGTTGATGATGATCTGGCGCAGCCGCTCGGGGTCCGCAGGCAGCGTGAGGTCCTCGGGGGTCACGTCGACCACGTACTGGAGCTGCTTACCGGCCTCGACCATCGAGACGGCGTCGGCGTTCTCCTCCAGGAAGTCGCCGAGCGGGATGTCCTGGAAGTTGAGCGCCGCGGCGCCCGCCTCGATCCGGGACAGGTCCAGGAGGTACGTCACGAGGCGGGTCAGGCGCTCGGTCTGGGCGAGCGCCATCTCCATGGTCGCCGGGTTCGCCTCGCTCACGCCGTCGACGACGTTCTCGAGCTGGGCCTGGAGCGCCGCTATCGGGGTGCGCAGCTCGTGCGACACGTTCGCGATGAGCTCCCGGCGCATCTGGTCCGACGACGCCAGGTCCTCGGCCATGATGTTGAAGGCGACCGCGAGCTGGCCCACCTCGTCCCGGCTCGTCGCGCGCACGCGCCGGGTGTAGTCGCCGTCGGCCATGGACTGCGCGGCCGCCGTCATCTCGCGCAGGGGCGAGGTCATGCCGCGCGCGAGGATCTGCGTGAGCAGGAGCGAGAGGACGATCGCCAGCGGGAACGTGCGGGTGGGGCCGAGCTTGTTCTGCTGCCCGAGCCAGGTGATGAGGACCGCGAGCGTGACGGTCGCGAAGACCAGCACGCCGAGCTTGATCTTGAGCGACCGGAACGAGTCGAGGGGCCGGACGTCCGGGAGGTGGGGGCGGATGGTCCGGGTGCCGGAGGTCACGCGACCGGGGGCTCGAACGCGTATCCGACACCGTGGACCGTGCGGATCAGGTCGGGCCCGAGCTTGCGGCGCAGCGCCTTGATGTGGGAGTCGACCGTGCGGGTCCCGCTCGCGTCGGCCCAGTCCCAGACCTCGGCGAGGAGGCGCTCGCGCGTGAGCACCGTCTTGGGCGAGCTGGCCAGCATGACGAGCAGCTCGAACTCGGTCGGGGTCAGGTGGACCTCTTCACCCGCGCGGTGCACGCGCCGCTGGGCGCGGTCGATCACGACGTCGCCCACGACCATGGGCGGGTCCGTGGGGGTCGACGTCGCCGCCTGGGCCGCGCGGTCGACGCGCCGCAGCAGCGCCTTGACCCGGGCGACCAGCTCGCGCATCGAGAAGGGCTTGGTCATGTAGTCGTCGGCGCCGACGCCGAGCCCGATGAGCATGTCGGTCTCGTCGTCGCGCGCGGTGAGCATGAGGATCGGCACGGGCTGCTCGGCCTGGATGCGGCGCGTGACCTCGAGCCCGTCGATGCCCGGCAGCATGACGTCGAGCACGATCACGTCGGGTCGCAGGCGGGTCGCCGCCTCGACGCCCGAGAGCCCGTCGCGTGCGACCTCGACGCGCCAGCCCTCGGCGCTCAGGCGCTGGGCGATGGCCGTCGCGATGGCCGGCTCGTCCTCGACGACGAGGATGTTCGCGGACTGCGCGGGTGTGCCTGCGGGTCCACCAGCGCTCGTCGCGCCGGTACCGGTGGGGAATGCGCTGGCTGTCATGGGAACAGCGTGGCACAACCGGGGCTTCGTTGGCCGCAGGACAGGGCGAAAGGTCCACCGATGTCCGTGGTGTTCCCGTGGGAGTTCCGTGCGGTTCCGGTGGTGCCGCGCCCACGGGCGGACGGCCGTGAGGGAGGCGCACGTGGCGCCTGCGCTCCGGATGGACGGCGGGCCCCCGGCCGATAGCATCGTCCTCACGATGAAGAGCACACCCCGATATCCGTGGAGCACCCCGTGGTAGGCGACTGGTTGATGGTCGCGCTGGGGGTGCTCCTGACCGCAGGTACAGCAGTCTTCGTGGCGAGCGAGTTCTCGCTCGTCACCCTCGATCCCGCGGTCCTGGCCAAGCCGGACGGCGACGAGGCCCGCAGCGCCGAGGGGGGAGGCGCCGGCGGTGCTCGGGACGGGGCGCGCGAGGCCGACGCACCCGAGGCCCGCAGCAGCCGCCGCGACCGCAGCGTCCGGGCGGGCCTCAAGCACCTGTCGACCGAGCTCTCGTCGGCGCAGGTCGGCATCACGATCACGACGATCCTGCTCGGGTACACGGCCCAGCCGGCCCTCCAGAGCCTCATCGGCGACGCTCTCGGGAGCACGGCCCTCGGGGCGAGCGCGGCCACGGTCGTCGCGGTGGTCCTGGCGCTCGTCGTCGTGAACCTGTTCTCGATGCTCTTCGGTGAGCTCATCCCCAAGAACTTCGCGCTCTCGACCCCGTACGCCACCGCACGTCAGGTCGTCCCGGTCCAGCGGCAGTTCACCAAGATCTTCCGACCGGTCATCTCGGTGCTCAACGGGTCCGCGAACGCGATCCTGCGACGCATGGGCGTCGAGCCGCGCGAGGAGCTGTCGGGCGCGCGCTCGGCGTCCGAGCTCGCGGCCCTCGTCAAGCGGTCCGCCCAGGAGGGCACCCTGGACACCTCGGTGGCGACGCTCCTGACCAACTCGATCGAGCTCGACGAGCTCAGCGCGGTCGACGTCATGACGGACCGCATGCGCATGGTGGTGCTGCGCCGTGACGACACGGCCGAGGACGTCGTGGCGCTCGCCCGGACGTCGGGACACTCGCGCTTCCCCGTGATCGGCGAGGACCGCGACGACGTGCTCGGTCTGGTGCACCTGCGCCGGGCCGTGGGGGTGCCCCACGAGCGCCGCGGCGAGGTGCCGGCGGCCGCCCTCATGGTCGAGGCCCCCCGCGTCCCCGAGACGGTCGCGCTGGGTCCGCTGCTCGTCGAGCTGCGCGGCTTCGGTCTGCAGATGGCCGTGGTCGTGGACGAGTACGGCGGCACCTCGGGGGTCGTGACCCTGGAGGACGTGGTCGAGGAGCTCGTGGGCGACGTCGCCGACGAGCACGACCCGCGCCGGGCCGGCACGGCCCGTGGGGCCGACGGCTCGTGGATCGTGCCGGGGGTCGTCCGCCCGGACGAGCTCGTGGAGTCGACGGGCCTGGTGGTGCCCGAGGACGGTGCCTACGAGACCCTCGGAGGACTCGTCATGGCCGACCTGGGCCGGGTGCCGGAGGTCGGGGACGAGGTCCGGGTCGGCGACGTCGTGCTGCGCGTCGAGGCCATGGAAGGGCGCCGCGTCGAACGGCTCCGGGTCCGCGTGCTGGCCGCGCAGGACTCGCAGGAGCAGGGCGACCAGGACGGCCACCGTGCCCGACCTCCCGGCGGGTCGAGCGCGGACCGGCACCCGGGTGACGGCTCGCAGGGAGGTGCCCGATGAGCTCGACCGCAGCCCTGCTCCTGGGCCTCTTCCTCCTGGCCGCGAACGCGTTCTTCGTGGGCGCGGAGTTCGCGATCATCTCGGCCCGGCGCAGCGCGATCGAGCCGCTCGCCGCGCAGGGCAACCGCCGTGCGCAGACGGTCCTGTGGGCCATGGAGCACGTCTCGCTGATGCTCGCGTGCGCCCAGCTCGGCGTCACGGTGTGCTCGGTGGGGCTGGGTGTCGTCGCGGAGCCGGCCGTCGCGCACCTCATCGAGGTGCCCCTGCACGCCCTGGGGGTGAGCCCGTCGCTCACCCATCCTGTCGCGTTCGTGATCGCGCTGGCGATCGTGGTGTACCTGCACGTGGTCCTGGGCGAGATGGTCCCGAAGAACCTCGCGGTGTCCGGGCCCGAGAAGGCCGTCATGTGGTTCGGTCCGCCGCTCGTCGTGCTGGGGCGCATCCTCAAGCCGATCATCGTCTCGCTCAACTGGCTCGCGAACCACGTCGTGCGCTGGACCGGTGTGGAGCCCAAGGACGAGGTCGCGTCGGTCTTCACGGCCGAGCAGGTGCAGTCGATCGTGGAGCACTCGCAGGCCGAGGGCATCCTCCAGGACGAGCAGGGTCTGCTCTCGGGGGCCATCGAGTTCTCGGAGCGCACGGCGGCCGAGGTCATGGTGCCGGTCGACCGTCTCGTGACGGTGGTCGAGGGGTGCACGCCCGACGAGATCGAGCGTCTGGTCGCCAAGACGGGCTTCAGCCGCTTCCCGGTCGCCGACGTGCACGGCGAGCTCGTCGGCTACCTGCACCTCAAGGACGTGCTGTACGCGAGCGGTGAGGACCGGTTCCGGCCGGTGCCGTCGTGGCGTGTGCGCGCGCTCGCCACGGCCGAGCCGGGCGACGAGATCGAGGACGCGCTGCGGGCGATGCAACGCTCGGGCGCGCACCTGGCGCGCGTCGACCCCGGGGCGCTGGACCGCGAGGGCGGCGTCGTCGACCCCGCGTCCGCCGCGCTGCCCGACGGCGTCGCACCGGTCGGCGCGCAGGGCGCCCTGGGCGTCGTCTTCCTCGAGGACATCCTGGAGGAGCTCGTGGGCGAGGTGCGGGACGCGATGCAGCGCCGGGTGCGCTGATCCTGGCCGGACCGGGGTGCCCCGTCGGTGCGCCCCGGTGCGCCGCGGGTGGCCCCGCAGCCCGTTGAACAGGGGACTTGGCTTCCCCGGCGCCCCCGGATATCGTGTCCGGTGCTTCGACTCGCACGGTTCCTCCCCTACAGGAGGGTCGTCCTTTCTGCGAGGTGGAGCGCGTTTCTTGTCGTCTGTGCCGCTCCGGCCACCGCCAGGTGTCCGGACGGTTCTTCGAGCGGAGGTCCGGTGGAGTCGGTGTCGACGTCCCAGTCCTCCGACTCCCGTCGCGCCCGACGTGAGGCGGAGACCGGGCACAAGGGGCGCCGTCGGGCGGAGATCCCCTCGCACCAGCGCTGGGCCCCTCGCATGGCGGTCCTCGGGACGCTCGCCGTCGCGACGATCGCGATGCCGCTGTCAGCCGGTGCGCAGGACGGTCCGGCTGCCCCCTTCGGGCCGGACGGACGCCCGACCGGGCCGAGCGCGCTCGACCTCGTCAACAACCCGACCGCGGCCGAGCCCACGTCCGAGTACGTGGCAGCAGCCCCGAAGATCGACGGTCGGGCGCAGGCCGCGAGCCGGTCCGTCGAGCGCGCCCCGCTGCCGGACTGCGACCCGACGGTCAAGCCGACGAGCGCCAACGGCAGGCTCACGGGCCACGAGCTGTGCGACCTGTGGCAGCCGGGGGAGTCGTTGCGTCCTGACGCGGCGGTCGCCTTGTCTGCCATGAACGAGGCCTTCCGGTCGACGTTCGGGCGGGACATGTGCCTGGTCTCGAGCTACCGCACGATCGCGTCGCAGGTCTCCCTCAAGGGGTCGCGCGGCGCGTTCGCGGCCAAGCCGGGGACGTCGTTCCACGGCTGGGGCCTGGCGATCGACCTGTGCTCGAGCGAGACGGGCAACCGCGAGGTCTACTCGTGGATCAACAAGAACGGCGGCGTCTACGGCTGGGCCAACCCGTCGTGGGCCAAGCGCGGCGGTGGCGGCGCCTACGAGCCGTGGCACTTCGAGTTCACCGAGGGCGTTGTGGAGCTCGGCGGTCCCACCTGACGGACCCCGTCAGATCCGGTTGACCCAGGACTCGGCCAGCGCCTCGGCCTCGATGTCCAGCTCGCGCAGGATCCTGCGCATCACGGCCTCGTTGAGGCGTCCGGCGTCGCGCTCGTCGACCAGCACCTGGCGCTGGGCCCTGTTCATGTCGGTGCGCAGCGCGTTGAGCCTGCGCAGGTCCTCGGACCGGTCGCCGGGCCTGGCCACGGGAAAGGCCCGACCGCCCGTGGGCCGCGCACGGACGGGAGCCTGCTCGACGGGTTCCTCGGCCGCCGACTCGGGCGAGAGCAGGCGCGCCGCGGCCTGGGCGCGTCCGACGATCGCGGCGGACATGGCGGCGCGCGTCGCCTCGGCCTTCTCCTCGCCGATCACGGGTGCCCACTGCCGGGTGGCGTGCGCGATGGCCTCGGCCTGGGCGTCGGCCATGAGCCGTCGCACGCGGGCTTCCTCGGCGGCGTCGCTCGCGGCCTCGTCCTCGCCCCCGACCTCGAGGCGCCGGATGACCCACGGCAGCGTCACGCCCTGCAGCAGGAGCGTCCCGATCGCGACCGTGAAGGCCGCGAGCTGGATGGTCGCGCGGCCGGGGAACTCGGCCCCGCCGAGCGTCGCGGGGATGGCCGCGGCGGCGGCGAGCGTCACGACGCCTCGCATGCCGGCCGAGGAGACCACGAGGGACTCGCGCCAGTCGAGCCGGTCGGCTCGCGAGCGTTTCGAGCCGGGCAGGTGGACGCGGTCGAGCCACGACGTGGCGAAGATGTACAGCGGACGGACGGCCATGGTCACGACGAGGGCGGCGAGGGACACCCAGATCGCGGTCCGCAGCCCTTCGTCGGACTCCACGACGGTCTCCACGACGAACTTGAGCTGGAGGCCGATCAGCGCGAACGTGATGGCCTCGAGGAGCAGGTCGAGGCTGTCCCACAGGGGTTCCTCGACGAGGCGCGTCTCGTAGCCGGCGGTCGGGGCGGTGTGGCCCAGGTAGAGGCCTGCGGCGACGACGGCCAGCACGCCCGAGCCGCTGAGCTCCTCCGCGATCCAGTAGGCCGCGAACGGCAGGATGATCCCGGCGACGCTCGTCAGGAGCGGGTCGGCGAGCCGCAGGCGCGCGGCGTGCATCCCGATGCCCATGACGAGGCCGACGCCCACGCCGACGACGACGGCGAGCGTGAAGACGCTGATGCCCTCGGTCCACACCCACGCGCCCGTGGCGACGCCGGCGAGGGCGACCTTGTAGAGGGTGAGCGACGTCGCGTCGTTGATGAGGCTCTCGCCGCCCAGGAGCGTCATGACCCGTCGCGGCAGCCCGAGGCGGCGTCCGACCGCGGCGGCGGAGACGGCGTCGGGCGGTGCGACGACGGCGCCCAGGACGAGGGCGGCGGCGAAGGGCAGGTCGGGCAGCAGGAGGGTCACGACCCACGCCACGGCGAGCGCCGTGACGATCACGAGCCCGACCCCGAGGCGAACGATCGCGTGCAGCGACGACCGGAAGTCCTGGTAGGAGCTGCCGTTGGCGGCCGAGAAGAGCAGGGGCGGCAGGATGACGCCGAGGAGCACCTCGGGTGCGAGCTCGATGTGGGGGACCACGGGGATCAGCGAGACGCCGAGGCCCACGGTCACGAGCACGAGGGGAGCGGGCAGGTCCCAGTGCCGGGCGGCGGCCGTGACGGCCAGCGCGCCGGTGATGACCAGGAGTACGACGGCCTCGTCCATGTCCTGCATTCTCCGTCGGGTCGGCCGGGAAGTCGCGGGAGAGATGCCCGACGGCGCGTCGCGCCCTGTCGTCCCGGGTGGCGCAGCGACTTGGGCCGACCTGTGTCAACCGCCTCTTGACAGGAGATTGGCTGTCAAGCGACAGTTGACACATGGTGACCAGGTGGAGAGACGACCGCCCGACCGACGCTCCGGCGTCGGGCATCGACGAGGGGTACGAACCGTGAGCGACGCACCCGCCTGGGGGAGCCTCGAACCCCGCGGCGGCGCCCGGACGCTCGACGACCTGCTCGCCGAGGCGGTGACCGCTGCCGACCCCGGCATCGGCGACCGCATCACGACCGATCCCGGCGCGCACCTCGAGCTCGTCGCGCTCACGGCACGGGCCCACCGCGCGACGGAGGAGCTGCTCGCGACGGCCGTGTCGTCGGCGCGCTCGGCAGGGCACAGCTGGGAGGCGATCGGGACGACCCTCGGCATCTCGCGGCAGGCCGCGCAGCAGCGTTTCGGCCGGCCGGCCGGGCCGGGGATGCCGGGTACGGTCCAGGACCTCGTCGGGGGCGCGGAGGTCGGCGACACCCGGATCCTGGCGCCCGTCACGGCCGTGACCGAGATGGCCGCGCTCGAGGCCTACGGGCGCAAGGGGTGGCGTTCGACCGGGTTCGGGGCGGGCTTCCACCGGCTCGTGAGGACCACCACGCAGTGGGAGCACCGGCGCGTGTACGTCCTGGGGGCGAGCCGGTTCGGGCTCGAGGCCGACGGGTGGGAACGGATCGGGACGTGGTTCCCGTGGGTCTACTACGCGCGCAGCCTGCGGATCGCCCCTGTCGGGGAGGACGGTGCGCCCGCGGCCGGCCGGGCGATCACGGACGACGTGCCCTGAACCGGGCTACTCGCCGGGCAGGTGCGCGTTGTGCCCGAAGTCCTGGCGGAACCGCGGCCCGGAGACCGCGAGCTCCGCGGCGAACGACCCGGCCCACGCCGAGTACGGGGTGTGCGAGAGAGAGTCGTTGGAGAAGCGACGGTCGTCGGTGATCTCGGTGACGCAGAACGCCGGGATCTGGAGGTCCACGACCGGGCCCGACCGCTCGCACTCCGCGATGACGAGCGGGTGGTTCGCGCCACCGAACTCGTCGATGACCCAGCCGTCCGCCCCGAGCCACGCCGAGTAGCGGGTCTTGACGATGCGGCCGCCCCCGCGGCGGATCATCTCGACCCCGACGTTGACGTCGATCTCGCGCTCGGCCTCGTAGCGGGTGCCGCCCACCTGCGGGCCCTTGACCGTGAGCGCGCAGAAGTCGAACGCGTACCGGTCCAGGACGCTCAGGGGAGAGGTGGCGGCGGTGAGGTCGCCGGCGGTCGCGCTCGCCTGGGCCCGCAGGCGCAGCGCGTAGCCGTCCTCGGCCAGGAAGTAGCTCTGCACGATGAGCGCGGGCGCGTCGAGCAGGTCGACCGGGACGTCCTCCACGAGGAAGCGACGCTCGAACTCGAAGTCTCCGTTACCACCGTCCGTCATAGGACATACCGTACGCGGTCGCTCAGGGCAGGGCCGGGAGGGGCCGGTGCGGGTACGCGGCCTCGCGGCGCTGGAACTCGAGCACCGCGGGGTTGAGGACCACCCCGTCGCGGACCTCGATCGCACGGCGGACCGTCTCGTTCGCGTCCCACCCTGCCGGGCCGGCCATGACGGCCGGGAGGAACGGCAGGACCGCCGAGCTGATCTCCCACGTCGCCGAGTTCCACAGGTACGAGGGGCTGTGGTCCACGGCGTAGTAGTTGATGTTCTCGCCGACCGTGACCAGGGGCTCGGCGAACGTGGTCGAGCGCGCCCAGTCGAACGCCATGCCCTCGTCGCACGACACGTCGACGATGAGGCTGCCCGGCCGGAACGCCCCCAGGTCCGAGGTGCGCAGGTACAGCAGGGGCGCGTTGGGGTCCTGGAGCGTGCAGTTGACGACGATGTCGCTCTCGGCGAGGAACGGGGCGAGCGGGAGGCGGCCCTCGTCGGTGATGACCTCGCTGAGGTAGGGCTCGTCGTCGTGGTCGAACTGGACGATCTGCGCCGAGTGGATGGGCGCGGCGACCGCGGCGACGCGGCGGTTGGTGAGCACGCGCACGTCGTGGACACCGTGCGCGTTCAGGGCCGTGACGGCTCCGCGCGCGGTGGCACCGAAGCCGATGACGACGGCGGTCAGACGCCGACCGTAGTCGCCCGTCGAGCCGCACAGCTCGAGCGCGTGCAGCACCGAGCAGTAGCCGGCCATCTCGTTGTTCTTGTGGAAGACGTGCAGGCCGAACCCGCCGTCGGACGCCCAGTGGTGCATGGCCTCGAACGCGACGAGCGTGAGCCGCTTGTCGATCGCGACCTGGGTCAGCTCGCCGTCCTGGACGCAGTGCGGCCAGCCCCACAGGGTCTGGCCGGGGCGCAGGTCGTGCAGGTCCGCGACCTGGGGCTTGGGCAGCAGGACCACGTCGGCCGCCTCGACCACCTCGGCCCGGGTGCCCAGGGAACGCACCCAGGGGGCGATCTGCTCGTCGCTCACCCCGAAGCGCTCGCCGTAGCCCTGCTCGACGACGATCCGCGCCCGGAGCTCGGGGGCGATGCGTTCGAGGTGGTCGGGGTGGAGGGGGAGTCGGCGCTCGTCGGGCTTCCCCGACCTCCCGAGGAGTCCGAGGATGGTGTCGTTCGATGCTGTTGTCACGCTTGTCCCGTCAACGAGACCACGGTGGCCCAGTAGTGCGGACGCTACACGGGTGCGGGGGAGGCCCGGACCACCTCGAGGGGTCCCGGGCACGACGAAGCCCCCGGACCCGAGGGTCCAGGGGCTTGGTCTGCGGTGCCCTCGATAGGACTCGAACCTACGACCTTCTGCTCCGGAGGCAGACGCTCTATCCACTGAGCTACGAGGGCAGCATGCGTTCGCTCTGACGAGCATCCGGCACGGTGCACGAGACTACCAGTCTCCAGCGGGTTCGTGCTCCCACCTGGACGGATCGGCGCGGATCAGCGCGGGTGGGCCCCGGGTCGGCCGGCAGGGGTGACCGGACTCACCAGCCCGGAACCCGCTCCAGGACGGGTGCCCCGGGAAACGGATGCGTACCCTCCTGGAGTGGATCGCCAGGACTCGAGCTCGACCCCCGACAGCACCCCCGACAGCACCCTCCGCCCGTGGCGCGGGCGGTTCGTCGTCCTTGCCGGGATCGTCCTCGCGGCGTTCAACCTGCGGATCGCCGTCGCCTCGGTCTCCCCGATCCTGGACGTGGTCCGGACCGACATCGACCTGAGCGACCAGGTCGCGGGCCTGCTGGGTACCGTCCCCGTCATCGCGTTCGCGGTCTTCGGCTCCCTCGTCCCGGTCCTGTCGCGACGCTTCGGGCTCGAGCCGACGCTCGTCGCCGCGCTGGTCGTGAGCTCGGTCGGGGAGATCCTGCGGTCGCTGTCGAGCACGGCCCCGTCCTTCCTGCTGTGGACCGCGGTGGCGCTCGCGGGCATGGGCATGGGCAACGTGCTGCTCCCGCCCCTGGTCAAGCGGTACTTCCCCGACAGGATCGGGGCCGTGACCGCGGCCTACACCGTGACGCTCTCCCTGAGCACCGCGATCCCGCCCCTGCTCGTGGTGGGTATCGCCTCCTCGCTGGGCTGGCGGCCCGCCCTGGGGGGCTGGGCGCTCGTGGGGCTGCTCGCGGCCGTGCCGTGGACCGTCGTGATCGCCCGCTCGGCGCGCGCCCGCGCCGAGCTCGCGTCGGTGCTCGAGCACTCGCCCGAGCACACCGCAGGCCTCGACGGGCGGCACCGCCACGAGGGGCGTGCGTGGCGCAGCCCGCTCGCGTGGGGCATCGCGGGGATGTTCGGTCTCAACTCGCTCAACACCTACGTGATGTTCGCGTGGCTGCCGCACGTCCTGATCGACGCGGGGATGCCGGAGCCCACCGCGGCGACCGCGCTCGCGCTGTACGCGTTCGTCGGCATGCCCATGTCGATCGTGACGCCGCTGCTCGCGGCCCGCATGCGCAACCCGTACCCGCTCGTGGTGGTCTTCGTCGCGATGCTCGCGGTCGGGTACGGCGGGCTCATGGGTGGCCAGGCGGGTCCTGCCACGTGGGTGTGGGTCGTCCTCGCGGGGCTGGGCGCCTCGACGTTCCCGCTGGGGCTCGCGCTCATCAACCTGCGCAGCCGCACCTCGGCCGGGGCCGTCGCGCTGTCCGGGTTCGTGCAGGGCGTCGGGTACCTCCTCGCGGGGGCCGGACCGCTGACGGCGGGAATCCTCTACGGGCGCAGCGGGACGTGGGACAGCACGTTCGTCGTCCTGTTCGGCACGCTCGTCGTGATCCTGGTCGCCGCGGTCGCGGGCTGCCGCCCGGTCATGATCGAGGACACGTGGGCTCCGCGTGCTCGGCGAGGCCGACCCCCGGTACCGCCGGCGGACGTCGGCACGAACCCCTAGCGTCCCTCGCTAGAATCGTCGGGTGACCCCGAACGAGCTCTCCCAAGCGCTCAGCGCTGCCCTGGCCTCCGCCGTCGCCGACGGCACCCTCGCCCTGCCCGCCGACGCGGTCCCTGCGTCGGTCCACGTCGAGCGACCCCGCCAGCGCGAGCACGGCGACTGGGCCACGAACGTCGCCCTGCAGCTCGCGAAGAAGGCCGGCGTCGCGCCGCGCGTCCTGGCGGAGGACCTCGCGCAGCGCCTCGCCGCGCACCCGGGGATCAAGTCCGTGGACATCGCCGGGCCGGGCTTCCTGAACATCACGCTCGACGCGGCGGCCGCGGGCGAGCTCGCCCGCACGATCCTCGCCCAGGGCGCGACCTACGGGAACAACGACTCCGAGGCCGGCACGCGCATCAACCTGGAGTTCGTCTCGGCGAACCCGACGGGCCCCATCCACATCGGTGGCGTGCGCTGGGCCGCGGTCGGCGACTCGCTGGCCCGCGTGCTCCAGGCGTCGGGTGCGGAGGTCACGCGCGAGTACTACTTCAACGACCACGGTGCGCAGATCGACCGCTTCGCGCGCTCGCTGCTGGCACGCGCCAAGGGCGAGCCCGCACCCGAGGACGGCTACGGCGGCCAGTACATCTCCGACATCGCGGAGGCCGTCATCGCCGACGCGATCGCGGCGGGCGACCCGGACCCGCGCTCGCTGCCCGACGACGAGGCCCAGGAGGTCTTCCGGGCGCGCGGCGTCGAGCGCATGTTCGCCGAGATCCGTTCCGCGCTCCACGACTTCGGTGTCGACTTCGACGTGTACTTCCACGAGGACTCGCTGCACGAGTCCGGCGCGGTCGAGCGCGCGGTCCAGCGCCTGCGCGAGAGCGGGCACGTGTTCGAGGCGGACGGCGCGACGTGGCTGCGCACGACCGACTTCGGCGACGACAAGGATCGCGTCATCGTCAAGTCGGACGGGGAGGCCGCGTACATCGCGGGTGACATCGCCTACTACCTCGACAAGCGTGAGCGCGGGTTCGACGACGTCATCATGATGCTCGGCGCGGACCACCACGGGTACGTCGCGCGCCTCATGGCGGTCTGCGCGGCGTTCGGCGACGTGCCGGGCAAGAACCTGCAGATCCTCATCGGCCAGATGGTCAACCTGGTCAAGGACGGCCAGCCGGTCCGCATGTCCAAGCGTGCCGGGACGGTCGTGACCCTCGAAGACCTGGTCGACGCCGTGGGCGTGGACGCCGCGCGCTACTCGCTCGCCCGTTCCTCGACCGACTCGAGCATCGACCTGGACCTCGACCTGCTGACCAAGGCGGGCAACGAGAACCCCGTCTACTACGTGCAGTACGCGCACGCCCGGACGGCGAACGTCGACCGAAACGCTGCGTCGCACGGGATCTCGCGCTTCCGCGCGGACGGGACCGACGCGTTCGACCCGGCGCTGCTCACGCACGAGACCGAGTCGGTCCTGCTCGGTGCGCTCACCGAGTTCCCGCGCGTGGTCGCCCAGGCGGCCGAGCTGCGCGAGCCGCACCGCGTCGCGCGCTACCTCGAGGCGCTCGCGGGCGACTACCACTCCTGGTACCACGAGTGCCGTGTGACGCCGCTGGGCGACGAGGAGGTCACGGACGTGCACCGCACGCGCCTGTGGCTCAACGACGCGACGCGTCAGGTCCTCGCCAACGGTCTCGGGCTGCTCGGCGTGTCCGCGCCGGAGCGCATGTGAGCGCGTCGGCAGGCCCGACGCCGCCGCCCGCCTTCTCGCCGACCGGCACCTTCGTGCCGGGCGAGCCGTGGTCGAGCGGCGTGCGCCGCGGGGCCGACGGCGCGCTGAGCGTCGCGGGGGTCGACGTGCGCGAGCTCGCGGTCGGCCAGGGCACACCGGCGTACGTGCTCGACGAGGCCGACCTGCGCGAGCGGGCGCGGGCCTACCGTCGAGCGTTCGAGGCCGCGTTCGCCGAGGTGGGTGCGGGCGTCGACGTGTACTACGCGGGCAAGGCGTTCCTGTCGGTCGCCGTGGCCCGGTGGGTCCACGCCGAGGGGCTGCGCGTCGACACCGCGACGGGTGGTGAGCTCGCGGTCGCGCTGCGTGCGGGCGTGCCCGGCGAGCACATCGGTCTGCACGGCAACAACAAGTCGGACGCGGAGATCGCGCGGGCGCTCGAGGCGGGCGTGGGCCGGATCATCGTCGACTCGCTCGTCGAGGTCGAGCGCGTGGCCGCTGCCTCCCGGGCGCGGGGCGGGGCCCCGGCCCCGGTCATGATCCGGGTGACCACGGGCGTGCACGCGGGCGGGCACGAGTACATCTCGACCGCGCACGAGGACCAGAAGTTCGGGCTGTCGCTCGCGACGGCCCCGGGTGCGGAGGCCGAGGACAGCCCGGCCATGACCGCGCTCCTCGCGGTGCTCGCGCACCCCGAGCTCGAGCTGCTGGGCATCCACTCGCACATCGGCTCGCAGATCCTCGACCCCTCGGGCTTCGAGGTCGCGGCACGCAAGGTCCTCGAGCTGCGGGCCGCGCTCGCGGAGCGCACCGGCCACCTCGTCCCGGAGGTCGACCTGGGTGGCGGGTACGGCATCGCGTACCTGCCCGGTGAGGCCGCGCTCGACCCGGACCGCATCGCGAAGGACGTCGCGGCGTCGGTCGCGGCCTCGTCGGCGGACCTCGGCACGCCGCTTCCGCGCTTCTCGATCGAGCCTGGCCGCGCGATCGTCGGGCCCGCGGGCCTGACCCTCTACACGGTCGGTACGGTCAAGCCCGTGCGGGTCGCCGGGTCGGCCGGGGAGGACGAGAGCACGATCGTGCGCACCTACGTCTCGGTCGACGGCGGCATGAGCGACAACATCCGTCCGGCGCTGTACGGCGCGGGCTACCACGCCGAGCTCGCGAACCGGCTCTCCGACGCCGAGCCCGTGCTCGCGCGCGTGGTCGGCAAGCACTGCGAGAGCGGTGACGTCGTGGTCCACGACGTGCTGCTGCCGGGTGACGTACGGGCCGGCGACCTGCTGGCCGTCGCGGCGACGGGGGCCTACGGGCGGTCGATGGCCTCGAACTACAACCACGTGCCCCGCCCCCCGGTCGTGGCCGTGACCGACGGTGCGACCAGGGTCCTGGTCCGGCGCGAGACCGAGGACGACCTGCTCGCGCTCGACCTGGGCTGACGCCCGCCGGGAGCCGGGCGTGGCGCCTCGTGGACCGGTGCCCGTGCACCCGTATCCTGAGACGAGCGCCCAGGATCCGGGCAACCGGGCGAGGATCGACATGCTCAGGATCGACCGGTCGGGACGTGCGGCCCAGCGTGCCGCGCCCGCCCGGACCGACGGGCCCCGGGACGTGATCGCGTCCGACAGGGCCAGGAGAACGACGGCACCGCTGACCGTGCGGGCCGGGTGATGGAGGAGGAGCTTCGTGGGAGCCAGCCAGCAGGAGCAAGGTCCGCTGCGCGTCGCGCTGCTCGGGTGCGGCGTCGTCGGGTCCGAGGTGGCTCGGCTGCTGACGCAGCAGAGCGCCGACCTGGCCTCGCGCGTCGGGGCGCCGCTCGAGCTCGTGGGCATCGCGGTGCGTGACGCGTCGGCCCCGCGGCCACTGGCCGGGTCGGTCGACCGGTCGCTCCTGACGGAGGACGCCGAGGGTCTCGTCTCGCGCGCCGACATCGTCATCGAGGTCATGGGCGGCATCGAGCCTGCCCGCACGCTGCTGCTGCGCGCGATCGAGGCGGGCGCCGCCGTCGTGACGGCGAACAAGGCTCTTCTCGCCGAGGACGGCCCCACGCTGTACAAGGCCGCGGACACCGCGGGCGTCGACATCTACTTCGAGGCCGCGGTCGCGGGCGCGATCCCGATCGTCCGCCCGGTCCGCGAGTCCCTCGCGGGCGACCACGTCCGTCGCATCCTGGGCATCGTCAACGGCACCACGAACTACGTCCTGGACCAGATGGCGAGCACGGGCATGTCGTTCGACGACGCCGTGCGCCAGGCCCAGGACCTCGGCTACGCCGAGGCCGACCCGACCGCCGACGTCGAGGGCTTCGACGCCGCGGCCAAGGCCGCGATCCTCGCGAGCCTCGCGTTCCACACGCGCGTCTCGCTCGAGGACGTGGCGCGCGAGGGCATCACGAGGATCACCGCCGACGACGTCACGTGGGCCGCGCAGACGGGGCACGTCATCAAGCTGCTCGCCATCGCGGAGTCCGTGACGGCCGACGACGGCTCGCACGGTGTCTCGGTGCGCGTGCACCCCGCGCTCGTGCCCGTCGCGCACCCGCTCGCCGGCGTACGCGGGGCCTTCAACGCCGTCTTCGTCGAGGCCGACGCGGCGGGCGAGCTCATGTTCTACGGCCGTGGTGCAGGTGGAGCGCCCACGGCGTCGGCCGTGCTGGGCGACGTCGTGTCCGCCGCACGCCACCGCGTGCTCGGCGGCAAGGGCCCCGAGGAGTCCATCTACGCGGCCCTGCCGATCCTGCCGGCGAGCACCGCGATCACGCGCTACCAGGTCCGGCTCGCGGTCGACGACCGCCCCGGGGTCCTGGCGCAGGTCGCCCAGGTCCTGGCGTCGAAGGGCGTCTCGATCGAGGCCGTGCGCCAGCCCTCGGAGGCCGCCGCGCCCGGGGCCGACGACACGCAGGGTGCGGACGACGGGTCGACCGGCGTCGCCCACCTCGTCATCACGACCCACGCCGCAGCGGAGGCCGCGCTCGCCGCGACGGTCGACGCGATCGCGGTGCTCGAACCCGTCCGAGAGATCACGTCCGTCCTGAGAGTCGAGGGAGCCTGATGGCCCACCAGTGGCGAGGCATCATCGCCGAGTACGCCGACCGCATGCCCGCCCACGTCACCGAGCGCATCGTGACGCTCGGCGAGGGGGGGACGCCGCTCGTCGAGGCGCCCGCGCTCTCGGCCCGCACGGGGGCGCAGGTCTTCCTCAAGGTCGAGGGCATGAACCCGACCGCGTCGTTCAAGGACCGCGGCATGACCGCGGCGATCTCCTCGGCCGCGGGCAGAGGGGCGAAGGCCGTGGTGTGCGCCTCGACGGGCAACACGTCGGCCTCGGCCGCCGCGTACGCGACCAAGGCCGGCATGGTGTGCGCCGTCCTGGTCCCGGACGGCAAGATCGCGATGGGCAAGCTGAGCCAGGCGATCGCGCACGGCGCCAAGCTGCTCCAGGTCGACGGCAACTTCGACGACTGCCTCGTCGCGGCCCGCAAGCTCGCCGAGGCCTACCCGGTCGAGCTCGTGAACTCCGTCAACCCGGACCGTATCGAGGGGCAGAAGACCGGCGCCTTCGAGATCGTCGACGCGCTGGGTGACGCCCCGGACATCCACGCCCTGCCCGTGGGCAACGCGGGCAACATCACCGCGTACTGGAAGGGCTTCCGC
The DNA here is from genome assembly GCF_042887685.1 of Oerskovia sp. NPDC057915. Taxonomy (NCBI): domain Bacteria; kingdom Bacillati; phylum Actinomycetota; class Actinomycetes; order Micrococcales; family Cellulomonadaceae; genus Oerskovia; species Oerskovia sp. NPDC057915. The sequence goes on along the minus strand of NZ_JBHVOS010000002.1, from coordinate 44,981 downwards.
GAGTACGCGGGTCTCGGCGACCCCGACGCCCCGGGAGCGCACCTTCCAGCGGTCTCGACGAGGACCCCGATCATGTGGGGCTTCCAGGCTGCCGGCGCCGCCCCGATCGTCGCGGGCCACCCCATCACGCACCCCGAGACCATCGCGACCGCGATCCGCATCGGCAACCCGGCCTCCTGGGCGCAGGCCGAGGCCGCGCGCGACGAGTCGGGCGGCGTCATCGAGGCCGTGACCGACGAGCAGATCCTCGCGGCGCACCGCATCCTGTCGGCCGAGGCCGGCGTGTTCGTCGAGCCCGGCTCGGCGGCCGGTGTCGCGGGCATCCTCTCGCGGGCCGAGCGCGGTCTCGTACCCGCCGGTGCGCGCATCGTCGTCACGGTCACGGGCCACGGGCTCAAGGACCCGCAGTGGGCGCTCAAGACGCTCGACGGTGCCGACGTGACCCCCGTCCGGGTCAGCGCCGACGTGGTCTCGATCGCCGACGCGCTCCAGCTCGGCTGAACCCCTCCGCGTCCGTCCCCTCCTCCGTCCTCCGGGCGGGGAAGGGGTGGACGCGCCGCACGGGGCGCGGCCCCGTCGCCGTCGTCCCCTCGCGGGCTCCCCGGTGAGCCCACCGTCGTCCCCCAGTCCCCGTAGCTCCCCGAAGAGAGGTCCCGCGAGATGCAGCTCGGAGCCGACCATGTGCGCGTGCGTGTGCCCGCGACGAGCGCGAACCTCGGCCCGGGCTTCGACGCCATGGGGCTGGCCCTCGCGCACTACGACGTGCTCGAGGTGCGTGCGCTCGGCAACGGAGACGTCGTCGTCGACGTCGAGGGGGAAGGGGCCGGCGAGGTTCCCGGCGACGAGCGCCACCTGGTCGTGCGCGCCCTGCGCGCCGCCCTCGACCTGGTGGGCGCACCGCAGACGGGGCTGCACCTGACGGCGACCAACGCGATCCCGCACGGCCGGGGCCTCGGCTCCTCGGCTGCCGCGGTGGTGGCGGGGATCGTCGCCGCACGCGCTCTGGTCGCGGACCCCGCGGCCCTGGACGACGCGACGGTGCTGCGGCTCGCTACCGAGTTCGAGGGGCACCCCGACAACGCCGCTCCCGCGATCTACGGGGGTGCGACGATCGCGTGGACGAGCACGGTCGAGGGGGACGAGGGGGCGCACGCGGTCCGGCTCGACGTCCACCCGGACATCGAGGCGACCGTCCTGGTCCCCACCGTCCGGCTCGCGACGAGCCGTGCTCGCGGCGTCCTGCCGGAGACCGTGCCGCACGCCGACGCCGCGCTCAACGCCGGACGTGCCGCCCTGCTCGTCGAGGCGCTGACCCGTTCGCCCCGGCACCTGTTCGACGCGACCGAGGACCGGCTCCACCAGGAGTATCGCGCGGGGGTCATGTCCGCGTCGTGGGAGCTCGTGCGTGCCCTGCGGGCGGACGGCCTGGCTGCGACCATCTCGGGGGCCGGTCCCACCGTCCTGCTGCTCGGGACCGCCGAGGACCGGGACCGGGCCGACGGCGTGCTGCGCGAGCTCCTGCACGGGTCGGACCAGTGGCGTGCGTACCGTCCGGGCATCGACCAGGGAGGCGTGCGCTCGGAGCGCGTCCTGGGCTCGACGGGCCTCCCGGAGCCGTCCCCGCGCCAGGTGCGCTGACCGGACGCCGATCCTGGGCGCAGCCCCTGGGGGGACTGGTCTTCCGGGGGGCTACGGATGGTAGAATCCATTGAGCCTTCGCAGGTTCGTGATGATGCCTCGGTGATTCCTCGACGAATCTCCGCCGAGTCCCCGGGCATCGGCAGAGCAACCACTGACTGCGCCTCATACCCCGCGAGAAGGCAATCCAGCCCACGTCAGCTGACGTCGTCGTACCACTGACGCGTGGTTCCACTGCGTTCCGGCCGTCACGTGCCGAGCGTCGATCACCCGCGGCCCACCCCTCGCACAGAGCAAGTGGGCGCAAACGAGGGGAAGGGTCCTTCGTGACAGACACCACCGACACCGCCCGTGCAGGCGCGCTCTCGACGCTGCGCCTCCCCGAGCTGCAGGCACTCGCCTCGCAGCTCGGTGTGAAGGGCACGTCCAAGATGCGCAAGAGCGATCTTGTCGACGTCATCCGTTCCACCTCCGGCGAGAAGAGCGCTCCCGAGCGCACCGCCGGGGCGTCCGCCGGTGCGCGTCGCGCGCCGGAGAAGGACACCCAGACCGAGAAGGTCGTCGTGCAGCCGGCCGTCGAGGTCCCCGTGCGCACGGCGACCGAGAACGTCGAGCGCTCCGAGCGGCCTCGCCGCGAGCGGGGCCAGCGTTCCGCGCGCGCCGACCAGGCCGCCGACATCGTCGCGCCGCTCCTGGAGCAGGGCAGCCGCGCGGCTCGCGTCGACGCCGACCGTGCCGCCGGGGGAGAGACCCCGGACGAGCGCGCCGCTCGCGCGGCCGCAGCCGTCGGCCTGGTGACGGGCACGGCCCCCGAGCGTGGTTCGCGCCGCGCCGGGCGGGGCGCAGGTGCCCCGCGCGGCGGCGAGGGCGAGGCGGCTCGCGAGTCGGCCCCCGAGGCCGGTGCGACCGGCCGTCAGGACCGTCAGCGCGACCAGCAGGGCCAGGGCGAGCGCCAGAACGGCCAGCAGGAGCGCCAGGGCGGCCAGCGCCAGCAGGGCCAGGGCAACCAGCAGGGCGGCCAGGGCGGCCAGCGCGACCCGCAGGGTCAGGGCAACCGTCAGGCCGACGAGTACGACGAGCGCGGCGGACGCCGCCGTCGTGGGCGTGACCGCAACCGGGACCGCGACCGCAAGCGCGGCCGCACCCGTGGCGGGAACATCGACGTCGTGGGCCTCGACGAGATCGAGGTGTCCGAGGACGACGTGCTGCTGCCCGTGGCCGGCATCCTCGACGTGCTCGACCAGTACGCGTTCGTGCGGACCAGCGGCTACCTGCCCGGCCCGAACGACGTCTACGTCTCGCTCGGCCAGGTCAAGAAGTCGGGCCTTCGTCGCGGTGACGCGATCGTCGGCGCAGTACGTCAGCCCCGCGACGGGGAGTCGTTCCAGCAGACCGGACCGCGCAACCAGAAGTTCAACGCGCTGGTCCGGCTCGACTCGGTCAACGGCATGTCCCCCGAGGCAGCCCGCAACCGTGCGGAGTTCAACAAGCTGACGCCGCTCTACCCGCAGGAGCGCCTGCGCCTGGAGACGGGCGAGGTCGGTCGTCTCACGCCGCGCGTGATCGACATCGTCGCCCCGATCGGCAAGGGCCAGCGTGGTCTGATCGTCGCTCCGCCCAAGGCGGGCAAGACGATCATCATGCAGCAGATCGCGAACGCGATCACGACGAACAACCCTGAGGTCCACCTGATGGTGGTGCTCGTGGACGAGCGACCTGAAGAGGTCACGGACATGGAGCGCACCGTCAAGGGCGAGGTCATCGCCTCGACGTTCGACCGTCCGGCCTCCGACCACACGATCGTCGCCGAGCTCGCGATCGAGCGCGCCAAGCGTCTTGTGGAGCTGGGCCAGGACGTCGTCGTGCTGCTCGACTCGCTCACGCGACTGTCGCGCGCCTACAACCTCGCGGCCCCGGCCTCCGGGCGCATCCTGTCGGGTGGTGTCGACGCCTCGGCGCTCTACCCGCCCAAGCGCTTCTTCGGTGCGGCGCGCAACATCGAGAACGGCGGGTCGCTCACGATCCTCGCCTCGGCGCTCGTCGAGACCGGCTCCAAGATGGACGAGGTCATCTTCGAGGAGTTCAAGGGCACCGGGAACATGGAGCTCCGGCTCTCCCGCTCGCTCGCGGACAAGCGCATCTTCCCGGCGGTGGACGTCAACGCGTCCGGGACGCGTCGCGAGGAGATCCTCATGCCGCAGGACGAGCTCCGCATCGTCTACAAGCTGCGCCGCGTGATGGGTGCGCTCGACCAGCAGCAGGCCATCGAGCTGCTGCTCGGCAAGCTCAAGGAGACCAAGTCCAACGTCGAGTTCCTGCTCCAGGTGCAGAAGACCACACCTGGTGGCATCCACAACGACGAAGAGGTCGGCCGCGCCGTCTGATCCCCCGTGGGCCGCTCGCCCCGTGCGAGCGGCCCACGAATTTTCCGTGTGCCGGACCCGTCTGGCACAATGTCCTGTTGGTTTCCCCGTCCCCGGTTCACGGCTGCTGTCCGCAGGCGACCCGGGGGCAACCCACTGAGGAGAGTCCTGTGAAGGCTGATATCCACCCCGAGTACGTCCTGACCGAGGTCACCTGCACCTGCGGTTCCACGTTCGTCACGCGCAGCACCGAGAAGTCCGGGCGCATCTCGTCCGACGTCTGCTCGGCCTGCCACCCGTTCTACACGGGCAAGCAGAAGATCCTCGACACCGGTGGCCGCGTGGCCCGCTTCGAGGCTCGTTACGGCAAGAAGGCCGCCGACAAGTAGCGACTCTCCAGCGCCGGTGGTCCGGGCGTCCGTCAACCTCTCCAGGGGCAGGCGGCATGCCCGTTCCACCGGCGCTGTCGTCTTTCCCGGCGCGAGCGCGCCGTACCGCGGCACCGCACCGAGCCGTCACCGGCCGCCACCGGCCGCCACCAGCCGCACAGCCCCAGCCACCCCTCCCGTCAGGACATCCTCGTGACCGAGTCCTTCGCCGCCGTCGATCACCTGCTCGCCGAGCACGCCGAGATCGAGACGCAGCTCGCCGACCCCGCGGTCCACGCGGACGCCGGCCGGGCGCGCACGCTCGGGCGCCGCTACGCCGAGCTCGGTCAGGTCGTCGCGGCCTACCGCGCGTGGCGGGACGCGACCGACGACGCCGAGGCCGCGACGGAGCTCGCCGCGGAGGACAGCTCGTTCGCCGCCGAGCTGCCCGCGCTCCAGGAGGCGGCCGCGGCCGCGACCGAGAAGCTGCGCCGGGTCCTCGTGCCGCGCGACCCCGACGACGGACGCGACGTCATCCTCGAGATCAAGGCGGGCGAGGGCGGCGAGGAGTCGGCCCTGTTCGCGGGCGACCTGCTGCGCATGTACCTGCGCTACGCCGAGCGTCGGGGCTGGAAGACCGAGATCATCGAGGCCACGGACTCCGACCTCGGCGGCTACAAGGACGTCCAGGTCGCCGTGAAGGCTCGGGGTCAGGTGGCCCCTGAGGACGGGGTCTGGGCCAACCTCAAGTACGAGGGCGGCGTGCACCGCGTCCAGCGCGTACCCGTGACCGAGTCCCAGGGCCGCATCCACACCTCGGCCGCGGGCGTGCTCGTGTTCCCCGAGGTCGAGGACGCGGGCGAGATCGAGATCGACCCGAACGAGCTCCGCATCGACGTGTACCGGTCCTCGGGCCCTGGCGGCCAGTCGGTCAACACGACGGACTCCGCGGTCCGCATCACGCACCTGCCCACGGGCATCACGGTCTCGATGCAGAACGAGAAGTCCCAGCTCCAGAACCGCGAGCAGGCCATGCGCGTGCTGCGTGCGCGCCTGCTGGCAGCGCGCCAGGAGGAGGAGGCGGCCGCCGCGAACGACCTGCGCCGCTCCCAGGTGCGCACGGTCGACCGGTCCGAGCGCATCCGGACGTACAACTACCCGGAGAACCGGATCGCGGACCACCGCACGGGGTACAAGGCGTACAACCTGGACCAGGTCCTCGACGGGGACCTCGAGCCCGTCATCCGCTCGGCGATCGACGCCGACGAGGCGGCACGCCTCGCCGCCGCGGCGTCGTGACGTCCCCGGTGGTCCCGTCGTCGTCCGGCGACGGCTCCGCCCTGCCCGACGACGTCTCGCGCCTCGTGCGCGACGCGGCGGCCCGTCTGGGCCGCGCCGGGATCGACACGCCCCGGGTGGACGCCGAGCTGCTGCTCGCGCACGCCGCGGGCGTCCCGCGTGAGCGTGTCGTCTCGGCGGCGGTCATGGGACGTCCCATGTCCTCGTTGCTGCCGACCGTCGCGGGCACGGCGGCCGGTGCGTCCGCCGACGCGGGCCGGACCCTCGACGTCCGGCCGGTGGCCGACGAACTTCCGGTCCGCACCGTGCACGAGGTGCTCGACACGGTCGCTCGTCTGCTCGACGCCCGCGCCGAGCGCGTGCCGCTCCAGCACCTCGTCGGGACCGCCCCCTTCCGGCACCTCGACCTGCTCGTGGGACCGGGCGTCTTCGTGCCGCGCCCCGAGACCGAGCAGGTCGCGCAGGTCGCGATCGACGAGGCGGCCGGGGTCGCCGCCCGGGGCTCCGCGGCACCCGTCGTCGTGGACCTGTGCACGGGGTCGGGCGCGATCGCCCTGGCCGTCGCGACCGAGGTCCCGGGTGCCCGTGTGCACGCGGTCGAGCTCGACCGTGACGCGCACGCGTGGGCCGGGCGCAACGTGACCCGTGCGCACGAGGCGAGCGGCGCCGTCGTGCACCTGGTCCGGGGGGACGCGCGGACCGCGCTCGCCGATCTCGACGGGACGTGCGACGTCGTCGTGTCCAACCCTCCCTACGTACCGCCCGACGCGGTCCCGCGCGACCCCGAGGTCGCCCTGCACGACCCCGAGGTCGCGCTCTACGGGCTCGGCGAGGACGGCCTCGAGGTGCCTCGCGGCGTGACCCGCGCGGCCGCCCGTCTCCTGGCCCCCGGCGGCCTCTACGTCATGGAGCACGCCGAGGTCCAGGCCGAGGCCGCTCGTGGCATGGTCGCCGCCGTCGGCGGGTTCGAGGACATCAGGACGGCCCGCGACCTCACGGGCAGACCACGTATGGTCGTGGCCCGGCGCTCGCGCCCGACGAGCGAGCGAGACCCCGCACCTGCGGACCCTTCGGACATGGAAGACTGAGAAGCGTGAGCTCTGTGCACCCCGTCACTGACCCGAACACCTGGGGACCGTCGATCGACGAGGCGGTGAACGCCGTCTCGCGAGGCGGCCTCGTGGTCCTGCCGACCGACACCGTCTACGGGATCGGGGCCGACGCGTTCGACGCCGACGCCGTCTCGGCCCTCCTGGCCGCGAAGGGACGCGGGCGGCAGATGCCGCCGCCCGTCCTCGTCCCCGACCTGCGCACGCTCGACGGGCTCGCGACGGACGTGCCCGACGACGCACGCGCCCTCGTCGAGGCGTTCTGGCCCGGAGGCTTCACCATCATCCTGACCGCCCAGCCCTCGCTCGCGTGGGACCTGGGCGAGACGCACGGGACCGTCGCGCTGCGCATGCCCGACCACCCGGCCGCGCTCGCCCTGCTGCGCCGCACCGGACCGCTCGCGGTCTCGAGCGCCAACTCCACGGGCCTGCCCGCCGCGCTCGAGGTCGCCGACGCGCAGGTGCAGCTCCGGGAGTCCGTCGCGGTCTACCTCGACGGCGGCACCGCGCCCGGGGGAGTGGCCTCGACCATCGTCGACGCGACGGGGCCGCACCTGCGCGTCGTGCGCGAGGGAGCCGTCTCGCTCGAGCGCCTCCGTGAGGTCGCGCCCGTCCTGGGGGTCGGCGAGGAGCCTGCTGCCGACGAGCCTGCCGACGAGCCTGCTGACGAGGTGGCCGGTGACGGGGTGGGCGAGACCACCGGCGAGGTGGCCGGGAACGGCGGCCTGCCGACGGACGAGGGCACGACCTCCGAGGAGACCGCGTCGACGAGCGGCCCGGAGGCGAACGGCGGGTGAGGGTCTATCTGCTCGTCCTGCTGATCGCAGCGGCGGTGACCTACCTCCTCACGCCGCTCGCGTACTGGGTGGCTGCGAGGACCGGGGCCATCACCGCGGTGCGCGACCGTGACGTGCACACCATCCCCACGGCACGCCTCGGCGGGCTCGCGATGACCGCGGGGCTGGTCGTCGCGGTGACGTTCGCCTCGCAGATGCCCTTCCTCGACGGGATCTTCGCGATCGACGACCGGGCGTGGGCGATCGTCGGTGGTGCGCTCATCGTCTGCCTCCTCGGTGTCGCGGACGACATCTGGGACCTGGACTGGATGACCAAGCTCGCCGGCCAGGTCCTCGCGGCGCTGTTCGTCGCGTGGCAGGGGGTCCAGCTCGTGACGTTCCCCATCAACGGGCTCGTCATCGGCTCGTCCCGGCTCTCGCTCATCGTGACGGTGCTCGTCATCGTGGTCGCGATGAACGCCGTCAACTTCGTGGACGGGCTCGACGGCCTCGCCGCCGGACTCATCGCGATCGGCGGCAGCGCCTACTTCGTCTACACCTACAGCCTGACCGTCGCCGCGAGCCCCACCGACTACTCGAACCTCGCGACCCTGGTCATGGCGGCCCTCGTCGGCATCTGTCTCGGGTTCCTGCCGCACAACTTCCATCCCGCCCGGATCTTCATGGGCGACTCCGGCTCCATGGTGCTCGGGCTCGTGCTCGCGTCCGCGGTGATCGTGGTCACCGGCAGCATCGACACCGGCATGGCCTCGGACCCGAGCCGCCAGCGCGAGCTCATCCCCATCCTGCTGCCGCTCGCGGTCATCCTGCTCCCGCTGCTCGACATGGTCCTCGCCGTGGTCCGCCGGGTCGGGACGGGCAAGTCGCCCTTCCACCCGGACCGGCTCCACCTGCACCACCGGCTCCTCGCGCTCGGCCACTCGCACCGGCGCGCGGTCATCATCATGTACGTGTGGACCGCGGTCTTCGCGTTCGGTGCGGTCGCCCTCGTGCGCTGGCCCGCGGAGAACGTCGCGATCGGGCTGGTCGTGGCCGTCGTCGTGGCGGCGATCCTCACGCTCGGCCCGCTGCGCACCCGTGGCAGGTTCCTCGACGACGACGCGGTCACCGCGCCCGAGGGGATCCCGACCGCACCCCCGCCCCGACGCGTGTCGGCGGCGAGCGGGGCCTCGCCGGTCGCCCCCGCGGCGACGCCGACGGCCCCTCAACCTCCGACCGATCCGTTCCGCGCCCACCCCGAAGGACACTCCCGATGACGACCCCCGCACCGCAGACTCCCGACGAGCCGACGAGCGACCAGGCGCCGAGCGGGGTGGAGCCCACCGACGCGAGCCCCGCGCAGGTCTCGGCGGACGCCGTGGGGGACGCGGTCAGTGCCGTCTTCCGGACCGCGCTGCGCGACACCCTGCTGCTGCTCGGTGGTCTCCTGGTCCTGGGCGTGGGACTGGGGGCGCTCCTGGCAGGCACCGCAGGCGTCTGGGGTGCGCTCATGGGCGTCGCGATCGCGCTGGTGTTCTCGGGCACGACGATCGTCGCGATGGCACGCACCGCGCGTTCGACCCCCACGACGACGGCGGCGGTCGTGCTGGGCAGCTGGCTCGTCAAGATCGTCCTGCTCGGGATCGTGCTGGCCGTCCTGCGCAACTACGAGTTCTACGACCGCGTCGTCTTCGCCGTGGTGCTGCTCGTCGGGGTCATCGGCTCGGCGCTGCTCGACTACCGGGCGGTCGACCGCGGCCGTATCCCGTACGTCACGCCGAAGGCCTGACGGACCCGGCACTCGCTCTCGTCCCGCTGGACGGGCAGGGGCGGGCGGGGCGGGCGGGGCACGGCGGGCCCCTGCCCGGCCGTGCCCGCCCGCCCGACCCGGCCGTGCCCGGATGGCGCCGTCGGGCCTGCGAGGGGCTCTCGGCACGTGGCCGCAGCGCGCTGTCGTGCGTGGCCCCGCAGGGGCTCGGCGGCCCGCGGGGGCACGGCGTCTGCCGGGCCGGCGGCCCGGACGGACCCGTGATCTGTGGAGGGTCGAACATGCGTTAGGCTATCGGCGAATCCATGAAGGCCTGGTCCGACGGCGTGCCCATCGAGCGCACGGCCCCGGCAAACCGACGAACACCGGGAGTCCACCCTGTTCACGCTCGCGACCCCCTCTCCCTTCGTTGCCGCAGCAGAAGGCGAAGGCGGCTTCCACGCGCCGACGATCGGTGAGTTCTTCCCCGACGCCATCTTCTTCGCAGGCACGCCCTTCGAGTTCAACCGGCTGCAGCTGATCCGCGTGATCGCCACGATCGTGATCCTGACGATCTTCGTGATCGCGGCCCGCCGCGCCAAGCTCGTGCCCGGACGGTTCCAGAACGGCGTCGAGATGGTCCTCGACTTCGCTCGCGTGAACATCGTCGAGGAGATCATGGGGACCGAGCGGGCTCGCCGCTACGTGCCCATGATCACGACGATCTTCGTGACGATCCTCGCGTTCAACCTGACGGGTGTGGTGCCAGGGCTCAACCTCGCGGGCACCTCGGTCGCCGGCGTCGCGATCCTCCTGGCGCTGTGGGTCTTCGTGGCCTACTGGGCCGCGGGCATCAGGCAGCACGGCCTGTGGGGCTACATCAGGGCGAACCTGTTCCCCCCGGGAGTCCCGTTCCCGATCTACTTCATCCTGGCGCCGATCGAGCTGCTCCAGCTCCTGATCATCCGCCCGGCCTCGCTGGTCATCCGACTCACGGCGAACATGGTCGCGGGCCACATCATGCTGGTCCTGTGCTTCGCCGCCACGAACTTCCTGCTCCTCGAGGCAGCGCCGGCCCTCAAGGCGATCAGTGCGCTGACCCTCGCGGGCGGCATCGCGATCACGCTCTTCGAGGTGTTCGTCGCGGGCCTGCAGGCGTACATCTTCGCGCTCCTCGCCACGGTCTACATCAACATGTCGATCGAGGAAGAGCACTGACCCGCACGACAGACCTGGTCCTGGGCCCTCGGTCCCGGAACCGACCCTGAGCTCCACCTGACGCATCGCACCTGACGCCCGTTCGCACGACCGGGCGCCCAACGGAAGGAAACACCGTGGACGTCACCACCCTCGCCGCTGTCGAAGGCAGCATCAACACCATCGGCTACGGCATCGCCGCGATCGGCCCGGGCATCGGCCTCGGCATCCTGATCGGCAAGACGGTCGAGGGCATGGCCCGCCAGCCCGAGGTCGCCGGCCAGCTCCGCGGCACCATGTTCATCGGTCTTGCCTTCGTCGAGATCCTCGCTCTGCTCGGCTTCGTCGCTGGCTTCATCTTCTGATGTCGACCATCGGCCCCCAGGCGGTCCTCGCCGCAGAGTCTGGCGAGGTCGACCCCATCAAGCTGTTCCTCCCGCCGTTCTACGACCTCTTCTGGTCGGCGGTCGTCCTGATCATCATCGCGTTCGTCTTCTACAAGATGGTGCTCCCCAAGTTCCAGGCGGTGCTCGACGAGCGCACGGCCAAGATCGAGGGTGGCCTGGCCAAGGCCGAGTCCGCCCAGGCCGAGGCCGCTGCGGCACTCGCTGAGTACCACCAGCAGCTGCAGGAGGCACGCACCGAGGCCGCGAAGATCCGTGAGGACGCTCGCGCCGAGGGAACGGCCATCGTCGCCGACCAGAAGGTCAAGGCCGGCGAGGAGGCCGCTCGCATCGTCGAGACGGCGCACCGTCAGATCGAGGCCGAGCGTCAGCAGGCGTCGGTCTCGCTGCGCAACGACGTCGGGACGCTCGCGACCCAGCTCGCCTCGAAGATCGTCGGCGAGTCCCTCGAGGACTCCGCACGTCAGTCGCGTGTCGTGGACCGCTTCCTCGACGAGCTCGAGGCAGCGGGAGCCGGGGCTGCCAGCGCGGCGGCCAACGGCAAGGAGGGCTGATGCGCGGGACGAGCGGAGCCTCCCTCGCGCAGGCCCAGGACCGCTTCGAGCCGGTCCTGCGTGCCGCGGGCGAGGGGGCCTTCACCCTGGGCGAGGAGCTCCTCACCGTGGCCGCGGCGCTCGACGGCTCCGTGCCGCTGCGCCGTGCCCTCGCCGACCCGTCGCGGTCCGGCGAGGACAAGGCGGCCCTCGCGGCCGACCTGCTGCGCGAGGGCTTCGACGGCCGTGTCGTGGACCTGGTCTCCGGGCTCGCCCGGGACCGTTGGGCGCACGACGGGGACATCGCCGACGCCGTCGAGCACCTCGGCGTCGACGCGGTCCTGGCCTCGGCCGAGGCCCGCGGTGCGCTCGAGCGCGTCGAGGACGAGCTGTTCCGCATCACGCGGTCGCTCGTCGGGGAGCGTGAGGCCCGTCGCGTGCTGACGGAGACCTCGACGGACCCCGCTCGTCGCAAGGCGTTCGTGGACGCGCTGCTCGCGGGCAAGGTCGACCCGGTCACCCAGTTCCTCGCGGAGCGGGCGACCGTGGCGCCTCGTGGTCGTCGTTTCGTGGCCACCCTCGTGTGGCTCGGGGACGTCGCCGCACGTCGTCGCCGTCGCCTCGTCGCCTCGGTGACGTCGGGCACGGTGCTCAGCCAGGCACAGCAGGACCGTCTGTCCGCGCTCCTCGAGCGCGCGTACGGCCGGGCAGTCCAGCTGAACGTCACCGTGGACCCCGAGGTCCTCGGCGGCATGCGCATCCAGGTCGGGGCGGACGTCGTCGACTCGACGGTCCTCTCGCGCCTGGTCGACGCACGCAGACGACTGGTCAGCTGACCTGTTCGCCCGAACACTGAGGTCCTTGCGGCCCCCGGTGTCGTCGACACCCCGCCGGCTCCCGAGCCGGCGAACTGACAAGAACGTTCGACCGCTCCCGCACACCGCGGGGTGGCCACGACAGGAGAAGAGCAATGGCTGAGCTGACGATCCGGCCCGACGAGATTCGGGCCGCGCTGGACAGCTTCGTGAAGTCCTACGAGCCCGGGGGCGCGGTGACCGAGGAAGTCGGTCGCGTCACCCTCGCCGCTGACGGCATCGCCCAGGTGGAAGGCCTTCCGGGCGCAATGGCCAACGAGCTGCTGCGCTTCGAGGACGGCACCCTCGGCCTTGCCCTGAACTTGGACGTTCGCCAGATCGGTGTCGTCGTCCTGGGTGAGTTCACCGGCATCGAGGAGGGCCAGGAGGTCCGCCGGACCGGAGAGGTCCTCTCCGTCCCCGTCGGTGACGGCTACCTGGGTCGCGTCGTCGACCCGCTGGGTCAGCCGATCGACGGCCTCGGTGAGATCGAGACCGAGGGCCGCCGCGCGCTCGAGCTGCAGGCCCCCGGCGTCATGGACCGCAAGTCGGTCCACGAGCCGCTGCAGACCGGTCTCAAGGCGATCGACTCGATGATCCCGGTGGGCCGTGGTCAGCGTCAGCTGATCATCGGTGACCGCCAGACGGGCAAGACGGCGATCGCGACCGACACGATCATCAACCAGAAGGCGAACTGGGAGACCGGCGACCCGACCAAGCAGGTCCGCTGCATCTACGTCGCGATCGGCCAGAAGGGCTCGACCATCGCCGCCGTCCGCGGCGCGCTGGAAGAGGCCGGTGCCCTGGAGTACACGACGATCGTCGCGGCGCCCGCGTCGGACCCGGCCGGCTTCAAGTACCTCGCCCCCTACACCGGCTCGGCCATCGGCCAGCACTGGATGTACGGCGGCAAGCACGTCCTCATCGTGTTCGACGACCTGTCGAAGCAGGCCGAGGCCTACCGTGCCGTGTCGCTGCTCCTCCGTCGCCCGCCGGGCCGCGAGGCGTACCCCGGTGACGTCTTCTACCTGCACTCCCGTCTGCTCGAGCGTTGTGCCAAGCTCTCGGACGAGCTGGGCGCCGGGTCGATGACGGGCCTGCCGGTCATCGAGACCAAGGCGAACGACGTGTCGGCGTACATCCCGACCAACGTCATCTCGATCACCGACGGCCAGATCTTCCTCCAGTCGGACCTCTTCAACGCCGACCAGCGCCCCGCGGTGGACGTCGGTATCTCCGTGTCCCGTGTCGGTGGTGCCGCACAGGTCAAGGCCATGAAGCAGGTCTCCGGCACGCTCAAGCTCGAGCTCGCCCAGTACCGCTCGCTCGAGGCCTTCGCGATGTTCGCCTCGGACCTCGACGCGGCCTCGCGCGGCCAGCTGACCCGTGGGGCTCGCCTCATGGAGCTGCTCAAGCAGGGCCAGTACTCGCCGTACCCGGTCGAGGACCAGGTCGCCTCGATCTGGGCCGGGACCAAGGGCAAGCTCGACGACGTGCCTCTCGAGGACGTGCGCCGCTTCGAGAGCGAGCTGCTCGACCACCTGCGCCGCAACACCGACGTGCTCAGCACGATCGCTGACACCGGCAAGCTGTCTGACGAGACCGAGGCCGCGCTGGCCCAGGGCGTCGACGACTTCCGCAACGGCTTCCTCACGGCTGACGGCACCCCCCTCGTCGGTGGCGAGTCGGACGAGGAAGAGGCCGTCGTGGTCGAGCAGGAGCAGATCGTCCGGCAGAAGAAGGCCTGACATGGCCGGATCCCAGCGCGTCTACAAGCAGCGGATCAAGTCGACGCAGTCCCTCAAGAAGATGTTCCGCGCGCAGGAGCTCATCGCTGCGTCGAGGATCGGCCGGGCTCGCGCCCGGTCGTCCGAGGCGGGCCCCTACGCCCAGGCGATCACCACGGCGGTGTCGGCCGTCGCGACGCACTCGACGACCCAGCACCCGCTGACGTCGGAGCGCACCGACACCAACCGGGTCGCGGTGCTCGTCGTCGCCTCGGACCGTGGCATGGCCGGCGCCTACTCGGCGTCGATCATCCGCGAGACCGAGCGTCTGGTGGAGCGCCTCACGCACGAGGGCAAGGAGGTCGCGCTCTTCGCCGCCGGGCGTCGCGCGGTGACCTACTACACCTTCCGTCACCGTGAGCTCGCCGGTTCATGGACCGGTGGCTCGGACTCGCCGTCGTCGGACGTCGCCGGCGAGATCGCCGACACCCTGCTGAACGCCTTCCTCGCCCCCGCGGACGAGGGCGGCGTCGGTGAGCTGCACATCGTGTACACGCAGTTCGTGAACATGGTGACGCAGCGTCCCCGCGTCGTCCGGATGCTGCCTCTCGAGGTCGTCGAAGGGGTCGCGCCGGTCGGACAGAACGACGTCCTTCCGTTGTACGACTTCGAGCCGTCGCCCGAGGCCGTTCTCGACGCACTGCTGCCGCGCTACGTGCGCAGCCGCATCTACAGCTGCCTCCTGCAGGCGGCCGCGTCGGAGCTGGCTGCCCGCCAGCGCGCGATGCACACCGCGACGGACAACGCCGAGGACCTGATCCGCATGTACACGCGACTTGCGAACCAGGCACGACAGGCCGACATCACCCAGGAGATCAGCGAGATCGTCTCCGGTGCCGACGCCCTCGCGGCTTCGTGAGGCACCGCATGACGAACACGACGATCTCCATCACCTGCACCGAACCTGCCGGAGCTGTCTCCGGCCCTGCGAAGCGAGGCCAGTAATGACCGCCACCACCGTGGAAGCCCAGGTCGAGCACCAGAGCGGACCCGGCGTGGGCCGTGTCGCCCGCGTGATCGGCCCCGTCGTCGACATCGAGTTCCCGTCGGACGCGATCCCCGAGATCTACAACGCGCTGACCGTCGACATCGACCTGTCCGGACAGGGCGAGGGCGAGAAGTCCTTCCGCCTGACCCTGGAGGTCGCGCAGCACCTGGGCGACTCGCTCATCCGTGCGATCGCCCTCAAGCCGACCGACGGCCTGGTCCGCGGCGCCGTCGTCACCGACACGGGTTCGCCGATCAGCGTCCCCGTGGGCGACGTGACCAAGGGCCACGTGTTCAACGTGACCGGTGACGTCCTCAACCTCCAGGAGGGCGAGAAGCTCGAGATCACCGAGCGCTGGCCCATCCACCGCAAGCCCCCGGCGTTCGACCAGCTCGAGTCGAAGACCACGATGTTCGAGACGGGCATCAAGTCGATCGACCTCCTGACGCCGTACGTGCTCGGCGGGAAGATCGGCCTCTTCGGTGGTGCGGGCGTCGGCAAGACGGTCCTCATCCAGGAGATGATCCAGCGTGTGGCGCAGAACCACGGCGGTGTCTCGGTGTTCGCCGGTGTCGGCGAGCGCACCCGTGAGGGCAACGACCTGATCGTCGAGATGGAGGAGGCGGGCGTCTTCGACAAGACGGCACTCGTCTTCGGCCAGATGGACGAGCCGCCGGGCACGCGTCTCCGCGTCGCGCTCTCCGCGCTCACCATGGCGGAGTACTTCCGTGACGTGCAGAAGCAGGACGTGCTGCTCTTCATCGACAACATCTTCCGCTTCACGCAGGCTGGTTCCGAGGTCTCCACGCTGCTCGGGCGCATGCCCTCCGCGGTGGGCTACCAGCCGAACCTGGCCGACGAGATGGGTCTGCTCCAGGAGCGCATCACCTCGACGCGTGGTCACTCGATCACGTCGCTCCAGGCGATCTACGTCCCTGCCGACGACTACACCGACCCGGCGCCTGCGACGACGTTCGCCCACCTGGACGCGACGACGGAGCTCTCGCGCGAGATCGCCTCGAAGGGTCTGTACCCGGCGATCGACCCGCTGACCTCGTCCTCGCGCATCCTCGACCCGCGCTACGTGGGCCAGGAGCACTACGACGTCGCGACGCGTGTGAAGTCCATCCTCCAGCGCAACAAGGAGCTGCAGGACATCATCGCGATCCTCGGTGTGGACGAGCTCTCGGAGGAGGACAAGACGGTCGTGGCGCGTGCTCGCCGCATCCAGCAGTTCCTCTCGCAGAACACGTACATGGCCGAGAAGTTCACGGGTGTCGTGGGTTCGACGGTTCCGCTGACGGAGACCATCGAGGCCTTCAAGAAGATCGCGGACGGCGAGTTCGACCACGTCGCCGAGCAGGCGTTCTTCAACATCGGTGGCCTCGAGGACCTCGAGCGCAACTGGGCCCGTATCCAGAAGGAGTACGGCGTCTGACATGACGTGAGCGCGCCGCGCGCCGGACCTTCGGGTCGGGCACGCGGCGCGCTTCGTCAGACCCGTGCACCGACATGAAGGAGTTGAAGTGGCACAGCTGAACGTCGACCTCGTGGCGGCGGACCGCAAGATCTGGTCGGGGGACGCGCGCGCCGTGAGTGCGCCCGCCGCCGACGGTGAGATCGGTATCCTCGTGAACCACTCGCCCCTCCTGTCCGTCCTCGGTGAGGGCACCGTCCGGATCACCGGCTCGAACGGCGAGAAGGTCGCCGTGAAGGTCACCGGTGGTTTCCTCTCGGTGGACTCCAACCAGGTCATGCTCGTGGTGGACGACGCAGAGGTGCTCGACGGCGCCGGCGTCTCCGGGCACTGACGGGCTCAGGTATCACACGTGACGCTCCCCGCCTGGATCGCGATCGGACTGCTTCTCGCAGTCGCGCTCGTGGTCGGGCTGGGAGCGTTGCGTCTTCGGGCCATCTCCCACCGGGTGGGGTCCTTCGAGTGCAGCGCTCGTCCCGCCGGGGACGCGCAGGCGTCCTGGTCGCTGGGCATCGCGCACTACGGCGTGGGACGCATCGACTGGTGGCGCTGCTGGTCCCTGTCGTTGCGCCCGTCCCGCTCGTGGCGGCGTCAGGATCTCGTGATCGTCTCGCGCCGCCCTCTCGACGGGGACCGTGACCTCTTCCTCGTGGAGTGCTCGTACGAGGACGTCCGGTTCGAGCTGACGATGTCGAGCGGCGCGTACGCGGGTCTGGCGTCGTGGCTCGAGGCCGCACCCCCCGGCCGTCGCGGCGTGGTGGTCTGAGACCGTCTGCGGTGCGTGGACGGGTGCTACCGTCGCCCGTGGACGTCGTCCAGGCTCGGGGCTCTCGGCGGCGAGGGGCTGTCCCTGCGGTCCTGCCGACACCTTCTTTCCCTGTCTGAGGAGTTCTTCGTGCGTCTCGTGGTTGCCCAGTGCTCGGCTCACTACACCGGCCGGCTCTCGGCCCACCTCCCGCTCGCGACCCGCGTGCTGCTCGTCAAGGCTGACGGCAGCGTGCTGCTGCACTCGGACGGCGGCTCGTACAAGCCCCTCAACTGGATGAGCCCGCCGTGCTCGATGGCGGTCTCGGAGCCTGACGAGTCGGCGCGCGAGCGTGGCGTGACCCAGGTCTGGGCGGTCCAGCACGCGAAGAGCGACGACCGGCTCGAGATCGAGCTGTACGAGGTCCTGCACGACTCGGCCCATGATCTCGGCGTGGACCCGGGCCTGATCAAGGACGGGGTCGAGGCGCACCTGCAGGAGATGCTCGCGGCGCAGATCCAGCTCCTGGGGACGGGGCACACCCTGATCCGCCGTGAGTACCCGACGGCGATCGGCCCGGTCGACATCCTGGCCCGGGACAAGGACGGCGCGACGGTCGCGGTCGAGATCAAGCGTCGCGGCGACATCGACGGCGTCGAGCAGCTCACGCGCTACCTGGACCTGCTGAACAGGGACCCGCTCCTCGCGCCGGTGCGTGGTGTGTTCGCGGCGCAGGAGATCAAGCCGCAGGCGCGCGTCCTGGCGACGGACCGGGGGATCGGCTGCCTGGTCCTGGACTACGACGCGATGCGCGGGGTCGATGACGTGGACTCCCGCCTCTTCTAGGTCGCGCCGCGCCGCTGCCGTGTCGTAGCGCCGCGGCCGCTGCCGCGTCGCCGCGCCGCGCGTTCGTCCGGCCGTGGTCGCGCCGCTCTGGCCCCTGGGGCTTGCGACGAGCCCACCGAGAGAGGTGCCCGTCCGGCTGTCGTCGCCGGACGGGCTCTTCTCGTGCTAGGTTTTTGAACATGTTCAAAACAGCGCACGAGCAGGAGCGGACAAGGTGACCACGGCCGCGCCGACGCCGGTCCGCCCTGCCCCCACGCCCAAGTCCGCGCAGACCCGCGCCAAGGTCCTCGACGCGGCGCTCGGGATGCTGCGCGAGCAGGGGTACGAGGCGACGACCATGCGCGCGATCGCCACCCGTGCCGGGGTGAGCACCGGCAACGCCTACTACTACTTCCCGTCCAAGGACCACCTGGTCCAGGAGCTCTACGTCGACGTCCAGCGGGCGCACCGGGCCGCCGCGGACTCGGCGCTCGCGCAGGGCGGGACGCTCGCCGAGCGCCTGCGCCGCGTGCTCGACGCGGGGATCGACGTGTTCACGCCCTACCACTCGTTCGGCGCCGAGTTCGTCTCGGTCGCGATCCGCCCAGGCGCTGCGGCCAACCCCTTCAGCGAGGCCTCGCGCGAGGCACGCGAGCTCTCGCTCGCGATCTTCGAGGACGTCGTCGCGGGGGCCTCGCCCGCGGTGCCTGCCGCGCTGCGTGCACAGCTCCCCGAGCTGCTGTGGCTCGCGCACCTCGGGGTGACGCTCTTCTGGGTCCAGGACACGTCGGCGGGCACGGCGCGGACGCGGCGCCTCGTCGCGGGGGCGAGCCCGATCGTGGGCACGCTCGTCCGGCTCTCCCGTCTCCCGGTGGCGCGCACGGTCGTCGACGACGTCCTGCGTCTGACCGCTTCGCTCAGGACCTGACGTGAGCCCCGCGACCACGGTCCTCGTGGACCTCGTCGTCGCCTTCGGGCTCGTGGTGGTGCTCCCGCTCGGGTTGTCCCTTCTCGGGCCGCGCACGGTCCCGGGGGCGGGCGGCGTGTGGTGGCCCGTGGCGGGGGCCGTCACCGCCGCGGGAGCCTGGCTCCCGCGCGGGTCGCTCGCGCAGGCGGCGACGGTCCCCTTCCTGGTCGCATCGGCGGTCCTGGTCGGCGCGGCGGTCCGCGTCGCCCTCCCCGGCCCGACGGCGCCACGACCGCCCGAGGTGCGGCTCGCGGTCGGCGTCGCTCTCGTCATGCCGGGGGTCGGCGCGGCGGCGATGCTCGCTGACCGTGGGGGATGGGGGCTGCTCGGCTTCTCGGGGACGTACCTGACCCTGACCGTGCCGCACATGCTCTTCGCGGGATTCGCGGCGGCGCTCGTCGCCGGTCTGACGGTCGGGCTCGGTCACCGGAGCGCCGGGGCGGGAGGGGCGGTTCGCGCGACCGCCGCGCGTACCGGTGCGGCCGGGGTGCCGCTGGGGACCGGGCTGGTCCTCGTCGGGTACTTCGTCGGGAACGTCGCCGAGCTGGTCGGGGCTCTCGTGCTCACGGGCGCGCTGTGGTGCACCGCCTGGGCGGTCCTCGGCATCCCGGCGCGGAGGGGAGCGCGGGCGCTCCTCGTGGCGGGCTCCGGCGCGGTCGCGGCCTCGATGCTGCTCGCCGTCTGGTGGGCCGTCGGTGAGGCCACGGGCGTCCCGCACCCGAGCATCGGGCAGATGGCGGCGACGCACGGCGTCGCGAACGCGCTCGGCTTCGCCCTGTGCACGATGCTCGGCCTACGGCTCGCCCGGGTCGGGGCGGGATCGGCCGGCGTCGCCCCGGTGCTGCAAGAAGACGACCGCTCGGCACACAGACCCAGCAGGAGCCCAGGACGGAGACAGGCATGACGCAGCCACGCACGACCTACCCCGAGGTGGGAGCCACCCGGTCCGCGGAGCTGCCGGCGGGCTATGCCCACCTGCGCCTGCGCCACCGGATCTCGGAGAGGCCCTACTCGGTCGCCGAGCTCGGTCGCCTGGGCGAGATGCTGCTGACCTGGCAGGTGCACGCCCGGGCGCGCGTGCAGCTCGTGACCTCGGCGCCCGTCGCCGAGCCGGGCGGCCTCGTGACGACGCGCCTGGGCCTGGGGCCCGTACGGCTCAGCGAGCCGTGCGAGGTCGTGTGGGTCGAGCGGGAGGAGCAGCGGATCGGTTTCGGCTACGGCACCCTGCCGGGGCACGTGTTCGTGGGGGAGGAGTCGTTCGTGCTCGAACGTGACGCGGCGGGGGACGTCTGGTTCGTCGTCGACGTCTTCAGCAACCCCGCGGCCCGGTGGGTCCGGGCGCTGCGACCGGTCGTCCCGGTCTTCCAGCGGCTGTACATCGCGCACCTCGCGCGGGCCGCGCGCGGCCTCCTGCGCGACCTCTGAGGGCGGCGTCTCAGCACTCGGCCCACCTCGCGGGGTCCCCGCGACCATTCGTGCGTCGTCCGAACGAAGTGCGCAACAATGAGGCCATGACGTCGAACCCCGCCCCGCTGTCATCCACCGCCACGTCCGCATCGTCCCCGGGGGAGGCGTCGCCCGCGGGGCGGACCGCCCTGCGGGGCCGGGTCGTGACCCCGCAGGAGGTGATCGAGGACGGCGTCGTGGTCCTCGACGGCCCGCTGATCGCGTGGGTCGGTGAGCGCCGTGACGCCGCTGCGGCGGGGTACGCGGCAGAGGTCGAGGCCGCGGCCGAGCCCGCCGAGGGCCAGGTCGTCCTGCCGGGCCTCGTCGAGGTGCACAACCACGGTGGTGGCGGCGCGAGCTTCCCCGACGCGCAGGACGCGCAGGAGGCCCTCGTCGCGGTCCGCGAGCACCGCCGCCACGGGACGACGAGCCTCGTCGCGTCGCTCGTGACCGCCGAGCGCGAGACCCTGCTGCGCCGGGTCGCGACCCTGGCCGACCTGGGGGACGCGGGCGAGATCGCGGGCATCCACCTGGAGGGTCCCTTCCTGTCCGAGGTGCGGTGCGGTGCGCAGAACCCGCACGACATGCTCGCGGGCGACGCCGAGCTGGTGCGCGCGATCGCCGAGGCCGGACGCGGGCACGTCCGCACCATGACCTTCGCCCCCGAGGTCCCGGGCAACACGGGGCCCGGCGGAGTCGTCGAGACGCTGGTCGAGGTCGGGGCGGTTCCGTCCGTCGGGCACACCGACGCGTCGTCGGAGCAGACGGATGCCGCGATCGCCGAGGGGGTCGCGGCGCTCGCCGCCCGTCGGGCAGCGCTGGTCGCCGCGGGGGAGCCGGTCGGTCCGGCGCCCCGCGTGACCGCGACGCACCTCTTCAACGGCATGCGCCCGCTGCACCACCGTGCCCCCGGTCCCGTCGCGGCGTGCCTCGCGGCCGCAGCTCGGGGCGACCTCGTGGTCGAGCTCGTCGCGGACGGCACCCACCTCGCGGCCGGGACGGTCCGCAGCGTGTTCGAGCTGGTCGGGCCGGACGCGATCGTCCTCGTCACGGACGCGATGGCGGCCGCGGGCATGGCGGACGGCACGTACCAGCTCGGTCCCATGGCGGTCACGGTGGCCGACGGCGTCGCGCGCCTCGACGACGGGACGCCCGAGGGGTCGATCGCGGGCGGGACGTTCCACCTGCTCGACGTGGTGCGCGCCACGGTCGGCTTCGGCATCCCGCTGGTCGACGCCGTCAAGGCGGCGTCGCTGACGCCGGCGGGCGTGCTCGGACGCGCGGACATCGGCGCGCTGGAGGCCGGCCGTCGGGCGGACGTCGTCGTGACCGACGTGGAGCTTCGCCCGGTCGGTGTGTGGCGTGGCGGTGCGCTGGTGACCGACTGACGACCGAGTGATCCCGGTCGACGTCGCCTGACCTGCGACGACACCCGGACGACGGCCCGGCCCCGAGCGAGAGCTCGGTGCCGGGCCGTCGTCGTCCACGGGCAGGGGTTGACGGATCGCAATAGTTCAGTCAATACTCGTATTCATTCGAAGCGCTTCGACGAAGCGCTTCGACACTTGGATCCCCGAGGACGGGGCGACCACGAGGAGGTGGCGAGATGGTGACCATGCAGGACGTGGCCGCGCGAGCGAACGTGTCGCTCAGCACGGTGTCGTACGCGCTCAACGGGACGCGCAAGATCTCCGACGAGACGCGCGCCCGGATCGAGACGGCCATGACGGACCTCGGGTACCACCGCAACGCCATGGCACGGGGGCTCGCCTCGCGCCGGAGCCATGTCCTCGCCCTGATCTTCCCCGCGACCGAGACCGGGATCGGCGGGACCGTCTCGGAGTTCGTCACGAGCGCCGCCGCTGCCGCCCGCGAGGCGGGGTACCACCTGGTGCTGTGGCCCTTCGCGGCGCACGAGGCGACCGAGATCCGCGACCTGACGCAGCAGGGCATGGCCGACGGGGTCCTGCTCATGGAGGTCCGGCTCGACGACCCGCGCGTCGAGGTGCTCCACGAGGCCGGCGTGCCCTACACGATGATCGGGCGCACGCGGGAGCTCGAGGGGCGTCCGTACGTCGACATCGACTTCGCCGCGACGACCGAGGCTGCGGTGGAGCACCTTTCCGCCCTGGGGCACCGGCGGATCGCGTTCATCAACCACTCGGCCGAGAGTGCCGCGGCGGGCTACGGCCCGACCCTGCGCGCGGACGAGGGGTTCGCGGCGGCCATGGAGCGGCGCGGGCTCGTGGGGCGCAGCCTCCTGTGCGACGAGACGGCGGAGGCCGGACGGACCGCGGTCGGCGAGCTGCTCGAGCAGGACCCGTCGCTCACCGCGTTCGTCACGATGAACGAGATCGCGACGTTCGGGGTCATGTCGGGGCTGCAGGCCCGCGGGCTCACGGTCCCGGGCGACGTCTCGGTGCTCGGCATCGTCAGCTCGCCCGGCGTCGGCGCGATGAGCGCACCCCCCCTGACCACCATGCACGCACCAGGCGCCGAGCTCGGGCGGCTCGGTGTGCAGTCCCTGGTCGCACGGATCGACGACGCGGGCAGGGCGCACGCGCCCGTCCTCGTCACGTGCGACCTCGAGGCCGGCGCGAGCGTCGGCCCGGCCCCCGTCCGGGACTCCTGACCCCGGGTGATCGACCCTGACCGCGGCCTCGATCCCGAGGCGCCGTGGTCACGACCGCCGGCCCTGCCGGTGCAGGACCGCCGGCCCTGCCGGTGCACGACCGCCGGCCCTGCCGGTGCAGGACCAGACGATCGGCGCTGGCGCCGACGCTCAATGATGAGGAGAGAGTCATGTTGCGTACACGGAAGCCTCTTGTCGCTGCTCTGGTAGCGCTCCCACTCGCCCTGGCGGGCTGTGCGGGAGGAGGGAGCGGCGGAGGGGACTCCGACGACCAGACCCTCACGATCTGGCACTACGAGTCGGAGACGTCGGCCATGGGCCAGGCCTGGGCCAAGGCGATCGAGATCTTCGAGGACGAGAACCCCGACGTCACGGTCGACGTCCAGAAGCAGACGTTCGAGCAGATCCAGAAGAACGCGAAGATCGTGCTGACGGGCGACGACGTGCCCGACGTCATGGAGTACAACAAGGGCAACGCGACCGCGGGGCAGCTCGCCTCGCAGGGCCTCCTCACGCCGCTGACGGACGCGGCCAAGGAGCGCGGCTGGGACACCAAGCTCAGCGGGTCGCTCCAGACCACCGCGACGTACGACGAGAACGGCCTCATGGGGTCGGGCGAGTGGTACGGCGTGCCGAACTACGGCGAGTTCGTGGGCGTCTACTTCAACAAGGACATGTTCGCGCAGTACGGCGTGCAGGTCCCGACGACGCTCGCCGAGCTCGAGACCGCGATGGCGACCTTCCAGGCCGCCGGCGTCACCCCGCTCGCCGAGGCAGGCGCCGAGTACCCGCTCGGGCAGCTCTGGTACGAGCTCGTCCTCGCGAACGCCGACCAGGACTTCGTCGACGCCTACCAGCTGTTCGACGGCGACGTCGACTTCCAGGGCCCTGAGATGACGAAGGCCACCGAGACCCTCGCCGACTGGATCGACAAGGGCTACATCGCCTCCGACTCCGCCGCCCTCACGGCCGAGGACATGGGCGTCTCGTTCATCAACGGCACCTACCCGATGATGGTCTCCGGCTCGTGGTGGTTCGGTCGCATCGTCGACGAGATGGACGCCGACTGGGGCCAGTTCAACTTCCCGGGCAACACGCTGCAGGTGGGGTCGTCGGGCAACCTGTGGGTCGTCCCGACCAACGCCGACTCGAAGTCCCTCGCCGAGGAGTTCATCGACATCACGCTGCGTCCCGAGGTGCAGAACATCCTGGGCGAGGCCGGCGGGCTCCCCGTCGCGGGTGACGTCTCGGCCATCACGGACGAGCGCACCAAGGCCCTGACGCAGAACTTCAACGACATCCTGGCCGCCGACGGCCTCGCGTTCTACCCCGACTGGCCCGTCGCGGGCTACTACGACGTGCTCGTGAGCCAGCTCCAGTCGCTCGTCAACAAGTCCAAGACCCCTGCCGAGGTCCTCGACGGCCTGTCCGGCCCGTACGAGGAGGGCAAGGCGGACCTGCTCGAGGGCTGATCCGCAGCGCAGTGGTCCCGGTGGGCGGGCGACCGCCCGCCCACCGGGACCGAGGACACCGACGACGAGGAAAGACCATGAGCACTGTCAAGACGCCGACCCCCGCGGTCGAGCGAGCACGAGCCGCGCGCTCGCGGCGCAGCAGACCCCGCTGGGTGGGGTACCTGCCGTACCTGATCCCGGGAGCGGTCGCCTTCACGGTGGTCATCCTGATCCCGTTCGCCACGAACGTGTACTACAGCCTCTTCAAGTGGAAGGGCGGCATGGCCCCGAAGAAGTTCGTGGGGCTCGACAACTACACCGCTCTCCTGGCCGACGAGCAGTTCTGGACCTCGTTCCGGAACTCGGTCGCGATGATCCTCGCGATGGTCGTGGTCCCGACGCTCATCGGGCTCGTGCTGGCGGCCGTCCTGTTCGACTACCTCGGTCGCCGGTTCGGCGGTGGCGTCGCGGCCTTCCTGCGCGCCACGTACTACCTGCCGCAGATCCTGCCGGTCGCGGTCGCGGGCGTGCTGTGGAACTGGATCCTCAACTCCCAGACCGGTGCGCTCAACGTGGTCCTGCGCTCGATCGGGTTCGAGAACCCGCCCAACTGGCTCGGGTCCACGACCACGGCGCTGCCCACGGTCATGGCCGTCCTGGTGTGGGTCCAGATCGGCTACCCGGTCGTGATCTTCATGTCGGCGCTCCAGCGGGTCGACCCCGAGCTGTACGAGGCTGCCGAGCTCGACGGCGCCGGGTGGTGGCGCAGGTTCGGCGCGATCACGATGCCGCAGATCCGCCCCGAGACGTTCGTGGTGGTCCTGACCTGCACGGTCGCGGCGCTCAAGGTCTTCGGCCCGATCTACGTGCTGACCCGCGGCGGCCCCGAGAGCTCGACGCTCGTGCCCAGCTACTACTCGTACCTCAACTTCTTCGACAAGTCGAAGGTCGGATACGGCGCCGCCGTGGCGACCGTCCTGACGCTGGTGATCGTCCTGGTCGCTCTCGTCATCCTCGCCCTGCAGGCCCGCGCCGAGCGCCGTGAAGAAGGAGGCCGCTGATGGCCACCGACACGTTGTCCCCGTCCGTCGACGAGTCCACGGGGGACCAGGTCCTCCGGTCCACCCGACCCGACCAGCGTCACCGTCGGGGGATCGGCCGCTGGTTCGTGCTCGCGGCGGCCGCGCTGTTCGCCCTGCTGATGCTCGCACCGTTCGTGATCATGCTCCTCAACGCGTTCAAGTCACCCGCGGAGTACTCGCAGGACGGTCCGCTGAGCTGGCCCTCGCACCTGTACCTCGACGGTGTCGTGGCGTTCTGGGAGCGGGTCGACTTCCCGCAGAAGCTGCTCAACTCGATCTGGATCTCGAGCGCCGTGGCGATCGGCGGCACGCTGCTCTCGCTGCTGAACGCCTACGCGATCGGCGTCGGGAAGGTCAAGGGACGCCTGTGGATCATCATGCTGTTCCTCCTCGCGAACATGCTGCCGCAGGAGGCCCTGGTCTACCCGCTGTTCACCATGGCGCAGCAGGTCGGCCTGTCGAACTCCCAGTGGTCCGTGATCATCATCTTCACGGTCATCCAGTCGGCGTTCGGCACGTACCTCCTGTCGTCGGTGCTGGGTACGTTCCCGCCCGCCCTGCTGGAGGCCGCGGCGCTCGACGGTGCCACGCGCTGGCAGATCCTGTGGAAGATCGTCTTCCCGGTCGTGCGCCCGACGCTCTCGGTCCTGATGATCTTCTTCTTCATCTGGACCTGGAACGAGTTCTTCATCCCGCTGGTCATGCTGACGACCAACGCGACGCAGACGATCCCGATCGCGCTGGCCTCGCTCCAGGGCGACCGGATGATGGACGCCACGACGACCAACGCGGGCGCGCTGGTCTCGCTCGTCCCCGCCGTCATCTTCTTCCTGATCTTCCAGCGCACCCTGACGCGAGGCGTCACGGCCGGCGCCGTGAAGTGATCGCACCTACCTTCGAAGGAACCGAGCACCCATGAAGTTCACCGACGGCTACTGGCAGGTCCGCGACGGCTTCTCGCCGCTCCACCCGGCCCAGGTCGACGACGTCCGCGCGGACCCTGCGGCGGGCACGATGACGGTGTACGCACCGACCGCCGTGATCCGGCGTCGTGGCGACACGCTCAACCGGCCGCTCCTGACGGTCACGTACTCGTCGCCCGCCCCGGGCGTGATCGGCGTGCGGATCGAGCACCTGAGCGGCGCGGCGCGGCGGGGCCCGCACTTCGAGCTCCACCGCGAGGAGGGCTTCCGGCCCGAGATCTCGGTCGACGAGGCCGCGGGCGTGCTGCGTTCGGGGCCGCTCGCGGTGCGGGTGCACCGGGACGGCGGCTGGCGCGTCGACGTCGAGCAGGACGGGCAGGTCGTGACGTCGAGCCTGCACAAGGCCGTGGGTGCGGTCCAGGCCGACGCCGCGCACGGGGGAGCGCACTTCGTGCACGAGCAGCTGAGCCTCGCGCCGGGCGAGCAGCTGTACGGGCTGGGGGAGCGGTTCGGGCCGTTCGTCAAGAACGGGCAGGCGGTCGACATCTGGAACGCCGACGGCGGGACGTCGAGCGAGCAGGCGTACAAGAACGTGCCGTTCTACGTGAGCAGCCGCGGGTACGGCGTGTTCGTCGACCACCCCGAGCTCGTGTCGTTCGAGGTCGCCTCCGAGATCAACACCCGGGCGCAGTTCTCGGTCGAGGGGCAGTCGCTCCAGTACTACCTGGTCGCCGGGCCCACGCCCAAGGAGGTCCTGACGCGCTACACCGCGCTGACGGGTCGCCCTGCGCGTGTCCCGGGCTGGTCGTTCGGGCTGTGGCTCACGACGTCCTTCACGACGAGCTACGACGAGCAGACCGTGAGCGGGTTCATCGACGGCATGGCCGAGCGGGACCTGCCGCTGTCGGTCTTCCACTTCGACTGCTTCTGGATGCGCGAGTACCAGTGGGTCGACTTCGAGTGGGACCCGCGCACGTTCCCGGACCCCGAGGGCATGCTGGGCCGGCTGAAGGACAAGGGCCTCAAGATCTGCGTGTGGATCAACCCGTACGTCGCGCAGCGGTCGCCGCTGTTCGAGGAGGCCCGGGAGGCGGGGTACCTGCTCCGCACGACCGACGGCGGCGTCTGGCAGTGGGACAAGTGGCAGGCGGGCATGGGCCTGGTCGACTTCACGAACCCCGACGCGACCGAGTGGTACCTGGGCAAGCTCAAGGGTCTGCTCGACCAGGGGGTCGACTGCTTCAAGACCGACTTCGGCGAGCGCATCCCGGTGGACGACGTCGTGTGGTCGGACGGTTCGGACCCCGCGAAGATGCACAACTACTACGCGCAGCTCTACAACGAGGCCGTCTTCCGGCTCCTCGAGCGTGAGCGGGGCGAGGGGGACGCGGTCCTGTTCGCACGGTCGGCGACCGCGGGCGGCCAGCAGCTGCCCGTCCACTGGGGTGGCGACTGCGACTCGACGTACGCGTCGATGGCCGAGTCGCTCCGTGGCGGGCTCTCGCTCGCGATGTCCGGCTTCGGGTACTGGAGCCATGACATCGGTGGCTTCGAGGGGGTCCCGGACCCGGGGGTCTTCAAGCGGTGGCTCGCGTTCGGTCTGCTGTCCTCGCACAGCCGTTTGCACGGCTCGGACTCGGTGCGCGTGCCGTGGGCGTTCGACGAGGAGGCGGTCGACGTCACGCGGCGGTTCACGCGTCTCAAGCTCTCGCTCATGCCGTACCTGGCGGGGGCCGCGGAGGTGGCGCACCGGGACGGGATCTCGATGATGCGGCCCATGGTGCTCGAGTTCCCCGAGGACCGTGGCGGATTCGGCGTCGACACCCAGTACATGCTGGGCGGCTCGTTGCTCGTCGCGCCGGTCTTCACGGCCGAGGGCGACGTCGAGTACTACGTCCCGGAGGGGCGCTGGACGAACCTGCTCGACGGGCGCTCCGTCTCGGGTCCGGGCTGGGTGACGGAGCGCCACGGCTTCGACTCGCTGCCGCTCCTGGTCCGCCCGGGCACGGTGCTGCCGGTCGGTGCGCGCACCGACCGTCCGGACTACGAGTGGGCGGACGGCGTGACCCTGCGCCTGTTCGAGCTGGAAGACGGCCACGACTCGACGACCACGGTCCCGTCCGAGGCGGGAGCGGCCACGACGTTCCGCACGGTCCGTGAGGGATCGCGGGTCACGGTCACCTCGGACGACGCCCGCGCACCGTGGGCCGTGCAGCTCGGTGACCAGATGGTCGGGGCGCAGGGCGCGGGCAGCGTCGAGCTGTCCGTCTGAGGCCTGTCCCGCGCCACGCGGCGGGGGAGCGCGAGGGGGTGGTGAGCGGCGTCGTCGGGCGGGGAGATCTCCCTGCCCGACGACGCAGCCCACCACTCGCCCTCGACGTCACCCGGCCGCGTGGGTACGCTGATCGAATCGATACGTGAGAGCGCTTCCATGCGGAGGGCTCGACCACCCGAGAACACCGAAGGAACACCGTGAGCACCGTCGCCACCCATGCCGACCCCGCGCAGGCCCCCGCGCCCCGCACCTTCCCGACCGACTTCCTCTGGGGGTCTGCCACCGCCGCCTACCAGATCGAGGGTGCCGCCACCGAGGGCGGACGCGGCCCCTCCATCTGGGACACCTACTCGCACACCCCCGGCCGCACCCTCAACGGTGACACCGGCGACGTCGCCGACGACCACTACCACCGGTGGGCCGAGGACGTGCAGCACATCAAGGACCTCGGGCTCGGCGCCTACCGCTTCTCCATCTCCTGGTCGCGCGTCCAGCCCGGCGGGACGGGGGAGTTCAACCCCGAGGGCATCGCGTTCTACTCGCGGCTCGTCGACGCGCTCCTCGAGGCCGGGGTCAAGCCCGTCGTGACGCTCTACCACTGGGACCTCCCGCAGGAGCTCGAGGACCGCGGCGGCTGGGCCGACCGCGAGACCGCCCACGCGTTCGCGGAGTACGCGCGCCGCATGGCCCGCGAGCTCGGCGACCGCATCGACGTGTGGACCACGCTCAACGAGCCCTGGTGCTCCGCCTACCTCGGCTACGGCTCGGGCGTGCACGCGCCCGGCCGCACCGAGCCCGTCGCGGCGCTCGCGGCCGTGCACCACCTCAACCTCGCCCACGGGCTCGCGTGCCGTGCGATCCGCGACGAGCTGGGAGAGGACGCCAAGACCTCGGTGACCCTCAACCTGCACGTCATCCGGCCCGACGACCCCACCTCGGACGCCGACCTCGACGCCGTGCGGAAGATCGACGCGCTCGCCAACCGGGCCTTCCTCGGCCCGCTGCTCGACGGCGCCTACCCCGCGGACCTGCTCGCCGACACCGCGCACGTCACCGACTGGTCGTTCGTCCAGGACGGCGACCTCGAGCTCGTGCACCAGCCGTTGTCGATCCTCGGCGTCAACTACTACTCGACCGTGCGCGTCCGGCACTTCTCCGGCGACGGCGAGCGCTCGGAGAGCGACGGCCACGGCGCCTCGAGCCACAGCCCGTGGATCGGGGTCGACGACGTCGAGTTCGTCCAGCAGCCCGGCCCCTACACCGCGATGGGCTGGAACATCGAGCCCGCCGGCATGACCGAGCTGCTGCTCGCGGTGCACCAGGCCTACCCCGACCAGCCGCTCATGGTCACCGAGAACGGCGCGGCCTTCGACGACGAGGTGAGCGTCGACGCCGACGGGACCGCCCGGGTCCACGACGACCGCCGCGTGGCGTACCTGCGCGACCACGTCGACGCTGTCGGGGCCGCGATCGACGCCGGCGCCGACGTGCGCGGGTACTTCGCGTGGTCGCTGCTCGACAACTTCGAGTGGGGCTACGGCTACGACCGCCGCTTCGGGATCATCCGGGTCGACTACGACACGCTCGCCCGGACCTGGAAGGACTCGGCCCACTGGTACCGCCGGCTCGCGACGACGTCGGTGCTGCCCGGGGTCGACGAGGTCTGACACCGTCGCCGCGTCCCGACCACGACGTCCGGGCCTTCCTGAGGGAGGGAGGCCCGGACGTCGCGCTGTGCGCCCCAGGAACGCCTCGGCGCGTCTGGGCCCGTCGGCGCCCCGGGGTGCTGACAGGGCACCGGTGATCTTTGTCGCAGCCCGACCGGTTCCGCGCGACACGCCGAGCGGACACGACACACCTGAGAATTTTCTGCCCGGCTTGTCCGCTTCGCGGCGTCCTCCTCGGCGCGTGCCGGGGGCCTTCGTCGAGCCTCGAGACCCGACCGCGAGGCCTGCCCGACTCCCCACAGCGTGTGGACGACGATCCTCCACAGCCTGTGGAGAAGTCGCCGGGGCCGCGAGAGCGTGCGGATCGCGGTGCGCGCGGGCGGTGGACGACGGCGTCACGCAGGTCCTGTCAGTGCCTCCTGGGAGGATGGATCCGTGCTTGTAGCACACTCCGGAAGGCCCCGAGGATGAGGCGACAGGAATCACCCGACCACGACATCTAGTGCCGAGCGCGGAGCCCGCCCACTAGGTATAGTGGTCAGCACCAGGGAGCGCACATCTCCTCGGGCACATCACACGATCGTAGTTCCACCAGTGTTCTTCGAGGTCAGGACCCTTCGCGGAGTCGACCTGAGACCCGTGGAAGACCGATCCCCTACACGAGGAGACTGACCAGATGAGCATCACGGTCTACAGCAAGCCGGCTTGCGTTCAGTGCGACGCGACCTACCGCGCCCTCGACAAGAAGGGCATCGAGTACTCGGTCGTCGACATCAGCCAGGACGCCGAGGCGCTCGAGCTGGTCCGCGGCCTCGGCTACCTGCAGGCACCCGTCGTCATCGCGGGCGACGACCACTGGTCGGGCTTCCGCCCCGACCAGATCAACGCTCTCGCGGCGAAGGTCGCTCCCGTCGCCTGAGCAGCTCGTCCCACCGGTCCCCGCTGCGAGGTGTGACATGGGATCGCTCGTCTACTTCTCCAGCATCTCGGACACCACGCACCGGTTCGTCCAGAGGCTGGGCCTCGAGGACCGCGGCCAGTCGGTCCACCGCATCCCGCTGCGAGCCAAGGACGAGCTCCTGCGGGTCGACGAGCCGTACGTCCTGATGATCCCGACGTACGGCGGCGGCAACGAGGGCGGGGCAGTGCCCCGCCAGGTCATCAAGTTCTTGAACGACGCACACAACCGGTCGTTGATCCGCGGCGTGATCGCCGCGGGCAACACCAACTTCGGCGCTGCCTACTGCATCGCCGGCGACATCATCTCCTCGAAGTGCCAGGTGCCCTACCTGTACGCCTTCGAGCTTCTTGGAACAGCCGAGGACGTCGAGCGCGTCCGCGACGGATTGGGACGATTTTGGCAACGACAGTCACGGATTCCAGCGTGAGCACGGTGGCTGCGGGGGTCGAGCTCGACTACCACGCACTCAACGCGATGCTCAACCTGTACGGCCCCGACGGCGAGATCCAGTTCGACAAGGACCGCCAGGCTGCGCGCCAGTACTTCCTGCAGCACGTGAACCAGAACACGGTCTTCTTCCACAGCCTCGAGGAGAAGCTCGACTACCTGGTCGAGAACAAGTACTACGACCCCGCGGTCCTCGCGAAGTACGACCGCGCCTTCGTCAAGTCGCTCTTCGAGTTCGCCTACTCCAAGAAGTTCCGCTTCGACACGTTCCTCGGCGCGTTCAAGTACTACACCTCGTACACGCTCAAGACGTTCGACGGCAAGCGGTACCTCGAGCGCTTCGAGGACCGCGTGTCCATGGTCGCGCTCGGCCTCGCGGACGGCAACGAGCAGACGGCGCTCGACATCGTCGAGGAGATCGTCGCAGGCCGCTTCCAGCCCGCGACCCCGACGTTCCTCAACATCGGCAAGGCGCAGCGCGGCGAGCCCGTGTCCTGCTTCCTGCTGCGCATCGAGGACAACATGGAGTCCATCGCGCGCGGCATCAACTCCGCGCTGCAGCTCTCCAAGCGTGGCGGCGGCGTCGCCCTGCTCCTGAGCAACATCCGTGAGCACGGCGCCCCGATCAAGCACATCGAGAACCAGTCGTCGGGCGTCATCCCCGTGATGAAGCTCCTCGAGGACTCCTTCTCCTACGCGAACCAGCTCGGGGCCCGCCAGGGTGCCGGTGCCGTCTACCTGCACGCGCACCACCCCGACATCATGCGGTTCCTCGACACCAAGCGTGAGAACGCCGACGAGAAGATCCGCATCAAGACGCTGTCGCTGGGCGTCGTCATCCCCGACATCACGTTCGACCTGGCGAAGAAGAACGAGGACATGTACCTCTTCTCGCCGTACGACGTCGAGCGCGTCTACGGCAAGCCCTTCGCCGACATCTCGGTCTCCGAGAAGTACGACGAGATGGTCGACGACGCACGCATCCGCAAGACGAAGATCAAGGCGCGCGAGTTCTTCCAGACCCTCGCCGAGCTCCAGTTCGAGTCCGGCTACCCGTACGTCATGTTCGAGGACACGGTGAACAAGGCGAACCCCATCAAGGGACGCATCACCCACTCGAACCTGTGCTCCGAGATCCTCCAGGTCTCGACGCCCTCGACGTACAACGAGGACCTGTCGTACGACCACGTCGGCCGCGACATCTCGTGCAACCTGGGCTCGCTCAACATCGCCAAGACGATGGACTCGCCCGACTTCGCCAAGACCATCGACACCGCGATCCGTGCCCTGACGGCCGTGTCCGACCAGACGAGCATCGAGTCCGTCCCGTCGATCAAGCGCGCCAACGAGTCCGGCCACGCGATCGGCCTCGGGCAGATGAACCTGCACGGCTACCTCGCACGTGAGCGCGTGTTCTACGGCTCCGAAGAGGGCATCGACTTCACGAACATCTACTTCTACACCGTGGCCTACCACGCGATCGCCGCGAGCAACCGCCTCGCGATCGAGCGTGGCCGCGCGTTCGGCGGGTTCGAGGACTCGACGTACGCCTCGGGCGAGTACTTCGAGAAGTACACGAACCAGGTGTGGGAACCCGCGACGCCCCGCGTCAAGGAGCTGTTCGAGACCGCCGGCGTGCACATCCCCACGCAGGAGGACTGGAAGGCGCTCGCCGCGTCCGTCAAGGAGCACGGCATCTACAACCAGAACCTCCAGGCCGTCCCGCCGACCGGTTCGATCTCCTACATCAACAACTCGACGTCGTCGATCCACCCGGTCGCCGCGAAGATCGAGATCCGCAAGGAGGGCAAGATCGGGCGCGTCTACTACCCGGCGCCCTACCTGACGAACGACAACCTGGAGTACTACCAGGACGCGTACGAGATCGGCTACGAGAAGATCATCGACACGTACGCCGCGGCGACGCAGCACGTGGACCAGGGGCTGAGCCTCACGCTGTTCTTCAAGGACACCGCGACGACGCGCGACGTCAACCGTGCGCAGATCTACGCATGGCGCAAGGGCATCAAGACCCTGTACTACATCCGCCTGCGTCAGCTCGCGCTCGAGGGGACCGAGGTCGAGGGTTGCGTCTCCTGCATGCTGTGATCGTCCTCGTCGCCTGACGGCGACGTCCACGGGAGGGGCGCCGGTCTACCCGGACCGCTCGTGCCTCGCGGCCCCCGCCAGGCCCGACCACGACCGGCGCCCCTCCCGCTCCCGCCGCCCGCAGGACCTCTCGTCTCGTCGCTGGCACCGTGCTGAGAAAGAAGAAGAACGACATGTCACCCACTGGGAAGCTCAAGCTCATCGATCGCGTGTCCGCGATCAACTGGAACCGTCTCGAGGACGACAAGGACGCCGAGGTCTGGGACCGGCTCGTCGGGAACTTCTGGCTCCCCGAGAAGGTCCCGGTCTCGAACGACATCCAGAGCTGGGCCACGCTCACCGAGGAGGAGAAGACGCTCACGATGCGCGTCTTCACCGGCCTCACGCTCCTGGACACCATCCAGGGCACCGTGGGGGCCGTGTCGCTCATCCCGGACGCGATCACCCCGCACGAGGAGGCCGTGTACACCAACATCGCCTTCATGGAGTCCGTGCACGCCAAGAGCTACTCGTCGATCTTCTCGACGCTGTGCTCGACGCGCGAGATCGACGAGGCGTTCCGCTGGTCGGAGGAGAACCCCAACCTCCAGCGCAAGGCCGAGATCGTCATGGAGTACTACAAGGGCGACTCGCCGCTCAAGCGCAAGGTCGCGAGCACGCTCCTCGAGTCCTTCCTGTTCTACTCGGGCTTCTACCTCCCGATGTACTGGTCGAGCCGGGCCAAGCTCACGAACACCGCTGACCTGATCCGCCTCATCATCCGCGACGAGGCCGTGCACGGGTACTACATCGGCTACAAGTTCCAGAAGGGGCTCGAGAAGCTCAGCCCCGAGGAGCGCGACGAGATGAAGGCCTACACGTACGAGCTCCTCTTCGAGCTCTACGAGAACGAGGTCCAGTACACCGCCGACCTCTACGACGGCGTCGGCCTGACCGAGGACGTCAAGAAGTTCCTGCGCTACAACGCCAACAAGGCCCTCATGAACCTGGGCTACGAGGCGCTGTTCCCCAAGGACGAGACCGACGTCAACCCGGCGATCCTGTCCGCGCTGTCTCCGAACGCCGACGAGAACCACGACTTCTTCTCCGGCTCGGGCTCGTCCTACGTGATCGGCAAGGCCGTGAACACCGAGGACGACGACTGGGACTTCTGACCCCGGCGACCTGACCGTCGGGTCAGCGCTCGCGTGAGCCCGCGCTGACACCGCCACGGCATCCCTCGAAACGACCGACGCCCCGCTGCTCCTCGAAGGAGCGGCGGGGCGTCGGTCGTGCGTCCGGGGAGGATCTCAGTCGTTGGGCCTCGACATCGCGCCCTCGACCGGGGGCTCGGCCGACCACGGGAACGTGATCCACAGGTCGGTCTCCTTCCAGGCGAAGTCCGGCTGGATGATCGTGCGCGGCTTGGTGTAGAGCACCGCGGAGCGTGCCTCGGTGCCGTGCTCGGCGAGCATGCCCATGACCAGGGCGAGGGTGCGGCCCGAGTCCGCGACGTCGTCGACCACGAGGACCTTCGACCCCGGGAGCTCGGACGTGTCCATGAGCGGGGGCAGGACGCGAGGGTCGGCGAGCGTCTGGCCGATGTCCGTGTAGAACTCGACGTTGAGCGTCCCCACGCCCTTGGTCCCCAGGGCGTACGCCACGGCCCCACCGGGCAGGAGACCGCCGCGGGCGATCGCGATCACGACGTCGGGCAGGAAGCCGCCGGCCACCACCTGCTCGGCCAGCTCTCGGGACGCGGTGCCGAACAGGTCCCACGTCATGACTTCGCGCTCTGTGCTCATGCGCAGAGCCTAGGTGCTGAACCTGGGGGTCGGCCCGCCGAGCGTCGGCCGCAGGACGGCACGGTCCAGCACACGAGAAGGGCCGCCCCCCGTGAACGGGAGACGGCCCTTCGGTGAGGCTCAGGAGGCTCAGTACGCCGCGAGGATGTCCACGACGAAGACGAGGGTCTCGTTCTGCAGCTCGTGGCCCTCAGAGGCGCCGTAGCCGAGCGACGGCGGGATGACGAGCAGCACCTGGCTGCCGACGGTCTGGCCGGCGAGTCCCTGCGTCCAGCCGGCGATCACGCCGGTCAGGGGGAAGGTGGCCGGCGTGCCGCGGTCCCACGAGGAGTCGAACTGCGTGCCGTCGAGCTTCCACCCGGTGTAGTTCGCGATGATCGT
Organism: Oerskovia sp. NPDC057915; assembly: GCF_042887685.1. Taxonomy (NCBI): domain Bacteria; kingdom Bacillati; phylum Actinomycetota; class Actinomycetes; order Micrococcales; family Cellulomonadaceae; genus Oerskovia; species Oerskovia sp. NPDC057915. Next base: position 8,743 of record NZ_JBHVOS010000002.1, on the reverse strand, counting down.
CTGGTCAGCGGTCACCTCCGGGCCGGTGCCCTTGATGAGGGGCTGGACGACGAGGTCGGTCGGCGCCGTGTAGCCCTCGGGGACCGTGATGCTCGGCTTGCCCGTGTCGTCGAGCGTGACGACGGGGAGCCCGTCGGCCGGGGTCACGGCCTCGCCCTCGGCGCGGGTCGGCACGTCGGCCGGGTCCGGCACGTCCTTGGTCTCGACGACCTCGGCGACGGTCACGAGCGTGCCCGAGCCGTCGTTCATGGGGGCGGCGAAGAGGAAGCGCGTCCCGACCTTCTTGCCGACGAGGACGTCGAGCAGCTGCGGGTACAGGTTGTCGTCCAGGACGAGCTGCTCGGGGCTGTTCGAGTCCCAGGTCGACATCGCCTTGCTGCCGTCGGTCCCGAGGAAGGCCGCGGACTGCATCGAGATCTGCTGACCCTTGGCGATGGGGTCACCGTCGCCCTCGTCGATCGACCGCGCGGTCGCCGCCGAGACCGTGAACGGCGTCGTGAACTCCACGGTGGGCTCGGCGCCCGCGTCTCCGGTGACCTTGACGGCCTCGAGCGCCGCGATGTCCTCTGCGGAGGGCGTCGGAATGTCGGTGGCGGCGGCGTCGGAGGGCGACGGGCTGGCGCCGCCGTCGTTGCCGCTCGCGCAGCCGGAGAGGACCAGGGCGGTCCCCAGGGCGATCGCGACGAGGCCGCGGGAGGTACGGAGCTTCACAGGGATCCTTCGTTCGGGGGTGTCCGCGCACGACCGGTGGCGAGCACGTCGCCGAGCACGGGTTGCAGGCCCCGTAACTCTAGCGGCACTCTCTGGGAGGCCGCTGGGAGGGGAGCCCCGTAGGCCTCGAGCAGGGACAATGGACGGATGCCGTCGAAGCGTCCCTCCCGTCGCCGCCCCTGGGGGGCAGAACCCGCCCCGCTCGACCTGGGCCGTGCCCTCGGCGGGCTGCGCTCGGAGTCGGGGGCCGACGGCGAGTGGTCGGTCCGCACGGTGCGCTCGGGTGACAAGGCCTACGTGTGCCCGGGGTGCAGGCAGACCATCCCGGCGGGCACGAGCCACGTCGTCGCGTGGGCGAACGACTCGATGTTCGGTGCGGCCTCGGCCCTCGAGGATCGTCGGCACTGGCACTCGGGCTGCTGGTCGGCCCGCGAACGTCGCCGCTGACGCGTGCACGAGACGGGTGGTCCGGTACGAGACGGGTGCCCCCGTCACCGGCGCGGGCACCCGTCTCGTACCGGACCGCCCGTCTCGCGCGGCACGGCCCGCCAGCTAGGCTCGGCGTGATGAACGCGCACCGCCCCACCCCCGCGACCGACCACCCCGACGAGCCCGCCGCCCCGGTCGCAGACCAGGCCGCAGTCCAGTCCGCAGCGCAGGCCGCGGACCAGCCCGCGGACCAGTCCGCCGCCCCGGCCGTCGCCGCGCCCGGTCCGCAGGCGCCCGTTCCCACGGCCCCCGAGGGCAAGCCCGCCGAGCACGGCGCCCCGATCCGTTCGCTCACGGTCCTGCCGGCCCGCCGCGAGGACGTCGAGCTGCACACCGCTGACGGCCTGACCCTCGTGGGCGAGCTCGCGCTCCCGGCGCACGCGGCGCCGTCGGGCACCTTGATCACGCTGCACCCGCTGCCCACGCACGGCGGCTACATGGACTCCCACGTCTACCGCAAGGCCGCCTGGCGCCTCCCGGCGCTCGCCGACCTCGCGGTGCTGCGCTTCAACACCCGGGGGACGTCGTCCCCGCGCGGGACGAGCGAGGGCGCGTTCGACGGCGGCGAGGCCGAACGCTTCGACGTCGCCGCCGCGATCGAGCTCGCCGAGTTCCACGACCTGCCGAACCGGTGGCTCGTGGGGTGGTCGTTCGGGACCGAGATCGCGCTCAAGCACGGCACAGACCCGGGCATCGAGGGCGCGATCCTGCTCTCCCCGCCCCTGCACCGCGCGACCGACGACGACCTGGACCGCTGGGCGGCGTTCGGCAAGCCGCTCGTGGTGCTCGTGCCCGAGCTCGACGACTACCTGCGCCCCGACGAGGCGCGCCGCCGGTTCGCGCGCGTGCCCCAGGCCGAGGTCATCGCGGTCGAGGGCGCCAAGCACCTGTGGGTCGGGGAGCCGTCGGTCCGGCGCGTGCTCGACGAGATCGTCGCGCACGTCCTGCCCGGGTTCCCGGTGCCGCTGCCCACGACGTGGGACGCGGCGACCGAGACCGGGACCGACACCGAGGCCACCGACCAGGCCACCTACGACGCCAGCAGAACGCACGTCCAGCCATCGACGACGGGACAGGAACCATGACCACGACCGACCGAGACCTCGCCCTCCACACGCTGCGCCACGGGCACGGCCTGCCCGTGCTGCTCGTGCACGGCTTCCCGTTCGACCACCGCATGTGGCTCGACGTCGCCGCCGCCCTGCCGAACGGTGCCACGGTCCTCGCGGTCGACCTCCCCGGTGCGGGGCAGAGCCCGCTCGGCGCCGAGCCCGCGTCGATCGAGTCCGCGGCGGACGGCGTGGTGGCCGCGGCACGCGCCGCGGGGGTCGAGCGGGCCGTCGTCGTCGGGATGTCGATGGGCGGCTACGTCGCGCTCGCGGCCGCCGAGAGGCACCCCGACTTCACCGTCGCCCTGGGCCTCGTCGACACCAAGTCCACGGCCGACACGGACGAGGCGCGGGCCAACCGACTCCGCATCGCCGAGGCCGTCACGAGCAGCGCGACGGTGGACGCCGTGCTCGGCATGCCGGGCGCGCTCCTCGGGGCGACGAGCAAGGTCGCGCGCCCCGCGCTGACGGCTCGCCTCGAGGAGTGGATCCGTTCCCAGCGGCCCGACGGCGTCGCGTGGGCCCAGCGCGCCATGGCCGCCCGCCCGGACCGCACCGAGGTCCTGGCCGGCTTCGCGGGCCCGGTCACCGTGGTCGTGGGCGAGGAGGACACCCTCACACCCGTCGAGGCGGCCGAGCACATGGTCGCGGCCGCCCGCGGCACCTCGCTCGTCCTGGTGCAGTCCGCCGGTCACATGAGTGCCGTCGAGGAGCCGGCAGCGGTCGCGAACGCCCTCGGGGACCTCTGGGCCACCGCCAAGGGGTGACGCCGACCGGCGACGCGGCTCAGCCGCGCTCGAGGACCAGCGCGGCTCAGCCGCGTTCGAGGACCAGCGCGATGGCGTCGGCGAGCGAGATCGACTCGCCGTCGCGGCCGCCCTTGCCGAGCACGATCGGCGGGTCCGAGGGCGTGAGGACGGCGCCGCGCAGCCGCGCCGAGAGCCCGCCCGGGACACTCAGGACGTAGAACGCGCCGTCCGTGCCGACCGCGAGCGTCCGGTTCTTGCGCAGGTACCAGCCGAGCGTGCGCGTCCGGTACGTGGCGTCGCCGGCGTACGAGCGCGCCTGCAGCGGCACGGGTGCGATGCCGCGGCGCCCGGCCTCGGCGACGAACTCGCGCAGCAGGACCGCCGCCTCGGCGGACTCCTGGGCACGGCGCCGCTCGAGCTCGGCCGCCTGGTGCGCCGCCGCCTCGGTGCGCTGAGCGCGCCAGGCGGCGACGTCGTCGGGCTGGTCGGTCCCGCGGACGGACGGCGCGCCGGGACCGCCCCCCGTGCCCCCTGGCACCTCCGGACGCGGCGACGGCGACGACCCGGGAGCCGTGCGTCCCGTGCCGTCGCCGTCGGTCGTCATCTCGTCAGCCCTTGGTCCGGGCCGGAGCCTCGGGCTCGTCGGCCGTGCGGGCCGACTCGGCGTCGGGCTCCGCGGCCTCGACCTGCGGGAACTCGGCGGTCATGAGGTTGGCGGCGCGTGCCCGCTGCGCGGGAGTGCCCGCGATCGCGGCCGGAGCCGCGGCCTTCGCCTTGGCCGCTCCTGCGTCGCTGTCGCCCAGGAGCCCACGCAGCTCGTCGAGGTAGGTGTTGATCGACTCGTGCTGGCGCGTGAGGTCCTCGAGCTGGCGCTGGGCGGCAGCACGCTGCTGCTCGGCCTCCGCCTTGGCGTCCCCGACCGTCTGCTCGGCGAACTCGCGGGCCTCGGCGACCACGCGGTCCGCGTTGTGGCGCGCGGTCGCGATGACCTCCTTGACGTACTCGTCGGACTCGGTGCGGACCTTCTCGGCCTGCTCGAGCGCGGCGACCACGCGGGCCTCGGCGTCGGACGCGTGCGACTCGGCGGTCGTGACGAGCTTCTCGGTCTCCTCCTTGGCGACCTGGTGACGCGCAGCGCTCTCGAGCTCGGCCTCCTCGCGGCGGCGGGCGATGTCGAGCTCGGCCTCGGCGAGGGCGGTCCGCGCCTTCTCGCGCAGCTCCTCCATCTCCGACGTCACGGCGTTCGCGGCCTCGGACGCGGCGCGCTTGGCCTCGGCGACCTGGCGCTCGGCCTCGCGGCGCGTCGTCTCGCGCAGCTCGGTCGTCTCACGCTCGGCAGCCTCACGCATCGCCGCGGTCTCGGCAGAGACCCGGGCGCGGAGCTCCGCGGTCTCGCGCTCGGTCGCGACGCGCAGCTCGGTCGTCTCGCGCTCGGTCTGGGCGCGCAGCGTGCCGAGCTCGCGCTCGAGGCTCGAGCGACGCTCGCTCTCCTCGGTGTTCAGCGCGCTCTGGATGCGGGCGGCCTCGCGCTCGGCCGAGCCGACGAACTCCTCGGCGCGGCGCTGGGCGCCCACCAGGGTGCTCTCGGTCTCCGCGGCGGCGGTCGACCGGATCTCCTCGGCCTCGCGGCGCGCGTTCGAGAGGAGCTCCGCGACCTCGTTCTCGGCACGCGAGCGGATCTGGCCGCCGGCGACCTTGGCGCGGGACATGATGTCGACGGCCTGCGCGTTGGCCTGGGCCAGGATGTCCGCGGACTGCTCCTCGGCCGAACGGAGGAGCTGCTCGATGCGTGACCCCAGCCCGGCGTACGACGGACGGTCGGTCTCGCGCAGCTGGCGCTGCGCGTCCTGGAGGTCCGACGTGAGCTGCACGGCCCGTGCGTCAGCGGCCTCCGCTCGGTGCCGGGAGTCCTCGAGGTCCTTCTCGAGCTTGGCCAGCTGGCCTTCCACCATGATGCGGTCGTATCCGCGCATGGTGATGGGGAACAGTGTGCGTTCGTCGGACACGGGTCGACCTTCCGCCTTGGGCTGGTCCACGCCAGCATGGGTGTCGGGGGATGAGTGCCGGCGCGTCACCGGCAGCCCGACCTGTGGATCGTCCACCAGGATACGTGGCCCGGCTGTGTCCTGAATACCCGGAATGGGTACCGTCAGGGTGACGCGAGGGGTTCGTGAAGAGTCTGCGGCGATCGTCGCCATCCGGCGAACTTTCGAATCCGGCGCTCGTTCGCCTCTATTGTGGATTGTCCATGACGAAGGGAAAACTCGGTGCTTCAACGAATCCTGGCCGCCGGCCTGATCGTGCTCGGCCTGGTGGGGATCGGCACGGGGGTCGCCTCGGCGACGATCTGGCGAGAGAGCGAGACGGTGGTCGCCACGACCCCCGCCGACGGCTCCTCGCCCCTCGTCGTCTCCGAGCCTGGCGTCCTCGACATGGTCGCGGGTGACGTGACCGTCACGGCGAAGACCTCGGACGACAAGCCCGTCACGCTCGTGATCGGTCGTGACGTCGACGTCGAGGGATGGGTCGGTGCGGACGCCCACACGGTCGTCACCGGGCTCACGGACTGGGAGACGCTCTCGACCAGGTCGGTCGCCGCGCCGCCTCCGGCGGAGGAGACCCCGGCCGAGGGCGAGGCTCCCGCGGAGGGCGAGGCTCCCGCGGAGGGCGACGCCGCGACGACCGAAGCCGCTCCGGCGCCGGTCGTCGGCGTGGACCCGGCCGGCTCCGACATGTGGTTCGCCGAGTCGGCGGGTGCGGGCGAGGTCAGCCTGCGATGGTCCGACCGACCGGGCCGCTGGAGCCTGCTCGCCGCAGGCACGGGTGAGGACCCTGCCACGCCCGTCGTGACCCTGACCTGGGCCCGTGAGGTCTCGACCCCGTGGCAGTGGCCGGGGATCGCCGGCGGCACCCTGCTCCTGCTCGCCGGGCTCGCGATCGGCGTCCTCTCGTTCGTGAACCGCAAGAAGGGCGACGACCCCTCCCGGCGCACCCCGAAGCGCTCGGGCGGCACGCGCGACGCACGGAGCACGGACGAGGGCGCGGCTCCGACCGGCGCCGCAGCACCGACCGACCCCGCCGCCGGAGACCGTGGCGCAGGATCGGCGACGCAGGAACCCCCGACGCAGACCGGCGCGACCTCCACGCTCACCCGCCGCGAGCTGCGGGAGCGGGCCGAGAGGGAGCGCATCGAGGCCGAGAACGCAGCCCAGGAGGAAGCGCGCGCGCAGCGCCCCCGCAACCGATGGCTGACAGGGCAGATCCCGGTCGTGCCCGGCAGGCAGAGGAACGCCACCGCCGCCCAGCCCGTCGTCCCCGCCCCGACCGCCGACCCGCAGGCAGGCGCAGACGGCGGCTCGGCAGCCCGCGCCGACGCCTGGCGCCAGGCGTGGGGCTTCGGCCAGACGAAGGCTGCCCCGCCCACGTCGGGCGACGACGACCAGACCCAGACCCCCGACACGACCGGAGGAGACCGATGAGCAAGCGCACACCCCGCCGCTCCGTGACCCGCACGGCCGCCGTAGCAGGTGCCGTCGCAGGGGCGATCCTGCTCGCAGGCTGCGCCTCACCCGTGCCCGCAGCAGACCCGGACCCGACGCCCACCGAGGCGGTCCCCGCACTGACGGCCGACCAGATGGCCGAGGTCCGCACCGCGGTCGGCACCACGCTCGACGAGGCGGCCGCGACCAACGACGCCGCCCCGCTCGGCAGCCGCCTCGCCGGTCCGGCGCTCTCGCTCCGGACGAGCCAGCTCGCGGTCGCCGCGACGCGGGGCGACCAGAACCTGGTCACGAAGCTGCCGACCGACGTCCAGCAGGACATCATCACGACGACGGACACCTGGCCCCGTCAGGCCTACGCCGTGACCGTCCAGCCCGAGGACCTCCAGTCCCCGCGTCTGCTCGCCTACGAGCAGACGGCGGCCCGCGACCCGTACAAGCTGTGGGCCTGGGTCAGGCTGTTCCCGAGCGCGACCCTGCCCGCGTTCGCGGGACCTGCCGTGGGCAGCGAGTCGGTCCCGATGGACGACCCGTCGCTCCTCATGACCCCCGCGGACGCCGTGGCGCAGTACGCGGACGTCCTGACGCTCGGGGCGGGCTCCGCGTACGCCGGGTCGTTCGCCGACGACCCGCTGCGTGCGTGGGTCGCGAACAACGCGACCGTGCAGATGGCCGAGCTGAGCAAGGCAGAGGGTTCGTTGACCATGACGTTCACGCCCACGCCCGACCAGGCGCGCGCGGTGCGCACGGCCGACGGCGGTGCGATGGTCATGGCCGGCCTGACCGCTCTCGAGACGCGGACGATCGAGGAGGGCGGCAAGATCGCCCCCGGGTCGGACACCGAGAAGGCGCTCTTCGGGGCGAGCGAGCCGACGAACAAGCTCAACGTCGGCTACACGACCATGGTCGCGATGTACATCCCGCCCGCGGGTGCGACGACCGGCGTCCAGATGCTCGGCATGGAGAACGTCGCGACGTCCGTCGCGACCTCCTGACCCCCTCGGGGCGCTCCGGATCCCGGGTGCCCCACCGCCCACGTCCCGGCCGCGTACCGCCCGTCGACCGACGCGCGGCACGCGGCCGGATTCTTCATAGGATGTAGCCATGAGCCAACCGAGCCAGCAGCCGAACTTCGACGTGCGCGGCGCCGTCGACCTGTCGTCCCTGAACCGTCCGACGGCCCCTCCGCCCGGCACTCCTGGTGGCGCGCCCGAGGCCGGTGGCTACGTCGTCGACGTGACCGAGGAGTCGTTCCCGCAGCTCGTGCAGGACTCGGCGCAGTACCCCGTCGTGGTCCTGCTGTGGATCCCGACGGACCAGGCGAACGCGCAGCTCGGCACCGAGCTCGGCGCGATCGCCGAGGAGTTCGCCGGGCGCTTCCTCCTGGGCCGGGTCGACGCGCAGACCTACCCGCAGATCGCGGCCGCGTTCCAGGTCGAGAGCGTCCCGACGGTCGTCGCGATCGTCGGGGGCCAGCCGGTCCCGCTGTTCCAGGGCGCGGCCGCGGGCGACCAGGTCCGCGCGGTCCTGCAGCAGGTGCTGCAGATCGCCGAGGGCAACGGCGTCACGGGCCGTGCGCCCGCGCAGGGCGTCCCGGCGGACGCCGACGCGGCCGCCGAGGCCCCGGTTCCCGAGCCCGAGCTGCCGCCGCTGCACCAGGAGGCGTACGACGCGATCGAGCGCGACGACTTCGACGCGGCTGTCGCGGCGTACGAGAAGGCCATCAAGCAGGACCCGCGCGACCACCTCGCGACGGCCGGTCTCGCACAGGTGGGCCTGCTGCGCCGTACTCGCGACCTGGAGCTGCAGGCCACGCGTGACGCCGCGGCGTCCCGGCCCACCGACCTCCAGGCGCAGCTCGACGTCGCGGACCTGGACGTCCTCGGGGGCAAGATCGAGGACGCGTTCGGGCGGCTGCTCGACCTGCTGCCGGGGTCGAGCGCCGAGGACAAGGAGACGCTGCGTCGTCGGCTCGTGGACTACTTCGAGATCCTCGGCCCCACCGACCCCCGGGTCGGCAAGGCGCGCCAGCTCCTGGCGATCAACCTGTACTGACACCCACGAGCCACGCACGACGGCGGGCCGGGCCCCCCCCCGGGGGGGGCCGCCCCCCCCCACCCCCCGCCGGGCGCGGCCCCCCCGGGCGCGCCCCGCGACCGGGTCGAACGACCGCTCGACGCGGGTC